>JBFHGR010000025.1:0-34467 GCA_041583015.1 Parvicella sp. | reverse complement strand
CCTGGCACTTACAACGTTCAATTGATAGCCGACAATTGCTACTCTACAGACACAACGCATCAAACAATCACTATTCAAACTGCTCCAACATTAATAACTTCACAAGATTCAATTATCATTAATATGGCTTGTGGACATTTAGTACAGGATTCCATTCAAATTCAAAACCAAAGTGGCGGAGATTTAGTTTATAATTGGAATTCTGTCTACGATAAGTATGACTCAACTTCCATACAAAATTATACTTCAGCAGGCGCAACGACTTCTCATTTATTTAGTGGAATTAACCCACTAAGTGATTCAATCTATTTAGAAATTAGTTTAAATGGAAGCTTTGCTGCGACAAATCAATATTGTAATATTTTTATTGATGGTAATTTTGTTGCCACTTTTAATCCTACCGTTAATTATACTGAAGTTAGTCAAGTATTTCCAATTGGAGGAAACATTGTTAGTTCTTCACTAGCCGATGGAGAAGCAGAAATAACAATGACAAATTCTACTTACGTTACCTATTCAGGAGTTAGATTGCATAAAGTGCAACTTGTTGCTACCATAGGTAAAGATTGGATAACTGCAAATAATTCAGGCAACTTAACTTCGCCAAACACAACTTATCTACCATACACAATTGATGGCAGTTTATTGTATCCAGGTAATTATATTGATTCATTTCAATTGGCTACAAATGACCCTAATTTTCCTAATCAGTATATTCCTATATTCATAAGTATCAATGGAGAATCTGCCATTTCTCCTAATGTTTCATTGATAGACTTTGACACGTTACAAATGGGTACAAATAAAAATGATACCCTTCTTCTTTACAATACAGGTTGTGACACTTTATTCATTACTGGATTCAACTCCTCTAGTGCTGACTTTACAACCAGTACAAATACTCTTGTAATTCCTCCGTACGCACAAGACACGGTCCTAATTACATTTGCACCAAGTAATATTGCTAGTTATACAGACAGTCTAACAATCATAAACTCTGATAGCACAATTGTAGTCTATATCAATGGCGTAGGCGTAGGTGCTCCTATAATTTCTTATTCTCCATCAAGTATTCAAGAAACATTATATAGTTGTAAAGATTCAGTTACCATACCGCTATGGGTATACAACTCCGGATTAGGAACACTAAACGGTTCAGTACATGGTCTAAACTCAGCTTCAAATCCAAACAATTTCTATGAATCATTTGAAAATGGGCTTTCTAATTGGACAATACATTCTGGAAATTACATAAAACAGACTACCTCTACAACCTCTACAATTGGACATTCATCATTAGAACTGATTAATGGAGAGTCAAATCAATTTGATGGGATTAGCACTGAATTAAACAACCTACATCCCGAGTATATTAGTTTCAGTCTAAAAACTGATTTAGCATACACTTTTGGCAATACGGTAACTATTGGTGAAGAACCAACATCTCAACCTTATTATTCCAATGGGAAGTGCTTAATTCATTTAGAAATGTCTTCTAATAACTATATCAGAATTGGTCAATCAAACATTGCTCCATACTTTCCGAACATTTGGTATCATATTGAATTAAAAAACATCAATTGGACTTCAAAAACTTACGATTTATACATTAACACTGATTTTATAAGTACTCGATCTTTTCTTGACGTTTCTGTTTCAAGTCTTACTAAAATGCACATATATAAGTGGGGCAGCACTGCTACTACTCATATGGATGCTATAAAGATTGGTAATGTTTCCGACACTGAATGGCTTATCACAAGTTCTGACACGCTAAACACGCCTCTGAATGATTCAACACTTATTAATGTCACATTAGCTGCTACCGGATTAAATACTGGCACATATAACTCATCAATTATTCTAGAAAGTAATGACCATTTGTCTCCTTATACTTCTATCCCGGTATCATTAACAATAGTGGGATCTCCTACTATTTCTAGTTCAGTTTCATGTATAGATTTTGGAAACGCATTGCAAAATGAAATTAAAACAGATTCAGTTTGGTTGTATAATACTGGCTGCGATGTTTTAGTTATTTCTAATATTTCTGGGAGCACCTCCGACTATTCACCTAGTTTTACTGCTGGAAGCATACTTCCTGGAGATTCAGCGCATCTTTCTGTAAGCATGGCCGACCCAGTGATTGGGGTAAATACTGATACTTTGTGGATCAGTAGTAATGATACGCTTTACGCGATTTGTCTTCAATCAGAAATCGCTAGCGCACCAAAACTAGTAATCAACCCTAGAGTAGTTAACATTAATCTTCAAGCTTGTGAGGATAGCGTAACAGTTCCAATTATGATTTATAACAATGGTGGCGTTAATTTATCTTATGAGATTGAGGATAACATTATATTAAATTCAAACCAATTAAATGTACTTGCTATTACAGCGGGAACGGACTTTTATGATGAATATACAAATTTCAAAAATGCCATTCAATCGAGTTCTACATCAATAAACCTTACTGAAATAACCTCAACAAACCTAGTGGATGTCACTTCCATCATCAATAATTATGATATGGTTATCATTCCTGAGATATCTTATTCATCCAGTGTTTACTCCTCTTACTATGCTTCATTGAATCCTACACTAAAAAGTTTCGTTAATGCAGGAGGATCTATTATTTACGCAGGATCTAACATTTATGGAGGTTTTATTTTTAATGCTGGCATGCTTAATGGGAATTACACTAATATAAGCAGTAATGGTAGCGCTCTAAATAAAGATGTCCCTTCTCACCCAATAACAAATTATACTGGAAACACTATTAACGCTCCTGCCTACACATATTCATACAATGTAACCAATAATAACTACACTTCGCTTTTAAGCATTCAAGGAAAAACTGTTTTAGGAACTATGAAATATGGTAAAGGTTATGTTGGATTAATAGGATTTGACTTTGACTATATAAATGCAGATGCAACTACGCTAACCGCTAATATGGTTGATTATTTTCGCAACCTAATGTCTACATCTAATGTTAGTTACACTTCAAGTTCTGGAACATTAACACCAAACGACAGTATTCAATTGGATATTTCTATTTCCTCTGTTGGATTAACAGGTGGAACATACCAAGAACTGGTATACCTTAACACAAATGACCCTATTGCACTTAAAGACTCCATAATAATTAATTTTACCGTATCATCTGACCCATGTGCTGCAATAGATATTGCCAGTCAGAGTTGTAATGGTATCGTTAATTTCTCTGACTCTAGTTACAATAATCCAATGCTTTGGGAGTGGGATTTCGGAGACGGAACAACATCCACACTACAAAATCCAAGTCATTCATATAATGCTATTGGATTCTACACTGTTGAACTTGTGGCGTGCAATCTCACATCTTGTGATACTGCAATAAAAAATATAATTGTATCTAATGTGAGTGGCGCAAATCCTCCTAATTGCAACTTAACCGGAAATTCAAATAATTATACCCTATATGACATCACCAATTTTTCATATGGTACAATTAATAATGCAAGTACTAATTCGTTCTCAAGCTATGAGGATTATGCCTGTAGCCAATTTACAGACATCATAGAAAATACAACTAACAACATGACCATTTACACTGCAAACTCTACCAACTATCATTATGTAAAAGTTTGGATTGACTTTAATAACAACGGTTATTTTACAGATGCAGGAGAAGAAATTGTATCTACATATGCTAGCACTTATCCACTTACAGAAAGTGTAACTATACCTAGTGGAGCAACTCTAAACACATCTCTGAGGATGAGAGTTGCCGTAGACAGATACAACTATCCAACACCATGCACTAACCTTCAATATGGTGAATTTGAAGATTACTCAGTGACTATTCTACCCTCAACCGCAGCTCCGGTAGCCAGCGGTTCTTTTACAATTACCGATCCTTGCAACGGGACTTTTAATTTTATTGATGAGTCTACTTTTTCTCCAATATCATGGTTGTGGGATTTTGGCGATGGTAATACCAGCACCCTCCAAAACCCCACACACATTTATAGCGCATCAGGCACTTATACAGTAACACTTACAAGTACCAACATTCACGGTTCTGATACATTTACAACAAGTGTGACAACAAATATTTCAATTGCTAGTTTTAATCATACAGACAATGGCAATAATGAATATCAATTTGTCTCTACTTCTGCGGGAGCAATATCTTGGCTATGGGATTTTGGAGATGGGACTTCCACAAACACACCTGCTCCTATTCATCAATTTGCTGATACTAATTGCTACAACGTAACATTAACAACTGCTTTTTCAAATGGTTGTTCTTCAACTAGTTCCCCAACCACAATATGTGGAGGAATAGCCAGTGAAGTAAATGACTATTCATTCTCATTTAAACTTTACCCCAATCCTTCCAAAGGAGAATTTCAAATAGAAAGTGATACGAATATTACAGAAATAACCATCTATAATAATTTGGGGAAAATTATTGACATTGTTCAACTTCAAAATAAAAACAACAAAATTATAAATTATAAAAATAACAAATTGGCAAAAGGTATTTACCTGTTAAAAATTCAAAGTGAACTCGGATTTAGAATAACTCAAATTGTGATACAATAATGACTAAAATAATTTTATTTTTCATAATTCTAAGTAGCAGTTTTACTGGTTTCGCTTCTCACCTCATGGGTGGTGAAATTACATGGGAATGTTTAGGCAACGGAAGCTTTAAATTTTACATGAAACTTTATAGAGATTGTAATGGAATAGATGAACAGTTCACATTCATATTTTTAGATGTTAAAAATCATCCAACTATTACTAATATTCAAATGACTCAAATTGCGAGAAATGACATTTCCCCACAATGTCCAGGTGGAGTTTCTGTCACCTGTACTGGAGGAGGAAATGGCGCTGTTGAAGAGTTAATATTTGTTAGTTCCCCTATTACATTGTCTGGTGTTCCTCCTGCTGCAGGTTGGATTTTCTCCTATAGTAATTGCTGCAGAAACAGTGCCATAAGCAACTTGGTAAACCCTGGAGGTCAAGGTTTTACATTGCGTGCAAAAATGTTTAATTTACAAGGTCAAAATACAGCACAATGCTATGATTCTTCACCAAATTTCTCCGAAAGACCTTCAACAATAGTCTGTGCCGGTTCTAGTTTTAGTTACAATCATAATGCCTATGATCCAGATTTGGATTCTTTAGTGTTTAGTTTTGGACAGCCTTTAGATAGTTACTCGGGAACATATTCAGAAAATCCTTTGTTGTTTTCAACAGGTTATAGCCAGAACAGTCCCTTACCTTCTACCGCTCAAATTGCCAACAATGTAGGAGCAACAATAAATTCTTCTACAGGTGAAATAAGTTTTACAAGTTACACTCAAGGTAATTTTGTTATCTGTATAAAAGTTGCTTCGTACAGATGTGGCGTGTTAATCTCTGAAGTTTATCGAGAACTACAAATACTAGTAATTCCATGCGGAACCAATAACAAACCTGAAATCACTCCCCCCTTTCAAGATTTGTCAGGATCTTATACACTATTTGCTGACACTGTTATTGCAGGAGAGTTAGTAAATTTCCAATATTTTGTTAATGATGATATTAATCAACAAATAACAATCTCTGCTAGTGGATCTCAATTTGGAACTAATTTTGCGAACCCCAACAATGGCTGCTCAAACCCTCCATGTGCTATTCTTGGGCCACCTCCATTGCCTTTTCTGCAAGGGCAAGATTCTGTGGGGTTTTACTTTCAATGGCAAACATCATGTGATCACCTATCAACTAATGGACTTTGTGCAAGCACGTCAAATACGTATAACTTTATTTTCACTGCTAAGGACAATTTCTGCCCTACTCCAGGCACAACAATTGGAACAGTTTCCATTACAGTCCTTTCTCCTCCACCAATTGAACCGCCTGAATTAAAATGCATTGCTACTGATGCTAATAATGGTGCAACTATTACATGGACACAACCTATAGATACTAACACATCTTTTTACTCCTATCAAGTTTTTGCTAGTGATCAATTTAATGGCAATTATATCATGATAGATGAAGTACAGGATTACAATCAACTCTCCTATTACCACAATAGTTCTGGAACCAACAGTGATACAATTTATTACTTCATTCAAACTACATCTGGATGCAATGGAGCCTTCACTAGCCCTTCTTCGGATACACTAGCCGCTATATTCTTGCAGGATAGTATTATAAATAATATTGGATTAGAATTGTATTGGAATGCAATGAGTTCTCCAATACTTAGTTCTACCAATGGCTACTATCAAATTTACAAAGAACTAAATGGCAATTTCGTATTATTAGACTCCACTCTATCTTTGAGTTACATAGACACCAATGTTTTATGTAATGAAGCGTCTTCCTATTTGATTCGATATGAAGATGCTACAGGATGTATTTCTCAATCCAATATTAAAGTTGACTCCTTATCATTTAATACAATATTTCCAACTATAGAAAATGGGAACCTTTGTATTAATGATTCTATTGAGGTGTATATTGATTCAGTTTTTACAAACACATATTCAGCATTTGGGTGGATTAATCCAAGTGGAGATTCTATAATTGCGGATACATTAAGTTTTCAAGCAAGTAATTCAGAATGGCACAACTTTGAATTCTTTGCTACGAATAGTAAAAATTGTGAATTCTCAATTATCGACTCCGTTTTTGTTCAACCTCTGCCTATAATAGAAACTACTGTTGATACTGCCATTTGCCATGATCAACTGCTTCAACTTATTGCTCAGTCTACCGACTCACTTTATTGGAATGCCAACCCCGCCATTATGGATACAAATGCAGATACCGTAAACCTCAGTCTGGCTAATTCTGAAAATTTCATTGTCAATGCGATTAACGAATTTGGATGTGTAAAATCAGATACAATTGAAGTGGAAGTATTCTCGCCTCCTATTTACTCAATCATAGGAGATACTGTTCTGTGTAAAAACGACTCTCTCAACATTCAATTAGATGGAGCAATCGTTAGCACATGGCTAACCAATAACACCGTCATATCGGATACGGTAACAAATGAATTAAATGTATTACCTATTCAAAGTGAAATATTTAAATTCAATGTTTCAGACACCAATAATTGTACTTTCTCCGATAGTGTACAAATTGTTGTAAATGCCTTGCCATTCGTAGACGCAGGAACCGACACAAGTTTCTGTTATGGTAGTTCAATTCAGTCTGATGCTTCTACTAATGCGTTAAATCCCGAATATGCTTGGTGGCCAAATTTAGTATCAGACAGTACCATGCTACACCCCCACTTTTCAAACTTGACTGATACTACCTTCATTCTTCAAGTTACTGATGAAAATGGATGCGTCAATATAGATAGCGTCAATATTTTGACAAATGCATTACCAACTGTTTCTGTAAGAACAGACACTTCTATTTGTTTCAATGATAGTATAATTCTTGTCGCTTCATCCCCAAATAATGTTAGTTATCAATGGTCTGGATTAAATATGAATACCATTGGGATAAATGGAGATAGTGTCTATGTAAATCCTACCACTACAACAACCTATTATATGGAAGTAACAGATGCGCTCGGCTGCCTAGCAACAGATAGTGTTTTGATTACAATAAATCCTTTACCTGACACAACATTCCTTTATGACTCATTGGTTTGTTGGGGAAGTGAACTATCCTTAACATTCAACTCATTCGATGCTTTGAACTGGAATAACCAACCTTACATTGATGCTTCAGATCCACTAATACCAATTTTTTCGAATACTTTAAGCACCTACTTTCCATTGGAAATCACAAATAGTTTCAATTGTAAAATAATAGATTCTATTCAGATAATTGTCAGTACACTGCCGTCACTCGTAATGCCTCAAGATACAAGTATTTGCTATGGTGATAGTATTCCGGTTGTGGTTAACTCAAATGGTGTCATTAACTGGAGTTCTCAGGCCTTTTTATCCGATTCTTTAAGTAGTAATCCCCTTGTATACCCACAAAACAGCCAGATGTTCTATGCAACTGCAACTAACAATGATAATTGTTCCGTAATGGATTCAATTGAAATACAAGTAAATGAACTTCCTTTAATAGAAATCTCAGGTCCCACTGAAAATTGTGTCAACGAAACCACTTCTTGGTCTACCATGCCAATTGTAGATGTGCTTTGGTATTTTCAAGATACTTTAGTTAGTTCTATTGTAAGTTCTAATTTTACTGAGACCAACATTGTAGATGGTAATTATACAATCACTGCAGTATACACAGACCTCAACATGTGCGCTAATGCTGACACGTTGCATTTTATTACACATCCGTTGCCTTCTTTTGATGCTGGTAACGATAGTTGGGTTTGTCCAGGTAGTACTTTTACAATTGGAGATACTACTTCTCAGGACCTATCTTTTAATTGGTCACCTGCTCTAATACTACAAGATGCTACAGTTAGTAATCCTTCGGGAAGCATAGAAGACACGGTGGAATTTACACTTACTTATACAGACCTAAACTCATGCACTAACTTTGATACAGTGGTTGTATATTCTAATGCGAATGTACCAACAAATGCTGGACCTACTAAAACTATTTGTTTAGGAGATACAATCGCTATTGGAGGCAATCCAACTTCTCCAAACGGGACTTCATTTTCTTGGGACGGAGATAACTTAGTTAATCCTACCGATGCTAACCCTTTAGCTTTCCCAACAATAACGCAAGAGTTTATTGTGTATGCAACAAACGACACCTGTTCAGGTGTAGATACTGCAACTATTGTGGTAAACACTTTACCTACCATTATTCTAAGTGCAGATAGTCTAATTTGTTTTAATGACAGTACCATCGTAAACATTTCAGGAGGAATAAACTATACCTGGCCAATAGGTAATGATATTACTATAATTAATGATAGTACAGTTTATTATTTTCCTACTTCTTCTGACTCAATTATTGCATTTGGTGAAGATGCTAATGGTTGTATTAACGCTGATACTTCAACTGTGGTGGTTCAAGAATTACCAGAACTAGTGCTAATAGCAGGAAATGACATTTGCATTGGAGACAGTGTTCTAATTAGTGTAACTGGCGGACTCAATTATGAATGGTCCAATGTTCCTACCGTGAATGAACACGATAGTTTGTTTTGGTATATTGTTGATCAAAATAACTCATTGCAAGTCACGGCCACAGATTATTTTCAATGCGCTAGCGATACCTCATTCAACATCACTCCCATTCAACTACCCAGCATTTCTATTCTTGGACCTGATAGCGTTTGTATTGGAGATAATAATATTTTTGTAGGTGAAGGTACTGCTACATTTGTTTGGTATATTGATAATAGCATGTTTGCTACAACTGACACTGTTAATTATGTTGCCAATAACACATTTGACTTAACTTTAATAGGAACTAGTACAGATGGATGCAGAGACACTGTTCTAACTACAGTCAACACTAATGAGTATATCAATCCAATCATAGAAATAGATTCTAGTTTTAACTGTGACGGTAAATTATTTGAATTTACCAATATGGAGAATTATGGTGAAAATCAATGGGTAAGTCCAAGCAATGAAGGAATAGAAAACACATTTAATTACTTGATTAAGTATAATGAAACTTCAGTTATTACAAATACATTTAATAACAATGGCTGTATAACTAATTCTTCTTTTAACTTGTCAAACGGAGATATTATGGAATATTTTGAAATGATATTACCCAATGTATTCACTCCAAATGATGATGGCAACAATGATGTATACACACTAGCTATACCGGACGAATTTAAAATGTGCCCAACCATTACAATATATAACAGATGGGGACAGATGGTTTACAATAACAATGTTCCACTTGGGTGGGACGGAAAGATCAAAGGAAAAGACGCTCCCGAAGGTGTTTATTTTGTTACTGTAGAAATGAATGAAAACTCTTTCACAACTTCCCTACAACTTAACAGGTAAAACTTCTATGTCAACTTTGAATTATACTTTTCTTTAAGACTTTCCACCCTAGGATTCATAACCCTGAACCATAAAGGTGGAAACAATGACAAAACCATCATTCCTGGATACCCAGTAGGCATCTGTGGTGCTGCTTCGTGACTTCTTAAGATTTGATATTTTCTATTAGCTCTAAAGTGATGATCACTGTGTCTGCTCAATTCAAAAAGTACTCCACGACCTATTGGATGATTACTATTCCAACTATGTACTGGTAAGACTTTCTCAAAGGAATTTCCCTTTTTATGTCTTTTCAGGCCGTAATGCTCAATGTAATTTACAGTTTCCAAAAGTAAAAACCCAACTATTGCACTGCACCAATACAAAAGCATCGTTCTCCAATTAAAAATTAATCCAATACTTATTAGTAACCCTAATTGAATAATTTGATACCAAATCATTTCATTCTTCCAACTCAACCAATGCCTACCTAACTTTCCTAATCTAAAGTTTTCCAACTTCCAAGCCGAAATAAAACTCCCATAAATACTTCTTATCCAAAAAGCATAAATTGGCTCCCCTAATCTTGATGAAGCAGGATCTTCATCAGTACTTACATTTTTATGATGTCCTCTATTGTGCTCAATAAAAAAATGCATATACTGAGAAGTTAATAAAAGACTTTTAGCCATCCATTGCTCATACTTTTTTATCCTATGCCCCAATTCATGCGCAACATTAATTCCATAAACACCACATGCTAATCCAAAAGTGATAACCTTTCCTATCAGTTCATATGCTTGCAAATCTCTTTGAACAGAAATACAAAACAAAATCAATAACAAATACTGAAGTGGTACTACCAAATAAACCAACCAATCAAAAACCCTATCATTTAATACTACTGCTTCTTCCTCCTTTGTTAAATTCCTTTCCGAACCAGACATAAATAACTCGAGTATAGGTATAAAAACAAAAGCATATATCACCAATAGCCATGTATATATCCCATCATAAATCAAACCTAGGCAGGCAATCAGAATCGCCAAAAATGTCCATGTATACTTTAAGTACTTCATAAATTCCTACTTTTAAGTTTTGTAGTAAATTTACAAATAAACTACACCTGCACAAAACTAAAACGTAAATATAGTTCAAGTCAAAATGAAACAAGTAGATATAAAAATCACCAAAACAGCAAGATACTTTCAACTAGGAGAAATAACCCCAGCAACAACAGATGTCTTAATTGCTTGTCATGGTTACGCACAACTAGCTAATTATTTTCTAAAATGGTTTGAACCTTTTGATTTAAAAAACACGGTGATAATTGCACCCGAAGGACTAAGTAGATTTTATTGGAATGGATTTTCTGGAAATGTAGTTGCATCTTGGATGACAAAAGTAGATCGACAAAATGACATTGACGACTATGTACTATACCTAGACCAAGTAATTGACTCTCTATCTCTTCCCTCTAATATAAAACTATCTGCTTTAGGTTTTTCTCAAGGTGGCGCCACAGTTTCAAGATGGATTGCTAATTCTCGTTATAAATTTAACAATTTAGTACTTTGGGCTGCCGTATTCCCAGATGACATAGAGGTTTTATCATTAAAAAACTTGATTCCAAATCCAATTCAAATACTTTTTGGCAATAACGATCAGTTTTACAATGTGGAACAAATTGAACTTTTAAAAAAAAGATTGCAAAAAACAGAAATTTCAATAGAATTTACCGACTTTATTGGTGCCCATAAAATATATAAAGAGCCGTTAAATAATCTATATCAAAAAATACACCTATCCTAAGCAACTTTTTTAACTTTACTGAATTATTACTAAAAGAGTTAACAACGTTTTCACGAATAAATACGTCACAATACAAAACATTAATATGAAGCATATTTACTTACTTTTCTTTCTATTTCTAATTACCATCAGTTCCTTTAGTCAAACCTCAATTACAATTGGAAACGGAACACAATCAAATAGCAACACAAACTATCCAGCACCTTATGGCAATTGGTATCAAGGTGCAAAGCATCAAATTATAATTACTGCAGCAGAATTAAATGCAGCAGGAATGACCGCTGGAGATATAAGCAGTCTAGCTTTTGATGTAGATCAAGCAAATGGATCTCCTTTAACAGATTTCTCTATTAAAATTGGTACCACTACTCTTAATCAATTTCAATTTAATTCAAGTTTTCAAACCGGATTAACCCAAGTGTACGGACCTACATCATATACAGATGTAACTGGTAGCAATGTTCATACTTTTACTTCACCTTACAATTGGGACGGAATATCAAATTTAATTATAGAAACCTGCTTCAATAATTTGGGTTTTACGAATAATGCACGTACATTTTTCACTACTACAACCAACAACATGGTGATATATGACCGCCAAGATGCACAAGGAGTTTGTAGTGTCACAACCCCCAACTCATCTTCAAATTCAAGACCTAACATCACATTCCAATGGAGCGCCCCATCCTCACCTCCAGTTTCTGATTTTAATGCAAGTACTACCTCATCTTGCTCTGGAGATATTACATTCTTCGATCATTCATCAAACGCCCCTACATCTTGGTCTTGGGATTTTGGAGATGGCACCACAAGTACTGCACAAAATCCTACGCACACGTACCTAACTTCCGGAACATATACAGTCACTCTTACTACCACCAATGCATTTGGTACGGATAGTGAAACTAAAACAAATTATATAATCATCAATCTATCTGGCAACTCTCCAGTTCCTGCTAATTGTACACCTATAACAACAGATGGAAGCCAGTTTTTTGGCATAACGAATGTTACTTTCAATACTTTAAATAAAGTTTCAGGAGATGCTTCAGAAGGCTATTCTGATTTTACTTGCGATCAAACCACAGTATATGCAGGTCAATCATACAACTTCACTGCGGACCATATGACTCCTACCACTCACAATTGTGTTGCTTGGATCGATTGGAATAATGATGGTGTATTTAACAATACAACAGAAATGATAGCTTCAAGCACGAGTGCCCTTACCACATCCGAAACAGTAACAATACCTTCAACAGCAGTTCTTAATACCGCATTAAGAATGAGAGTCATTGCTGATTATGACCTCAACGCAATCCCTACTCCTTGTACTGACCCAGTTTACGGTCAATGTGAAGATTATACCATTTTTGTAGAACAATTAATGATTAAGCCAGAAGCTGATTTTGAAGCAAACAACTTAACTACTTGTAACGGAGAAGTTTCATTCACTGATTTATCCACAAACATACCTTATGGATGGGCTTGGGATTTTGGTGACGGAGGAACTAGCGTTGCTAAGAACCCTACACATACCTACACCACAGACGGAATTTACACCGTTAGATTAATCGCTACAAATGCATATGGGTCTGACACTATTACTCATACCAACTTAATAACTGTTGATTCAGAAAAAAACTTGACAGATGCCTCTTGCTCCCCTAGCACCTTAGGTTATTGCTGTGGCTATGGAATTTACACGGTTACGGTAAACGACATTAATAAAAGCTCTGATGATGCAGAAGATGGATATCAAGATTATTCATGTGACAACAATACTATCTTGGAAGCTGGAGGAAATTACAATCTTTACGTTAGAACTGGTGATCAAAATCCACAAGATACTAAAGCATGGATTGACTTTAACAACGATGGTATTTTTGAGGTTTCTGAAAGAATTTTCAATGAGTTGAACGCCTATAACCCAAGCGCCAACATTTCTATTCCAACTACTGGGATTGTGTTCGACACCTACTTAAGAATGAGAATATCATCAGATGAATTAGGAGCTACTCTAGACGGTTGTGCCAACCATTTAAGAGGTCAAACTGAAGATTATGGGGTTTACATTGAAAACAATTTAAAAGTAAATAGTTTATCTCCATTTGATGTTTCTATATTTCCGAATCCTTCTGAAGGACTATTATCTATTAAGTCTGATGAATTAATTCAGGAAATAACTGTTCATAACATTGTTGGTCAGACGATATACACAAGAAAAAACATAAACTCAAATCAAATTAACAACATTGATTTATCGGCATTTACTAAGGGGCAATATTTGGTTGAAATCACTGACGATAAAGGAAATAAAATTGTAGAAAAAGTATTATTAAAATAATTAACACTTGATGAATTTATTCAAATCACTTCTTACTTTTGGACTTGTATTCGTTACAATTCTTTCTGCTCATGCTACTCACCTCGTGGGAGGAAACATTGGATACGAATACATTGGAAAAGTAGGAAATCTTTACAGATACAAAGTAATTCTTACTACTTATACAGATTGCGGTCCTACATCGCAAATACCAAATCCAGAAGACCCAATTCAACCTATAGGTATTTACGAACATGATCTTTCTAATGACCCCACGGGCGGAGGGAATAAAAACTTTTTAATGGATTTGCAACTCAACTTGATTAGCACTCAAATTATTGAGCCAGATCAACCTAGTAGTTGCAGTATAGGTGCTAACACCTGCATCAACAAAGGTGTTTATGAAGGGTTTGTAAATCTTCCTTTGAACTTCAATGGATATCACCTTGTTTATGAAAGATGTTGCCGAAACGGTTCTATTGTAAATTTAGTTCCAAGTGAATCAATGGCATTTTACGCGTATATGTCACCACCACTTTTAAATAACTCATCTCCAGTTTTTACAGATGATCCAGTACCCTTCCTTTGTGTTGGTGACACAACAACAATACTTAACTCTGCATATGATCCTGATGGAGATTTATTAACATTTAGTTTTGTAACACCTTATGATGGAGAAGCAAACAATGGTAACCCAGCACCTGCACCTCAACAACCATTTTTAGTTTTTCCAATTGACCCCGTAAATTATGCAGGTGGATATTCTACTGCACAACCTTTTGGCGCTGGAGGCTATACAAGTATTGGAGCTTCAACGGGACTTACTACCTATTATCCGCCATCAGCAGGGGATTATGTTGTTGCTATTGAAATTAGAGAGTTTAGAAATGGGAATCTAATCGGCATCACAAGAAGAGACTTACAACTCTTAGTTCTAAATTGTCCACCAAATCCCGCACCTGTGATTGACCCTAATTTAGGCACAACACTGGATGTATTTCATGTAGAAGAAGGAGAAACACTATGTTTTACATATGGCTATAATGATCCCAATGGTGATAGTGTTACCATTACTTCATCAGGCGCTATATTTGATGCTACGCTTACCAATCCTCCTGCAACTATTACCTCTCCAGCAACGGGACTTGATATTGCAAGTGCAGATTTTTGCTGGGCTACAGCCTGTGGGCAAGCAAGAACAGCACCCTATCAATTTCAAATTTCAGCAAGAGATAATGGTTGCCCTCCAAATGCAGGAAACAATGTTTACGAAATATTTGTTGACCCTGTGCAGCCACCTACAAATATTACTGGTTTAGATGTTATTTGTCAATTTGCAACAGAAACTTACACAGCTACATTAGCAGAACCTACTTACACAGCCAATTGGTCAGTCACTGGTGGTAACATAGTTGCTGACAATGGCAATTCAGTCGATATTGAATGGACATCAATAGGAGCGGCAAGTATTAGTGTTTCTGCAACTAATCAATTTGGATGTACTTCCGAATCAATTGAATATCAAACAACAATTACTCCTTCACCTTCCGTAGAGGCAGGTCCAAATGTAGATTTATGCAACGGAGACACTATTGCTTTAAATGGCAGCACTACCGCTGGTCCAGGATACACTGCTACATGGACTCCGGTTGGATCAATCATTAATGGTAATACTTTAAATCCTTCCGTCCATCCTAATGACACAACAGAATACTTCCTTACCATAGATATTGGAGGTGGATGCTTTGGCGTAGACTCCGTAATGGTATTTGTAAATTCTCCCATATTGGATGCAGGACCAGATTCTACAATTTGCTCTAGCGATTCATTACAATTACAAGCAACAATTGGAGGTGGAACTTTTACATGGTCACCAACTACAGGGCTTTCAGACCCTTTATCACTAGTTCCTTATGCCTCGCCCACCTCAACTACTGATTATATTTTAGAAGTAACTGATGGTAATGGATGTATAGATGCAGACACGGTAACAATAACAGTATCGCAAGCATTTACATTAGATATGAGCAATGATACTACAATTTGTGAAGGTGATTGTGCTTTATTATCCGCTAGTGGAGCAACAACTTACGCATGGGGACCAAATATTTCACTGAACGATTCTACTTTGGCAAACCCAACCGCATGTCCTTCCACTACTACACTTTATACTGTAATTGGATATACTGGTGTTTGTTCCGACACAAGCGAAGTAAACGTAACAGTTGGTGTAACACCAATCGTGGATGCAGGCGCAGCAGTTTCTCTTTGTCAAGGTGACACCATTCAGCTTACAGCAACAGGAGCCGCGAATTATGCTTGGACACCTAATGTCAACATCAGTGATGTAAATATTGCTGACCCATTGGTATCTCCAAGTTCTACACAAGAATATTTTGTAACTGGTTCCGATGCTCTTGGGTGTGCTGCTATTGACTCTGTAACAGTAACAGTAAATCCTAATCCTACTGTGGATGCCGGTGCAGACAAAGGTATTTGCATCAGTACAAGTAATGGAGGTTCCACAGCTACAGAGACATTAGATGGTTCTGGAACAGGAACACCAGTTTGGACACCAAGTTCAGGGCTAAGTGATCCTAATATTTTCACTCCTATTATCAATCCCGCTGTTGATACGGAATACATTCTAACTGTAACTGATGTTAATCTATGTAGTAGTTCTGACACTGTTTTTGTAACTGTTTTTGACGAAGTACCAACAGATGCAGGAGTAGACACAACAATATGCCCAGGAGATACCATTACGATTGGTGGGAATCCTTCCTCACCTGCCGCATTGACAACATACTTGTGGTCACCAGCCGCATTGGTAAGTGATGCTAACGCTGCTAATCCTTTAGCATTCCCAACTACAACTACTATGTTCTATTTAAGCACTAGTAACGATACTTGTAATGGATTAGATTCTGTTTTAATTACAATAAGAACTCCTCCAGCTGTATTTGCAGGTAGTGACGCAGCAATTTGTATTAATGACACATTGCAATTATTAGCAACAGGTGCTGACTCCTATGTTTGGAATCAACAAATTACACTTTCTGATTCATTAATTGCTAACCCTGAAGTCTATCCTACAATTACAACCGAATATAATGTAACTGGAACTGATGCTTTTGGGTGTACTTCAAGCGATACTGTGGAAATAACTGTTAATGCTTTGCCGATTATTGACGCTGGTCTGAATGATACTATCTGTGTTGGTGAAACATCTCAATTAACAGTTACAGGTGCGGTAAGTTACTCATGGTCTCCAATTGATAGTCTAACTGATCCTAATATTGATAATCCAATCGCAGATCCTTCAACTACAACTGATTATGTTGTAACTGGAACAGATGCCAACAATTGTATAAATACTGACACGGTTAGAATAGTAGTCAACCCTTTGCCTATTGTGGATGCCGGTCAGAATATCGCTATTTGTATAAATGACACCATTCAAATAAACGCTACGGGAGCAAACACTTATTCATGGACACCTATGGCTACTATGAATGATGCAAGCATTTCAAATCCTTTAGTTTTTAATACTGTAACCACCATGTATTATGTTACTGGAACAGATTTGAATCTTTGTGAAAATATAGATTCGGTAGAAGTTGCTATTAACGCATTGCCAAATGTAACTGCTGGTAACGATGTACAAATATGTATTGGTGACTCCGCTCAGCTACAAGCAAGCGGTGCAGCAACATATAATTGGACTCCAACAGTTGGACTGTCTAATCCTGCAATTGATAACCCAATGGCTGGACCAAGTGACACAACAGAATATATTGTAACAGGAATTGACAATAATGTTTGTTCAAACAGTGATACCGTTATTGTGATAGTTAATCCATTGCCAACCGTTTTTGCTGGAAACGATGAGGATATTTGCATTGGAGGAAGTGCTAACCTAAACGCAACAGGTGCACAAACTTACACTTGGAATCCTGCTATTAGCCTTGACGATAATCTATCTGCCACACCAATAGCAACACCAGACAGTTCTACTTTATATATTGTAGTAGGTGTAGATTCAAATTCTTGTATAAACTCTGATTCAGTGCAAGTGAACGTATTTAGAATTTATACCTCACCTGACACAGCGGTATGTATTGGTGAAGCTGTTCAAATGAATGTATTTGGCTCACCTGCTAATGCTTATAATTGGTCACCAATTACAGATCTATCTGACCCGAATATTGCCAATCCTATTGCGACACCAAGCATTACAACAACTTATTTTGTTTCCGTTACAAATATTGGAGGCTGTCAAGATCAAGATAGTGTTATCATAACAATTTACGATGCTCCGACTGCTTCCTTTGATTGGGAAATAGAGCCCGCTTGTGAAAATGTCTTTGTGACATTTACCAATACGAGTATAGATGGTGAAACTTTCCTATGGGACTTCTTTGACGGTGAAACTGATACAGAAGAAAACACAACACATTCATTCCCTTACGGTACAGAATTTAATACTTCGTTGACAGTAACAAATTCAAATGGATGTGTAACTACTGTAACTAATTCAGATACACCTTTGAGTTATGAAGATTATTTTACACTAAGAATACCTAATGTATTTACGCCAAACGGTGATGGTGATAATGACCATTTCAGAATTGTTGTACCAGGGAAAATATATGAATGTGTAGATTTAAACATCTATAACAGATGGGGGCAATTGATGTTTACTAGTACAGGAAACAATCTTCAATGGGATGGACACACCACAGTTGGAGAAGTTTGTCCAGAAGGCACTTACATGTTTATCATGGAAGTAAACGGAGAAAAACACAGTGGCTCTATATCATTGTTTAGATAAAAGTATAATTTAATACAAAGTAAAAAGCGAGTTGGTTATTGTAATCAACTCGCTTTTTTTATGCTTTTATTTTTAGTAGTTTCGCAAGTATAAATTGACACGTATGAAACTGGCTTTACATTGGAAAATCATCATTGGACTATTACTAGGAATCATTTGGGCTACCATCTCAAGTTTTGCTGGTTGGTCTGAGTTTACACTAAATTGGATTGATCCTTTTGGGAAGATTTTCATAAACCTTTTGAAGATGATTGCAGTACCTCTTGTATTGTTTTCTATCATTAAAGGTGTGGCAGATTTAAAAGACATTACCAAGTTAGGTAAAGTTGGGTTCAAAACTTTGGGAGTATACCTTGTAACGACAATTTTTGCAGTAGGATTAGGTCTTACTTTAGTAAACGTAATTAAGCCTGGCAGGGCATTACCTCAAGAACAATTAGTAGAAAATAGGATTAAATACGAGTTATGGGCGCTCGAAACAGAAACACCTTTGGTAGATAACAAATCGTTTCTGACCAATCCTGAGTATGCAAATCAAGTTATACTTGCAAAAGAAAACTATCAAAAAGACAAAGAAAGCAATGCTAAAGATGCAAGCCTTCAAAAGAAAAAATCAACGCTAGCTCAGCAAAAGGATGAAAGACCACTTCAATTTTTAGTTGACGTAGTCCCAACCAATATATTTGGAGCTTTGACAGACACAAAGAACATGCTTCAAATTATTTTCTTTGGTGTACTTTTCGGTATTTCATTACTAATGATTCCTCCCATTTCTTCTCAACCTGTAAATAATATGATAGGCGGTATTAATGATGTTTTTCTGAAAATGGTGGACATTATCATGCAAGCATCCCCATATTTTGTCTTTGCCTTGTTAGCAGGTAATTTCTCGGAATTGGCCAAAGATGACCCAATTAAACTATGGGAAACATTATCCTCACTATTAGGGTATAGCGCAGTAGTTCTAGTTGGCCTAGGATTGATGATTTTTGTGATTTATCCTTCAATTATGTTATTGGTAACCAAAAAGAATGGAAATCCAATGTCATACGGAAGTTTCTTCAAAAGAATAAGCCCAGCGCAGTTCTTGGCATTTTCAACAAGTTCAAGTGCTGCTACGTTACCTGTAACCATTGAATGTGTAAGAGATAGAATTGGTGTTTCAAAAGAAGTAACAAGTTTTGTTCTTCCAATTGGCGCAACTGTAAATATGGATGGGACAAGTTTATACCAAGCTGTTGCCGCCATTTTCTTGGCCCAAATTCATTTGATAGAGTTGAGTTTTGGTGCTCAGATGGAAATTATGTTGTTGGCCATTATGGCATCTATTGGTTCTGCTGCGGTACCAAGTGCAGGATTAGTAATGTTAATGATTGTCTTGACAAGCGTTGGATTAAATGCAGAATGGGTGGTTATGATTTTCGCGGTTGATAGAATTCTAGACATGTGTAGAACTGTGGTAAACGTTACTGGTGACGCTACGGTCGCTACGGTTATTGCAAGTTCTGAGAACGAACTTAACATAACTCCAGAATCAAACTTAGAAAGAGTAAGTCAAGTAGATGACTCAAACTTGGACTGAAATCACAGGGTAAGTACAATCTTTATGTAACAATTGGTTTATTTACAATTATATAACTAAAATCGAAACCCACACATAGTAAATCCGTATGGTAGGGTTCTTGTGTGTAACACATTAATTCAAGATTGAAAATTATATGAGACATATTTTTACGCTACTTCTTCTTATCTCCATTTCAACTATTGTTTTACCATACCACACGTTTGGTCAAGACGATGAAGAAGTAGATCCCAATTGCGTTCCTCCCACAGATAAAAAACTGGCTAAATTATGGGAAATTGCCAATGATAAAAAAAAGAACGATTACGTCAAAAGAATCACTGCACTTAAAAACATCCTAGAAGAAAATGAAGACTGTGCTCCATGTATGTGGAATATGGCAGATGAAACTTTTAGACGCGCCAAAATGAATGGCAACTCTTATGAGATTCCAAAAAAGTACTACTTAATGTTAAGTGAAACTTGCCCAGATTATCATGCAGATGTTTATTACAACTTAGGTTTAATT
The DNA here is from genome assembly GCA_041583015.1 of Parvicella sp. Lineage (GTDB taxonomy): Bacteria > Bacteroidota > Bacteroidia > Flavobacteriales_D > Parvicellaceae > Parvicella. The sequence goes on along the minus strand of JBFHGR010000025.1, from coordinate 13,458 downwards.
TTCTACTCAGAGCAAAATGATTGCGATGCATTAAAATATTTTAAAAAATTCTTAGCATTTAAATCGGATGACGAAAAAAAATTCAGTAGAAAATATGATCAACAAATTACAGATGTAAAAGAAGTAATAGACGAGGCTGATTTTTATTGTAATTATTTTACAAAAGATAAAGTTTCTTTTAACCCAGTTTTAGTTAAAAATGTATCTTCTGCAGACAAAGATGAATACCTTCCCATTATCTCTCCTGATAATGAATTAATATTCTACACCAGAGAATATGAATACAAAGGAAAAGGTGACATCATGACACAAACCATTCAAGAATTTTCTCAAAGTACAAGAGACAATGCTAAATCAGATTTTTCGTCTGGTGAAAAATTAGCAGCACCGTTCAATCTTGGTCCAAAATATGGAGGAGCATCTATTTCAATAGATAATAAAGAAATGTATATCTGCGCATGTTCTAAAGAAGCAGATTACTGGAATTGTGATTTATTTGTGACCAAATACGAAATTCAAACAATCAATGAAAAGAAAAAATATATATGGTCCGAACTAGAGAATCTTGGACCAAATATCAATGGCACTAAAACATGGGAAGCACAACCTTCATTGAGTGCAGATGGAAACACTTTGTATTTTGCAAGTGCTAGACAAGGAGGATATGGTTTGATGGACTTATACTATTCCGAACGAGATGAAGACGGAAATTGGGGACCTGCTAAAAACATGGGACCAGTTATTAATTCTTCTGGAAGTGATAAAGCTCCTTATTTACATTGTGACAGCAGAACATTGTATTTTGTTTCGGAAAGTCAAGCAGGTAGATTGGGTGCAGGAGGGTTTGATATATTCTATTCTAGACAAGACAAAAAAACTGGAGAATGGTCCAAACCCAAAAATATTGGTTACCCTATTAATACACCCGGAGACGAAGAAGCTTTAATAGTAAGTACAGATGGAAATTACGGCTATTTTTCATCCGACCAAACAAAAGGTGGTATTGGTAAAAAAGATATTTTCTACTTCTTAATGCCTAAGGAAGCCAGACCTGATAAAGTTGTATTAATGAAAGGGCAAATCTCAACAGAAAACATTGCCGATGTTAAAGATGCGGAATTAGAAGTTAGATTTGAAGATGGGACAACTCAAAAGCAAGAAATTAAAATCCAGAACAATGGATCATATGTCGCTGTTGCCAACATTGGAGACGGAAAACAAGATGCTTTACTTGAAGTAAAAAAAGAAGGTAAAGCCTATCAATCTAAACTCATTGCTAAAGAATCTTCCAGTGAAACTTTCATCAAAGATGAAGAACTCGAAATTAAAAGTATCAAAAAAGGAAGCACTCATACTATTAATGATATTTACTACAAAACAAATAGTAGTGAATTGAGTAAAAAATCTGAATTAGTTTTGAAAGGATTTGCCGGTTGGCTTAAGGACAACCCTAAAATTATTATTGAAATTCAAGGTCATACAGATGATTTAGGTGGTGATGCAGAAAACTTAGCACTATCTCAAGATAGAGCCTTTACTGTTTTTGAATATCTTGCTCAAAATGGCATCCCTGCTTCTCGAATGAAATTTAAAGGATATGGAGAAACAAAACCTAAGGTAAAAAATGATTCTGATGCCAATAGAGCAAAGAATAGACGTACTGATTTCAAAATCTTATAAACATTTTCTTGAAGTAATTGTTTTGAATGAAAACAATTACAATGGTCCTTTTTTGGTTTCGTAGAGATTTAAGACTTCACGACAATGCTGCACTTTACTTTGCTCTAAAAAAGCATTCCGATGTTCAGCCTATCTTTATTTTTGACACTTCCATCCTTGACAAACTTGACAACGCAAGTGATGCAAGAGTAACTTTTATTCATGATACCGTATCAGAAATAAAAACAGAACTACAAGTGTTAAATTCAGACTTAAAAGTTTATCATGGAAAACCCTTAGACATTATCACTAAATTAATTGCAAACAAAAACATCACTCATATCTATGCCAATAGAGATTATGAGCCAACAACTATTGCCAGAGATAAAGAAATACTCAACTTTTTATCATCTCAAAACATCGAGTTTGTATTAAAAAAAGATCATGTCATATTTGACCGAAATGAAGTTTTAAAAAAAGATGGCAAACCATATACAGTCTTCACCCCTTACAGTAAAATTTGGAAAGAAAAACTCAACACTTTCTATACCCAATCCTACCCTACTGAATTGTATTTTTCCAATCTTAAGAGAACAGCACCTGAAAGTTTAATCAGTTTGGAATTGATGAATTTTAAACCTGCAAGTATTAATGTTCCGGAATATAACTTAAGTAAAGATTTAATAGCCAATTATAAAGAGAATAGAGACTTCCCTGCATTAGCAGCCACTTCCAAAATTAGTATTCAGTTGCGCTTTGGTACTTTAAGCATCCGAAAAATGGTCCAATTAGCATTAAAACATGGTGACACCTGGCTGAATGAACTCATTTGGCGAGACTTCTACCAAAGTATTCTTTATCACTTTCCCCATACAGTAGACCAGTCTTTCAAACCAAAATATGATTTTATTCCATGGTCTAATAATGAGGACCATTTTGACAAATGGTGCAAAGGGGAAACAGGCTACCCAATAGTAGATGCAGGAATGCGAGAATTAAACGCTACAGGATTCATGCACAACAGGGTAAGAATGATAACCGCAAGTTTTTTAACCAAGCACCTTCTCATTGATTGGCGATGGGGAGAAAGATATTTTGCAGAAAAATTATTAGACTTTGATTTGGCGAGCAATGTTGGCGGATGGCAATGGGCTGCAAGTTCAGGCTGTGATGCCGCTCCGTATTTTAGAATTTTTAATCCTTATCTTCAGACAGAGAGATTTGATAAAAATGAGACTTACATTAAACGGTGGGTGCCAGAATATCAATCCACTAAATACCCAAAACCAATTGTGGAGCATAAGGCAGCAAGGCAATTAGCAATTGATACATACAAGAAAACATTATCCAATGAAATTTGATTACATCGGTTATATCAGATTCGTTATACATTTTCACATTGAAAACCGCAAGCACTTTCAATATCTGACTACCTTTAGTAGAAACATCTTTCACATCTAAAATTTCAAAATTACTTCCAGTCTGAGAAGAAGAGTTGGACGAATAAACAACTCCATTAACATCAACAAAATTAAAAAAGACATCCTCCTTAGAAGCGGTAGAATCAATGGCATAATTTTATGCTTTTTGAAGAAAATAAAAATAGTATGGTTTACTAATAAGTACCAAAATAAATTAACTTTGATACTCTTAAAAAAAAATCAACCTATGAAAGACCTAACAATGACAAATAAATTACTCTTGGTAATCGTGATTCCCTTGATTTTTTATCTTCTTAAAGTCATGTCTTTTATTTTTATTCCGTTAGTTGCATCAATGTTTATAGCCTTAATGTTTCTTCCTTTAATGAGAAGACTTAAAAGGAAAAACATTTCTAACGCTGTTAGTATTATGATAGTAATAGGCATTATTATCGTTTTCTTTTTTGGAGCATTTCAAATTGTAAAATTATCCAGCAGCGAAATAGTAGCCAACAAAGGCGCCTTTCTAACGCAAGCTACCCAAAAATTGGATGCTTTACTTGTCTCTTTAAAAGAAGACTACGGTGTAGCCGATGCTACAGACGAAAACTATCTTACCAACAAATTGAAAAACTTAGGTTCTACAAGCGGTATGACTGCCATTTTTGGAGGAGTAGGCAGAACATTAACATCTCTTTTAATGATGGTTTTCTTTGTTGTTTTATGGCTTGCAGAATCAATAAATGTGGAAAAAGTTTTAAATAATACTTTTCTTAAACCCAAACATAGTTCTGTTAAAACATTTAGAAGAATAGAAAAAGACTTAGTCAAATTTATTAAGGTAAAAGTATTAATGAGTCTTTTCACGGGTATCGGGACTGGTTTATTTTGCTTAGCCTTTGATGTTAGTTTTCCCATCTTCTGGGGATTGTTTGCTTTCTTAATAAACTTTGTTCAGATGGTAGGTTCATTCATTGCTGTTATTGTTGTTTCACTATTTGCAACCGTAGAAATGGAATCAGCGAATATGATGTTATTTTTCTTTTTGTCAGTAACCTCCGTGCAAGTTTTATTTGGCTCCATTTTAGAGCCTATATTCATGGGTAAATCATTCTCCATAAACATCATAACAGTATTAGTAGCATTGATGTTGTGGGGTTTTATTTGGGGTATTCCAGGCATGATCATGTGCATTCCGATTACGGTTTTTCTAAAAATTATTTTCGAGCAATTTCCAAGCACCAAAATTGTTTCGGATATTATGTCAGGAACAGATTAATTCTCTGATATATCCATTAAGTCTAAGTTCTTTTTTGCAATTGAAGTAAAGTTGCTTTACCTTTGCTGTCCGAAAAGGACTAAACATTTAATATTCAATAAATAATGAGTACAATGACAGAAAAACTTCCATACAAAGTAAAAGACATTAGTCTTGCTGATTGGGGTAGAAAAGAAATTAGATTAGCAGAGGCTGAGATGCCAGGATTAATGGCTTTAAGAGAGGAGTTTGGAACTTCAAAACCTTTAGCAGGTGCTAATATTGCAGGATGTCTTCACATGACAATCCAAACTGCAGTGCTAATCGAAACATTAGTAGAATTAGGAGCAGATGTTACTTGGTCATCATGTAATATTTTCTCAACTCAAGATCACGCTGCTGCTGCAATTGCTGCTACAGGTGTCCCTGTTTATGCTTGGAAAGGTATGAATGAAGAAGAGTTTGAGTGGTGTATCGAACAAACTTTGAACAATTTTAAAGATGGTAAACCTCTAAACATGATTTTGGATGATGGTGGAGATTTAACTAATATGGTTTTTGACAAGTTTCCAGAATTGACAAAAAACATTAAAGGATTGTCTGAAGAAACTACAACTGGTGTTCACAGACTATATGAAAGAGTTAAGAATGGTACTTTGGTTATGCCAGCTATCAATGTGAATGACTCTGTTACTAAATCTAAATTTGATAACAAATACGGATGTAAAGAATCATTAGTAGATTCTATCAGAAGAGCTACAGACGTTATGATCGCTGGTAAAGTTGCTGTTGTAGCAGGATACGGTGATGTAGGTAAAGGTTCTGCTGCTTCTTTAAGAGGTGCAGGCGCTAGAGTTATCGTTACAGAAATAGATCCAATATGTGCACTTCAAGCTGCTATGGACGGATTTGCTGTTAAGAAAATGGACAATGCAGTTGCTGAAGCTGACATCGTAGTTACAACTACAGGAAACAAGGACATTGTAAAAGGTCGTCACTTTGAAATGATGAAAGACAAAACTATCGTTTGTAACATTGGACACTTTGATAATGAAATTGACGTACCTTACTTGAATAACAAATATGGTGCCTCAAAAGTTACTATCAAACCTCAAGTTGATATGTATGATGTAAACGGCAAAGATATTATCTTACTAGCCGAAGGAAGATTAGTAAATCTTGGATGTGCTACTGGTCACCCTTCATTTGTGATGAGTAACTCATTCACTAATCAAACTTTAGCTCAAATTGAATTATGGACTAATTCTGATGCATACGAAAATAAAGTTTATATGCTTCCTAAGCATTTAGATGAAAAAGTTGCAAAACTTCACTTGGCTAAAATTGGTGTTGAATTAGAAGAACTTTCTAAAGAACAAGCCGCTTATATCGGTGTTGAAGTTGAGGGACCATACAAACCTGAACATTACAGATATTAATCTGAAATAAATATTTATAACTTTGAAGTCCCATTAATTTTGATGGGACTTTTTTTATACATAAAATGAAAATTTCAAAAAGGTTTCTATACTATCTCATTGGTTTTGGACTTGGAATCATCCTTACAATTGTTCTATTTATAGACAAAGATATTTTTGGCTTTATGCCAACTAATCGTGTTTTGAGAGACATTCAAAACAGTAACATTATGATTTCTCCACTAGAAAAAGAGAAGTTAGCATGCGAAGGGATTGATGCCGCATTTATTTTTAAAATGATTGAAGAAGCAGATGTCAATTTTTCAAATAGTCAAACAGCATTTTCCAATGAAAAATTTGTTTGGAATGGATCTGAACGTACTGTAGAAGTTAAAAAGTATGAATTGGAATATGAAGGTAAATTTCTTTCCTTTTGGATTGCTCCCCGTGATTCAATTTCAATTCTACATACGATAAACACAAATAATAATTGTAACCCTTCAACCAAAGACAATAAAAATATCTCCATCCTATACATGCCTGAAGAGTTAATTTTCTCAAAACTTACGGCAAAAGAATTATGGCTCAACAACAAAGTAAAATGTCAAATGGAATGTTTAAACATTCAGCACAGTGACATCAATGAACTATTCAAATCGGGCGAAATATTAATCAAAGAAAGTTTTCCTGCAAGAAAACCAAATCCAGTATATTTCATCAAAAAAAATATAGGAGGAGTAGACTGGGTGTTTTGGGTTGAACTAGGAGCAACCAAAACCAGAATCAAATACATCGTAGATGTGACTGGTTTGAAATTAGAACCAGGGCAATTTTTGATTAATCAAATGTTTCAGCAACTTCAAGAGAATGATCCTTGTGGATGTTATTAATACTGCCCTTTAACCCAACTCTCCATGTCAATAGGTAAATAATCTTCAACCCATTGCTCTGCCTCCGTTCTAAGATCACTAGAGAACACATAAACATATGTCAAGCCATTTTCTGGATTATATAGTTTAGCTCCCTTTATTTTATGTTTGCTCAGTTGCTTAATTCTTTTCTCTGCATTTTTTATATTAGCGAAACCTCCCACAATTACAATATACTTCTGAGAAGCATCCAAATTGACTGATGGAAATTCATCCTCAACATCCTTTTTATTTGCGACTTTCTCATTTGCCTCAACGATAGCAGGAATCTCTTCTTCGTCACTTTTTGCAAACTTAGACATATCAAATTTCTTCCAAGATACTTCATAACTGTTCTGAATTGCAACAAACTTTCTTTCTTTCAACTTGGATTGTATTGTTTCAATGGTGTCTAACTGTTCATCTGTTGATGCAATAGTATCTTTATTTGCCGATAGGCTAGCTACACTTGCCTTCCCATTATCCGAAACCAATTGCATACTTTCTTTAGAATCGTCCGTTTCATATTTTACTTTAGCTTTTATCAATGAATCTTGAAAAATCTGAATATACCCAGAATAACAAGCTACCCACACTTGTTTTTCTTGATCGTCATAAGTAATTCCAATAGGCTTTTTCTTTGTTGGAGAAATAGCAATTGTCTTCAAATTTGATGTTGCTACTTTTGCAAAAGTATTATCGTTGTAATTAACAATATATAGATATTTTCCATCGCCAGAAATCGTCATAGACCTGGGTTGGTGACCTACTCTAACCTTTTGGATCTCTTGAGTCGTTAAATTTATTTTGGCTAATTTATTCTCTGAATTTAACGTTAAATACAACCACTTGTCGTCAGGTGAAATACACAAATGTCTTGGCCCCTTTCCTACATCATCCATAAATGACGTAGAATAATCATTCAAATCAATTTTAGCAATTTTTGTAGAGCCCATGACAGTTACATAGGCATATTCACTTTTACTGTCTACTACAATTCCCCTTGGAAAAGTACCTACTTTAATTCTCTTGACTTCCTTATTTTGATCAACATCAATGATACTGACGTCACCACTACTCCAATTGGTTACAATAACCTTAGAATCATCAGGAGTACATGCTATATATTTTGGTACCGCTCCTACCTTTATTATCTCCAATATTTCATGAGAGTAAGCATCCACCTTATACACAAAACTACTGTCGTATTTACTACTTGAACTACAATTATCACAACCAGGATTTATAAATTGAGTATCAGCACCTCCAGACATACTATAATTGCTTATCCATGCATATTTACCATCATGAGAAAATGCACATTCTACAGGACCTCCTTTTAAGCTCGAACCATATTCTGAAAAACCATATTTTTTTGGTGAAACTTGATCTTTTAGCACCTTTACCAATTTATGAGACCTATCATAGATAGTAACGGTATGTCTGTACATCATGTTCTGTGCAAAGAAAACTCCTTTACCATTATGCACTACAGATTTAGGTGATATTTTACCCGTTATTGATGTCTTAAGGTACAACGAACTGTCCACAAGATTAGTCTGCCCTGAAAGGGCATAAAAAGAAACAAGCAATAATATGCAGACAAAAAATTTAATCTTTTATTTTTTTTAATTGAACTTGAGTAATAGCCCAAGTACCCAAAGCGACCAAAAATGCGCATAAGTATACCATTACATTAGCGTAGTCATAACCAATTGCTTCTAAAACTTTATTCAACTCTTGCCTTTCCCCATACTCAAAATAATCTGTAGCGATAATTGGTTCAATTGCAGTTAAACCAATACCAGCAACAAATACTCCAATCAAAATAAATAATCCGGCCGTAATCATTTTTTTATTTGAAAACTTCCTATTGGATATCCATGTCAAAGGAAGCACAACAATTAGATATAAAAATGCTAATCCTAATAGCAATTTAAGAACAACCGGCCAATACAACAATTCCATCGTATCACTTTTCCAACTGATAGCGTCAAAACTACCACCTGAATAAGTTTCAAAAACAGCACTGTACATCATCGTAAAAAACAAAACTACAATGATTGCAGAAACGGTATATGACACCAAAAGTCTTACCATGAGGACTCCAAAATTGAATTAGTAAGAATTGCCTTTTCATCAGGAATAAAAGATATGGAATAGGTGCTAGAGCGATCACTACCTTTCATTTTATATTCGCCAAGTACAACAACATAATGATCTCCATCAAAATCTTCAATAACTCCTCCACATGCGTATCGGCTTTCTCCCCAAAAAGTCACCCACTCTACTTCACCTTCTTCTTCTTTTTCTATTTCTTTGGTTATAGCCGCCTCAAACGCACCTCTATTTCCGTTGATAATTTCATAATATCCTGGTGCTTTGATTTCTAATTTTCTAAAAAACTCAGAAACATTTAAATTTCTCAGACAACTCGAAAAACTAGCAAGAATTACTACAAATAATAATATTCGTTTCATTAGTTCTGTAAAAAATTAATGACGTCTAATGCCGATTGTTCTGGTATTTCTTCCATAGGGACATGACCAACATTTTCATAAATGATTTTTGTACAATGTCTCAAATCTTTTTCAAATTTCTCTGCGTGTTCTACATTAAGCCAATTGTCTTTAGCTCCCCATAAAATGAGAACAGGAAAATCTATATGCACTAAGTTATGAGTATTCTGTACAAAGTAACAATTGGCAATTCTAACAAATGCTTCTTTATTTCCTGGTCTATGAAATAAATCATAATACCTATCGATCAATTCGTCTGTTACTTTAGTTTGATCAAAAAATACTTGTCGCACAAATCTTCTCACAACTGCTTTTGGGACATAGTTAAATACATTTCTCAATACTGGCGTTTGTGCAATAATAAAAGGTAAAGGATAAGAATTATCATTGATATATCCAGCAGAATCAATCAATATCATCTTACTCACCATATCGGAATACTTTAATGCAAACTCCCAAGAAAGCCAACCTCCCAATGAGTTTCCTGCCACAGAACATTTATCAATGTCCAAAGCATCTAAAAAATCTTTTAGGAAATCTGCAAATAAATCTATACTGTATTTATTCTCTGGATTAGGACCAGTAAGGCCAAAACCCGGCAAATCTAGTCTGATAACCCTGAATTGTGATTTCAAAAGTTCTACCCAGTTATCGTAGCAGTGTAAAGAAGCAAAGGTTCCGTGTACTAAAAGTAGCACATCACCTTTGCCTTCGTCTCTATAATGTATTTTAAGTCCTTGAACATCAATAAACTTTGAGTGTTCATTAGTATATTTTTCAATTAATTCTTCCAAACTCATATCACTTTCTCAAGTTTCGAAGATAAATATAATTAACTAAAACCTGCTCTATTGTTAATTCTTTTGAAAATTTGTTAGGATAGACATATCTCTCTTAGTCAGTAATCCATTAAATTTCATATTGAAATATTCATTAAAAGCAGTTTCAATTCTGACACGATTAGCGATTAAAAATTGAGGATCTACCATTAAGTTAAAAAACGCTAAGTCATAACTTGCCATTAAGTCCGTATTGAAGGGTCTCAAAACACCCTTTTCAATTCCTTTTTTATAATAAGATTTAAGGTTCTCTGCAGACTTCTCTTTATAAAATGCTATACTCTTCCATGATCTAGGATAATAATTCTTTAGATCGTCCAAGTATATTTCAGATAATCCTGCTAAGCAATTCGAAGCAAATTTAACTCCCTCAGTATATCTTTCAATAAAGTCTAAAGATTCATCATTCAATAAATCTTTAAATTTATCTAATTCTTTCAATTTTAACCAAAGTGCATCATGAACCAAGTCATCTTTGGACTCATAATAATTATAAATTGTGGCTTTACTTAAATTCAAATATTCTGCAATATCATTCATTGTAGGTCCATGAATGCCATTCTTATAGAAAAATGGCATTGTATTAGCCAACCATTTCTTTTGCTTTGCACTTAAGGATTTTCTTTCTTTTTCAATTGATTTACGTCCCATTGTTTTTTTTGTTTGCTGGTTTTTATAATATTCATATATTAGCATCGGTTTCCTTGCAAGAGCAATGCTAACTTAATATTAACGCAAAGTTAAATTTTTTATTACACCACACAATGCTTAAATACTATAAAATATTGGTATCCTGTCTGTTACTCCTAGTATCATATACTACTCATAGTCAAACGATAGAATCCAAAAATACCGTTTATGTTGAATTTCTGGGCAAAGGATTCTATTACTCTATCAATTATGAGAGAAATATTTTTGAACTTTCTGATAAATTAAGTTTTCAAGGAAGTATTGGATTTGGGTTATTTCCTGGGTATACAGATATTGAAAAATCCACTGACTTCACAATGCCCCTGGAATTAAATTTCAGATATAACTTAGGTAATCACAACATTGTTGCCGGATATGGGACTACATATTGGAGATATTCTCTTTACGATATTCCAATTAACAACTCTAATTGGGATCAACAACCCATAGAACCAGTTCTAAAAAAAACCAAAGAGTGGTTTGCTCATATGGTACTTGAATATAGATATCAAAAACCGGATGGAGGTTTAATGTTTAAAGCAGGTTGGAGTCCTTTGTTTTTTGCCAAGATGCAACATTTTGCTTATCAAAAGAAAACTAATTTCGCAAATTCATTTAACTTTGGGATAGGATATAGTTTTTAAATTAACCAACTAATTAATAGAACAATGAAAATAATAACGTCAACAATCGTAGCGCTTTCTGGAATTGTAATGCTTGGAACTTCATGTAAGAAGAAAGAGCCTGTTGAAGATACTAAAGTAGGAGGATGCCTTAACACTGATTCTCCATTATATAATGCTTCGGCTGATTTTGATGATGAAAGTTGTAAATTTGCTTACACTAGTTCTTATGAAATTACATATCATCCAGAATATGATGAAAGTGGTGATGATTGGGATTTTTTAACCAATACAGAAGCTGATCTAATTTTACGTGTTAAAGAACAAGGCGCTGCCAATTGGATGTTTGAAAGCGCAGTGATAGACAATCAAGCACACAATTCTCCTGCTGTATGGACTGCACCTTCTATCATTAAATTGACAAATAAAATGTATGAATGGGAATTGTATGATTCTGACGCTACATCAAGTGATGATTTTGTTTCTAGTGGTTCTTTTAATGCAATAAGTTTAGCAAAAGATGGAGCTATTATTACTACAGGTACTAATGCGAGCGGAAACTTAACTCAACTGAAAATAACATACACATTAGACGACTAATTGTAATCTACTAATATACCAAAGAGACTGTCTTTCGATGGTCTCTTTTTGTTTAAACCTATACCATGTCTCCAAACCCATACCAAGAAACTCTGGAACACCAAAGAAAATATTTCCTTGAAACCGGAAAAAACAGGAGTTTATACGAACGTAAACAAACACTTAAAAAACTTAGAAATTGGGTAAAAAACAATCAAGAATTAATTCTAACTGAGTTAGCAAAAGACTTTAATAAATCAAGAGAAGAGTTATTGATATCAGAAATCAAGCCGATTGTATCTGAAATAAAAGATGCTTTATCCAATATAAGATTCTGGGCTCAGGATATCCATAAAAAAACTCCTTTAGCGCTTTTTGGAAGTAAAGCAAAAGTAATTAAAGAACCAAAAGGTAACGTTCTAATTATTGCACCTTGGAATTTTCCATTTATGCTGGCTATTGGCCCGCTAATTTCTGCTTTAACCGCAGGTTGTACTGCAGTGATAAAACCCTCAGAAAACACCCCTTCTTGCGAAGCATTAATTGTAAAAATGATTCAGGAAGTCTTCCGTCCAGAAGAAGTTACTTGTGTAACAGGTGGTGTTTCCGAAACCACAGCATTACTACAACTAAAATGGGACCATATCTTTTTTACAGGAAGTCCCTTAGTAGGTAAAATAGTAATGAAAGCCGCAGCAGAACATCTTACTTCGGTAACGCTTGAATTAGGAGGTCAAAATCCAGTAATTATAGACAGAAATGCCAACTTTAAAGACGCTGCACAGAAATTAATATGGGGGAAATTCTTCAATTGTGGTCAATCATGCATCTCACCTAATTATGTAATGATTCCAAATGACAAACACATTGAATTTGTAAAAGTATTGAAAAGAGAGTATGCTAAAGTATTTAAAAATGGTATTGAAGCTGAAAAAGAAAACAGTTTTGCGAGAATAGTGAATCAGCAGCATTTTGAAAGAGTGAAAAACCTTATTGACAAAAGTGTAGAAGAAGGCATGCTTATCCTTGAAGGGGGAAACTCAAACGCTGAAACCAGATTTATTGCCCCGACAATATTAGACGGTGTCAGAACTGATTCAACTATTTTTAATGAAGAGATTTTTGGTCCTGTAATGCCACTCATGCTTTACAAGGATACAAAACAAGTTTTAGAAATTATAAATTCAGGTGAAAAACCATTAGCCCTCTATGTATTCACAAAGTCTAAGAAATTTGCAAATAATATTATCAAAAATACTTCTGCTGGGACTTCAGTAATAAATGATACCACCATTCAATTCTCTCATCCAAACTTACCATTTGGAGGTGTAAACAACAGTGGAATAGGAAAAGCGCATGGAGAATATGGATACAAGGAGTTTACAAATGAACGTGCTGTGTTAACACAACGTAGAGGAATAACTTCACCGAAAATGATTTACCCTCCATATAACGGCTTTAAAAGATGGTTAATTAAAATGATTACTTGGTACTTTTAAAGAGTAAATAAAAGAAAGACATCAATTATGCTTTAAGAAATCTAT
>JBFHGR010000024.1:0-35074 GCA_041583015.1 Parvicella sp. | reverse complement strand
TTAGGAGATGGGACAGCATCTACTGATGCTACTCCAGTTCATTGTTATACAAATAACAGTTTAGTGGATGTAACTTATACCGTCTCTGTAACTATGACTAGTGATTTTGGGTGTACAACTTCTGCTACAGAGTATGACATGATTACTGTTTACCCTATACCAGTAGCAAGTTTCTCTAATGACCCTCTAGAAGGAACAGTATATGAGCCAACGATTGATTTTATCAATGAGTCTTTAATTAGTGATTTTAATAGTTGGGATTTTGCTGGACTTGGGACATCTGATGAAGTTAGTCCAACATTTACCTTTCCAGATCAAGACAGTGGAACTTATCAAGTATGTTTGCATGTGGAGACTATGCATGGATGTGTTAATGATACATGTAAGGACGTATATATTCAAGGGTTCTCAAACTTATATGTTCCTAATTCATTTACTCCAGATGGAGATGGGGTTAATGATTTCTTTATGCCTTCGATTTATGGTTTTTCTGAAGATGAATACAACTTTATGGTTTTTGATAGATGGGGATTGATGTTATATAATACGAACAATATTCATGGCTCTTGGGACGGAGTTTATAAAAGCGTTCCTTGTCAAGAAGATGCCTATGTTTGGAAATTGCAAGCTAAGGATAAATACACAGGAGAGAAGATCGAAAAATTAGGACATGTAATGTTGCTTAGATAGTGATTGATTTATACTTTTAGAATTGTACTTTTGCTTTCTAGATGGAAGAGATAAAGTTCAAAATAAGAGGTAGCGAAGAAGTTGTTACAGAAAAAGTTCCCGGAGGAGGTTTCTTGAGTTTTTTATATGGAGGAAACCCGCTGGGTAAATTGTCTTTATTTCTTTTGGTGAAGCGAAAGTTGTTTTCGGTTGGGTTTGGGCTGTATATGTCTTCTTCTCGATCGAAAAAGAAAATAGCACCATTTGTAGCAAAGCATAAAATTAATCTGGAGGAGTATGTTCGGCCTGAAAATGGCTACCAATCATTTAATGATTTTTTTTACAGGCACATAAAATCAGAATATAGACCAATTAGTGAAGGTGTCGTTTCTCCTGCTGATGGAAGGGTTTTAGCGTTTAACAACATGTCTGATACTCATCAGTTTTTTGTGAAAGGGAGTGAATTTGACTTGTCATCATTTCTATGTGATGAAGCATTAGTTAAAAAATATACAGGAGGTGCTATGATGATTGTTAGGTTAGCTCCAGTAGATTATCACAGGTTTCATTTTCCTGTAACTGGGAAAGTTGGGCCAAGTAGAACTATAAAAGGTTTTTATTATTCTGTTTCTCCTTTGGCTTTAAGGAAGAAAATGGAGATTTTTTGTCAAAATCAAAGAGAGTATTGTATTCAAAAGTCAAAAGAATACGGTGATGTACTTATTTGTGATGTAGGGGCAACTTTAACAGGAGGGATTGTTCAAACTTATAAAGAGGATACTGTGGCTGAGAAAGGTGCTGAAAAGGGGTACTTTGCTTTTGGAGGGTCAACACTAATTTTGTTATTTGAAAAAGATAAGGTTCAATTTTCCGAGGATTTAATTCAGAATACTAAAGATGGCTTTGAAACTTTCTTAAAGATGGGAGAAAGAATTGCATAAAAAATCCCCAACCATTTTTATGATTGAGGATTTCTGTATTTATATGTTTTAAGAACTATTTAATTCCTAATTTCTTTTTGATATCTTTAGATAAAGCATCTTTGTGAACAAGGATATTCATCGTTTTGTATCTAGCGTATGCCTCAGAAGCATAGAAATACCCGTCACATTGATTGTGATCCTTACCCCAAGAGTTTTTCACCACAAAGTATTCATTACCATTTTGATCTTTAATCAATCCAGTGATGTGCATTCCATGATCATCAGTAGTTTCTTGTATATCAAATGCTATTTGTCTTTCTTCTTGTGTTACCATTTTTTCTTCTACGGGAGCAAGAAAAGCATTGCTTATTTTCTCAGCACCTGCAGAGTTAAAGAATTTTTCGTCACTTCCTTTAGTTTCTATAGTAGAAGGGTCAGCAGGATTGATAGCTAAACCATCTCTGTAAGAGAATCCTTTTTCAGAAACGTCAGCTCCCCAAGCAAAAGTATATCCATTTTTAAGTGCATCCTTCATAACAGTCATGAATTCATCTAAAGGAAGGTTGTAACCTGTTCTCATAGCCCAGTTATCTTGAACTTCTAGAACAAATGGTTTGTAGAATGGGTGATGAGTATATGACGTTAGAGAAACATAGTCATCCATGTTTAATTCTAATGATTTGTAGAATGAAATTGGATTATATTCTTTTCCCTCATAAGTAAATTTGTAATCTTCCACATTAGAAGGTAATTCACCTAAATATGCATCGACAACTCCTTCAAATGCATCTTTCCAAACTGGAGTCAATTTATCTCCTTGAGGCTTTTTTGCTAATTCTACAACCATTGCTTTCAACACAGCTTCCATTTCATCGTGGTTGTGAGCGTCTGCACCGTAGTTTAGCCCTTTATATGCTTCTTCGGGAACGATTCCATATCTTTCCATTACCCATGGAATGTCGTGAAAGGCTCCACCTTGTCCAAAATTAAAAGTACCATACATTCTAAGATAATTCTCCGCTTTACCTATGTAAGCATTTCGAACGATGTACATAGGAGATAAAAAGTGTTTTCCTTTACCTGTTCTGATTAATTCACTTTCAAAAAATGATAGCGAAGAGAAACTCCAACAAGTACCTGTTCTATTTTGGTTTTTAACTTCAGTTTCATCCAAATCTACTATTGTAGTAAATTGGTAATCACTTCCTTTTTTATTGGAGAATGTTTCTTGAGCATTTGCTGTTAAAGCAAAAAGCGCAAAGGCTCCAATCAAACTACTTTTTATTCTAGTGTTCATGTTTTGGTTTTTATATTAAATAATTAACTTATCCAATTGAATAAGTTGTTCCATCTTTTCCATCTTTTAATTGCACACCAATAGCGATTAACTTATCTCTTATTTCATCTGATAATGCAAAATTTCTTTCTGTTTTAGCGTTTGACCTCATGTCTATTAGCAATTGAATGCTCTTTTCAAGAGTGTCGTTATTTCCAGAGTTTTCTGGTAATAATCCAAATACATCAGTAATCATTCCACAAAAAGTATCTTTTAGTAAATTGAATGTTTCTTCTTTTAATTGCCCAAAAGATTTCTTTTCATTGTAGGTATTGATTTTAGCAACCAAGTCAAATAATTTAGCAATAGTTTTGGGCGTATTAAAGTCATCATTCATTTCTGCATAGCAAGCAAGGCAAGTTTCTTCAATACTTTTATTTTCAACTTCATTAAAAGTAGATGCCTTGTATTGAACTTTTTTTAGGATGTCAAATGCGGTCATTAATTTTTTGAATCCTTTTTCAGAAGCAATCAATGCGTCACTAGAAAAATCTAGAACGCTTCTATAGTGTGCTTGTAGCATGAAGAATCTTACTACGGTTGGTGAGAATGCCTTTTCTAAAAGATCATTATTCCCACTGAATAATTCATTAGGAAGTAGTGTGTTACCTGTAGATTTAGACATTCTTTTGCCATTCAACGTAAGCATATTTCCATGCATCCAATAGTTAACTGGTTTTACTCCATTAGCCGCTTGTCCTTGTGCTATTTCGCATTCATGATGAGGGAATTTCAAATCCATTCCTCCTCCGTGAATATCAAATTGTTTCCCAAGGTATTTAGTGCCCATTACAGAACATTCTAAGTGCCATCCTGGAAATCCAACACTCCATGGCGAATTCCATCTCATAATGTGCGATGGAGATGCTTTTTTCCAAAGTGCAAAATCTGTTGGGTTTTTCTTTTCTTCTTGACCTTCCAAGTCTCGAGATCCCGACATTAATTCTTCTATATCTCTACCTGATAATTTGCCATAGTCACCACCTTCTGACATGTATTTTTTTACGTCAAAATATACTGACCCATTGGAAACATAGGCAAGTCCCTTATCAATGATTTCTTGAATCATCTCAATTTGTTCAATAAGGTGCCCTGTTGCAGTTGGTTCAATGCTAGGGGGGAGAGCATTAAATGCGCTCATTACATTGTGAAAATCTACTGTATAACGTTGCACAATTTCCATAGGTTCTAATTCTTCCAACCGTGCCTTTTTAGCAATTTTGTCTTCTCCAACTTCCGCATCATTTTCAAGATGGCCAGCATCGGTTATGTTTCTAACATATCTTACTTTGTATCCTAAAAATTTGAAGTATCTTACAATCATGTCAAATGATAGAAATGTTCTACAGTTTCCTAAATGTACATTGCTGTATACTGTAGGACCACAAACATAAATGCCCAAATGATTTTCACTCACTGGTTTGAAAAGTTCTTTTTCTCCAGAAAGAGAATTATATATATAGATTTGATTGTCTTTTATTTTTGACATGAATTAATTATTTAACATACAATTGTTTTGCAAACGCAAATATACAATTTAGATGTCTAATTTAGTATTGGATTGAATGTGAGTTAAAAACTCATTTTTAATTTCGGCATTTTCAAATTTCCCTTTAAACTGAGAGGTAACCGTTGTAGATGTGGAATCTTTAACCCCTCTCATACAAACGCAAAAGTGCTTAGCATCAACAATGCAAGCAACATCTTTTGTGTCTAAAACATCTTGAAGTTTTTTGACAATTTGCATTGTAAGTCGTTCTTGTACTTGAGGTCTTTTGGCAAAATGCTGAACTATTCTATTTATTTTGGAAAGCCCTATTACGTTTTTATTTGCATAATATGCTACGTGCACCTTGCCTACAATTGGAACAAAGTGATGTTCACAAAGAGAATAAAGTTCAATATCTCTTTCTACCAACATGCCATCGTATTTGTAATTATTGTCAAATAATGATATTCCAGGCTCATTGGCAGGATTAAGACCTGAGAAAATTTCTTTTACATACATTTTTGCAACTCTACTTGGAGTGCCTTTTAGTGAATCGTCTGTAAGATCCAGGCCAAGTGTTGACATAATTTTCTCAAAATGCTCACTGATTATTTGGATTTTTTCCTCATCAGATTTTTTAAATGCGTCAGGCACTAAAGGGTTCTCTAATGAAGTAAGCACATGATCGTCTCCTATGGTTGTTGTTTTATCCTCTTTGTTCATTTTCTTAAATATTCTATTGTCCTTAAAAACAAGATTATAAAATAATTATTTACAAAACTACTCGTTCCAAATAATTTTACCTGTTTTGTCTATATACATTTTCTTTCCAGATTTACTAACTAAAGCAAGTCCGTTTTTGAAATCGGAAGGCTGGTCAAATTGTGGCTCAATAACAAGATTGTTTGTAGTATCAATATATCCCCATAAATTTTGGCCTTCGACTTGTTGAAACACACATGCTAATCCATCATGAAACGGGAATATGTCTTTGTAATTTATTTGATGTTTTATTTCATTGGTTGGGGTGATTAGTTTCAGTTCCCCATTTGGATATGCCATGTTTTTGACAATTGCTAAACCGTCCGAAAAAGGAAAGACATATCCGTAATTTTGTTTGATAATTATTTTACCGGAGAGATCTATAAATCCCCATTTCTCATCTCTAGATTTAAGGGTCATAACTGCAGCAGTACCTTCAGAAAAGTTCCAAGCATAATCATATTTAGCTGGGATAACCATTTCGCCTTTTTGATTAATGAATCCCCATTTGCCTTTGTAAAAAACTCTTGCTCTTCCTTCAGAGAAGTCATAGGCGCCAGTAAAATTTAGAGGGATGGTTAATTCCCCATTTGTATTAATGAATCCAAATCTATTGCCAAATTGAATTCTTGCCAATCCTTCAGAAAATGGATAAGCATAATGACATTTGATAGTTGTCATTAAATTTCCAAGTGTGTCAATGATAAACCATCCTTTATCAGTTTTGGCAATGGCTTTGCCTTCTGTAAAGGCTGTTAGGCTTTTATATGTAGGAGAAATAAATGAGGGTGATTTAGTATTAATAAATCCATAATCTTCCCCTTTTTTAAATTTCCCAAATTGATTATTGCTATCAAAGGTGGTGTCACAATCTGAACAGGGGGTTAAAATTCCGGACTTATTAATCCATCCATTAGGGACAGCGTATAGTTGTGATAATGTTTCTTGGGAGTAGAAAATTATCGCAATCAATATCGGTATAATCTCAAGTTTATATTTCAAGTGAATAATATGTTTTAAATTTGACACGAATTACAAATGTAATCGTTTGCCTAGATACAGAGAAATATATATCAAAAAAGAAGCCAAAATTATTGTTTGGAAAATTGTCGAAGATGAAGAACAATTACTTTTAATGCTTGGTGATTATTCAGTTCCGGAACGTTTTGCTAAATATAAATCTGAGTTACATAGAAAACAGTTTTTAGCGACACAGTTGCTATTGCAGGGTGAAAATTTATTAGAAAAATTGGAAAAGGATGTGAATGGTAAACCTATTTTAGACAATGGTTATGTATCAATTTCTCATGATTCAAATTATGTAGCCTTGATGATATCTGAAAAAGTATGTGGTATTGATTTGCAGAGTGTTACTCCCAAAGTGCTCCGAGTAAAACATAAGTTTTATGATCAAGATGATGCACCTGTTGTAGGAGATGAGGTGGTTTTTCAAACGTTGATTTGGAGTATAAAAGAAGCATTGTATAAGGTTAATGGCGATCCAATGGTATATTTTAAGGAGCATTTGAGGATAAAAAGGATTGAAAATAATGAAGCGGAATGTGAAATTTTGCATGTAGATTATAAAAGTCACTTTAAACTTTCCATTAAAAAAGTGGATGATTTATTTTTAGTATACACGAATTGAACGTATTAAAATACATACAAAAAGCTTCTTTGGAAGGAAGAAAATTACTGACAATTTTAGTGGATCCAGATGACGTGGAAAACACTTCTGAATTGGTCAATCAATTGGAGGGAAATTCGCCAGATTTAATTTTTGTTGGCGGAAGTATTATACTTAAAGATAATTTCGATGAGGTGGTTGTCGCACTTAAAAATGCAAATATTGCTCCCGTTGTACTCTTTCCAGGTGATTTTTCGCAAATTTCAGAAGCAGCAGATGCAATCCTTTTATTGTCTCTGATATCTGGACGAAATGCAGAGTTTTTAATAGGACAGCATGTCAAGGCTGCTCCGTTATTAAAGAAATGGGGTAAAGAAATTATACCTACTTCTTATATCTTATTGGATGGAGGAAATATTACTTCAGTTCAAAGGGTAAGTGAAACTATGCCATTGTCGCAAGATGGTTTGTCTACAATTGTGGATACAGCATTAGCAGGAGAGCAAATGGGACACCAAATAGTTTATTTGGAAGCGGGGTCTGGAGCAGATAAGGAAGTAAGAGCAGAAATAGTAAAAAGTGTAAAATCAAATGTTGATATTCCAGTGATTGTAGGTGGGGGTATTCGTTCTGTGGAACAAGCTAGTGCTGCGTGGGAAGCAGGAGCAACTGTTGTTGTTATTGGAACCGCATTTGAAAGAGGGGAATTAAATCTTGGTGAGATGCTTAATCAACGGGATGAATGGAATAATAAATAAAGTATTTTTTCGTAACATTGTAGTATCAATTAATTAATGAATGAAGCTGATTGTTTTTTCAAGTTCAGATAGGTCAATATCGGAAGCGAAAGAGGTAACGGAAATGTTTGATTTGGGATTGGAATATTTTCACCTGAGAAAGTCTTCTTTTCAACAAAACGAGTTATGTGCATACCTCGATGCAATTCCTAAGAAATACCATAAAAGAATAGTACTTCATTCTAATCATCATTTAAAAAAGGTTTACAAACTTGGTGGACTTCACTTGAGTAGAACTCATCGTAAAAAGAAGTACAAATCAAGTTGGAAATTTTGGAAATTTAAGATGATGAATTCAGGTCTATATCTTACAAGGACGTATAGCAAGTTGAGTACATTAAGCGATGATAAAAGAAGTTATAAGTATGTTTTTCTGAGTCCTGTTTATGATAGTATTTCAAAGATTGGCCATTCGGGAAATTTTGGAAACAGAAGTATAGAGAAGTATGTTCAATTGGCAAAATCACCGGTTATAGCATTGGGCGGTATTGAGCAAGAAAGGTTTAAAGAATGTAAAGACCTTGGTTTTGATGGTGTAGCACTCCTAGGAAGTATTTGGAATAACAATTCAAAAACTCCAATTGAGGCTTTTAAAGCTGCAAAAAATGCAATTGAGGAATTGTAATAAGTTTAAAAATTTCCTTCCTCAACATCTTTAATAAAATCATTTATGATAGCGATTGTAGTTTGTGGATGTATCATATAAAATAAATGCTCTCTGAATATTTCCTTTTCTTTTACGTTAGTTATGTCCATTATCTTAACATTTGATGTTGAATCATATACCTCAGGTATAAATCTGGCAATAGGATCTATTTCACTTTTTAAGATTAAAGTTGGGATTTTATATTTAAGAAATCCTTTTAATTGAGTCAAATTATCAAATTGTTTAGAGTCTTTTAACGAAGAAAATACTTGAATGGCAAAAATCTTAATAGGAAGTCTATTTAAAGTATGTTTTATGGGAATTCTATTTAAAGCAGGTAGTGTGTCCATGTCTGAAAGAAGTGTCATGATTCTTGACTTAACAGCACTCCAAATTCTTTGATGAATAGAGGTGTCTGACATAATAAGCCATTTTGAAAGTTTGATACCTATGTTTCTGGACAATGCTTTTGGTTGCAACGGAATAATAGCGCGTGTTGAATTGAAAATAATTCTATCTGCTTTTGAAATTTTTGATTTTAGAATAACATTGTCCAAAAAATTAAGTGAAGCGTGTTTTGCTTCTTGTCCAAAAAAGGGATTGCAGCCAATTCTACCTTTTAAATATTTTTGAATGTAAGGCATATTGTCCATTTGGTCATCAATCATAAGCATGTAGTTGTTTGCCATAGAGTGATCAAAAATATAAACAGGATGCCCTTGTTTTCCAAAGTGACCTACAACTTCGTTTATGTTATCCACTACAAACTGCGAGTATTGATCTTTTGGTAGGTGAAAAGGGACAGTGCCATAATGCATTGCAGCAGCAATATATTTATGTGTAGAAAGAAAGGCTAATAATGCATCAAATGTGTTTAGTCCAAGAAAGCCGTGGATGATTAAGATTACCGGTAATTTTTTGCTAGTATTTTTGTTATACGGAGTTGATAAATCAACTTTAATAGAGGTTTCACCGAAATCTGTGCTTCTTTTTACCTCTACTTGTGGCCATGTAAGTGCATTGTCATCCACAAAAACTTTCATTCGCTTTTCTACATTGTCTATAAACCTAAGGAAAGAAGGGCTTCTGTTTTGGTTGGCCCATCTATAAAATAACCAAGCCAAAGGTCGTCTCTTGTCTGATTTAGTTGCTAAAAATGCAATGCGCTCAGATTGCATTAAGAAAAATGGTGTAAAAGTAAGTTCGGGTTCTTTGGTGTCATTTACTACCACTACATAGTCTTTAGATTTGAAAGCGCTAGAGTTTCTTGTGATACCTGCTACGAGACCTTTGGGGTCTGATGCTAGAAAAACATAATTAAGACCTTTTCTCTTATTTTCTTCAAAATAATTAGCTAGTATTTGGTTCAACCCACTTCCGTATCCCGCCAAATCACTTCTGTTCAATGATCTTCCTAGAATTTGATCTTTGGTTATTTTGGAAGACTTAAGTAATTCTTTTATGAAAGAAACGGCATCCATTACATCCAAAAGCCCTCTTTGTTTTTTTAGCTTTGAATTAACGAAGGTATATCTGATTAGCTCCGGATGATTAAGTTGGTCATAGTTTTTAAGGATGTAAGTGTATGGTCCTGAAGGGGAGATACCATGAGATAGCCCAACAATAAATAAATCTCCATTTTGAGTAATTGCATTTGCGTGTTGGATGAAGTCGTCACCAACAGATTTGTCAAAGTCTTTTTTAGTGTGACAGAACAAAGTTTCAGGTGCTCTATAATTCGCTGTTTCTTCGTCACCTCCAATTAAATAATGCTTTAAACTATTCTTCATTTTTTTTAGGGGGGAGTAGTTCTTAATATTATTTTAGGACAAGGTAATAAAAAGCTAATTGATTTTGAAAGATGCTCATGAAAAATAAGATAAATTTCTATTTAATAGTTAGTATCTTTGTGTAAATGGCTCAAGATAAGTACCCTAAAAGATTAATAATTGCCGAAAAAACGGCTAAACTTGTGCTGCCTGTTCTCGGAAGGTATCATAGGGCTAAATTTATTGGACTTGAAAATATTCCGGATAAAAGTTTTTTAGGCGTAGGTAACCATCTTGGAGTTTATTTTATGCCAGAATCTTTTCTGTGGATTGGGAAATATCATACGCTTGAAGGAAAGCCACCGATGAAGGTGTTAGTGCATCATGTTTTTCATAAAATTGCTCGTTTTCTTGGTTTGCCTGAGGATGAATTTGGTATTGTAGATGCTAATCCGAAATTTGCATTAAATGAACTTCAGAAAGGAAATTCTTTGACTGTTTATCCAGGGGGAGATTTAGATAATACGAAATCATTTTTTGATCGAAATAAGATTACTTTTTTTGACCATTATGGATACATAAAGTTAGCTATCAAGGCTGGGGTGCCAATTTTACCTATAGTTGGAGTTGGTGGAGGTGAAACTCTTTTTGTTCTATCATCAGGTCATCAAATTGCCGAGAAATCTAAACTAGCTAAGCGGTTAAAAATTAAAAGTTGGCCTATTTACTGGTCATTTCCATTTGGCTGGCACATTGGTCATGGACCTCGATTTTCGTTACCGCTACCATCTCAAGTGACTATAAGTGTTTTGCCTCCGATCTCTTTAGACAAGTATAAAGAAGAAGATATCGAGAATTTAGAAGTTTTAAAAGCGATAAATGAACATGTTGAAAGTGTAATGCAAAAAGAAATGGATAAACTTGCTTCAGATAGAATTCCTATTCTTGGGCAAATGGACTGATGAAAATTTAGCGGAATTGATGTATGGAATGTAACTCCCATTTGAATTGGAAAACTACCTTCTATATAATTCTTTATTTTTTAATGAATTATGAAAACATTTCCATGTGGTAATTGTTTTCTTTGTGTAAAATTAAATAAGAGATATGAAATTTATATTTTGGCAGTTGCTACTATTGATCAGTCTGCAAAGCGTTTCCCAAGATAAAGTCACGATAAGTGGATCTGTAAAGGATAATACCAATGGTGAAGATTTAATTGGAGTGAATGTGCTGGTTAAAGAAATTGAAGGGTCAGGTGCGGCAACAAATGTATATGGTTATTATTCATTGTCAGTACCTCCAGGAACTTATACGCTGCTATATAGGTATGTAGGGTATACTATTATTGAAGAAACGATTACTGTAACTGCTGATGTGGTTAAGAATGTGGAGTTGGTACCTGAGAGTGCACAATTAGAAGAGTTTAAGGTTTCTGCTCAAAAGGATGATGAAAACATTAAGTCAAATGAGATTAGTACTATAAAATTTGATCCTAAAGAGATAGAAACCATACCTGTCTTGTTTGGTGAAAAAGATATTTTAAAAACTGTTACTCTTTTACCAGGTGTTAAATCTGCTGGGGAAGGTAATTCAGGTTTTTTTGTTAGAGGGGGAGGTGCTGATCAAAATTTAATACTATTAGATGGTGCACCGGTATACAATGCATCACATTTGCTAGGCTTTTTCTCTGTTTTTAATTCAGATGCTTTAAAAGATATTAATCTTATAAAAGGAGGTATGCCAGCAGAGTATGGAGGAAGAGTTTCTTCTGTAATGGATATTAAGATGAAAGAAGGAAATAGTAAGGGGCTAAGTGTGAGTGGAGGAATTGGAACTATTTCGTCCAAACTTACAGTGGAAGCACCTATCAAAAAAGATAAAGGTTCTTTTATTTTGTCGGGTAGAAGAACTTATGCAGATATATTTTTGAACTTTGCTCCAGATACAAGTATTAGAGGTTCTACGCTTTATTTCTATGATTTGAATGCCAAAGCAAATTACGCAATTTCTGAAAAGGATAGAATTTTCGTAAGTGGTTATTTTGGAAGAGATAAATTTGGCTTTGGAGATTCTTTTGGCTTTGACTGGGGGAATGCTACTGGAACATTAAGATGGAACCACATTTATAATAGTAAATTATTTTCAAATACGTCTCTAGTATATAGTAATTATGATTACAGAATAAGTATAGGTGCTGCAGGTTTTTCTTTTGGGTCAACAATTAAGGATTGGAATTTTAAACAGGATTTTCAATACTTTGCTAATGATAAACATAATGTGAAGTTTGGGATCAATTTAATTCATCATACATTCTCGCCTGGCGAAGTGGAAGTTGAGGCAGGCTCACCTTTGTTAGCTTCAGAAGTACAAAATAGTTTAGGTGTTGAAGGTGCTGCTTATATTTCTGATGAATTTAAAATAAGTCCACTTTTTAATGTTGTTTATGGCGTGAGGTATTCCAATTATGCAGCCTTGGGGAATGGTAATATTTTCGAATACGACAATGAGGGAAATGTTATGGATACTACTTTTTATGATAAGGGATCGGTATCAAAATGGTATCATGGTATTGAACCAAGATTGGCAATGAACTATATTATTAATGACGTAAGTTCTATTAAAGCATCTTATGCCAGAAATAATCAATATGTTCATTTGTTGAGCAATAGCACAACAGGTTCGCCAACAGATATTTGGCTGCCAAGTAGCAATAATATAAAACCTCAAATATCTGATCAGTTTACTTTGGGATATTTTAGAAATTTCAAGAAGAATATGTTTGAGTTTTCTCTGGAAGGTTATTACAAAACATTGGATAATATGATTGACTATCGAACTGGAGCCGAGTTGAATTTTAATGCAACAGTAGAAGGTGAGTTAGTTTATGGTGAAGGAAGAGCATTTGGGGCTGAGTTTTTGATTAGAAAGAAAAAAGGAGATTTTACAGGGTGGTTAGGTTATACGCTTTCAAGATCGCAAAGACAGTTTTCTGAAATCAATGATGGAGAGTGGTTTTCTGCTAGACAAGATAGGATTCACGATGTTAGTGTGGTGTTGATGTATTCTTTTTCAGATAGATTGAAAGGGTCTGCTTCCTGGGTTTATTCCACTGGTGACGCAGTTACTTTTCCAAGTGGTAAATACGAAATGGATGGCGCTATTTATAATTATTATGGTGCAAGAAATGCTAATAGAATGCCTAATTATCACAGAATGGATGTGGGGATGACACTTTATGGTAAAGAATTTAAGATTTCTAAAGATCCTGTGTCAGGAGAAGAAATTAAGACTAAAAAACGTTTTCAAAGTAATTGGAATTTTTCAGTTTATAATGCATACGCAAGGGAGAATGCTTTCTCTATTAGTTTTAGAGATAGTGAGGAAAATCCAGGCCAAACTGAGTCGGTTCAATTGTCTTTATTTAAAATAATTCCTTCTATTACATATAGTTTTACTTTTTAAAATTTACAACAATGAAAAAATTTAGTTTAATAGCATTTTTAGGGTTGGTGATACTTAGTTCATGTGAGAAAGTTGTAAAATTGGATCTAATTGATGCGGAGGAACAATATGTAGTAGATGCAATGGTATCCAATGTAGATAAGTTTAATTATGTCAAACTTTCCAAGTCAGTAAATTTTTATGATGGCAACGATTTTAAACCTGTAGAGGGAGCAAACGTTGTCGTTACAGATGAAAATGGTGTGGCAATACAACTTTTAGAAACTGCATCTGGATATTATGAAAATCCTTTGCTTGTTGGACAAGCTTATACGAAGTATGACCTTAAGATTGAAGTGGATGGAGAGGTGATTGAAGGAAGTACGTTTTTGCCTGGTAATTCTCAGTTAGATAGCGTTATTACTTTGCAAAATTCAGGAGGTTTTTTTGGTGATGGTTTTACAGCTTTTGCGTATTGGACTGACGCTGGTAATGAGAAAAATTATTATAGGTTACGTTCATATAGAAATGATACAATGCAAACTAATATAGTTATCACAGAAGATAATCTTTATAATGGTATCGCCACCGGAACTCCATTGTTTAGCACTTCATATGAAGAAGGAGATTCTGCCATGGTGGAGTTAATGGAAATAGACGAAAAAACATATAAATATTGGTTGAGTTTAGATCAAATTTCTAATCCACAAAACCAACCAGCGGCCCCGGGTAATCCTGAAAGTAATTTAAGTAATGGTGCTTTAGGTTATTTTGGGGGATATAATATGGATATTGACACGGTGTTAGTAGAGTAGTTTTAGGCTTTAATAATTCAGTGGTTAAAAACTTTTACCTATTCAATTTTATTTTTAAAAGTATATCTATCTTTGTTTCATGCAAAACCAAGAATTACTTGATATTTCTGTAGTGGTACCTCTTTTTAATGAAGAGGAATCCCTTCCAGAGTTGGTAGAATGGATTGATAATGTCTGTAAGGCTAATTCGTTTAAATACGATATCTGGCTCATCGATGATGGATCGAAAGATGACTCATGGGAGGTGGTTAGAAAACTTCAAAATAAATATTCTTCAGTAAAAGGAATTTCTTTTAGAAGGAATTATGGTAAATCTGCCGCCTTGAATGTAGGTTTTGAACATGCACAAGGAAAGGTGATTATTACGATGGATGCTGATTTGCAAGATAGCCCAGATGAAATTCCTGCATTATACGATATGATTACTAAAGATGGCTATCATTTAGTGTCTGGATGGAAGCAAAAAAGAAAAGATCCAATCTCCAAAACAGTCCCTACCAAATTATTTAATTGGGCTACTCGAAAGATGAGTGGCATTAATTTGAAAGACTTCAATTGCGGTTTAAAAGCGTATGACAAAAAGGTCGTAAAGAGCATCGAAGTATACGGAGAAATGCATCGATACATTCCTGTTATTGCAAAATGGGCTGGCTTTACTAAAATTGGAGAAAAACCTGTGTTTCACCAAGAAAGAAAATATGGTGTAACAAAATTTGGGCTAGAAAGGTTTATAAATGGATTTTTGGATTTATTTAGCATTTCTTTTTTAGGAAAATTTGGTAAAAGACCGATGCACTTTTTTGGATTAATTGGAACAGCAATGTTTTTTATTGGGTTTGCTTTCTTTTTGTGGATTGGGATAGATAAACTGTTTATTGATAAGACCGCTAGATTATTGGCGAGCAGAACAGAGTTTTACATCGCTTTGGTTGCTATGATCATGGGAGTTCAAATGTTTTTAGCAGGTTTTTTAGGCGAAATGATCGCAAGAAACAATCCGCAAAGAAACGTTTATTTAATCAAAGAGAAATTAAATTCAGGTGAGTAATACTCATCATAAGAAAATTGTAATTGTAGGGCCAGCATATCCATTGCGTGGTGGTATTGCAAATTTTAATGAGGCGTTGGCAATATCCCTTCAAAAAGCAGGGCATTCTGCTAGTATTTATTCTTTTTATTTCCAGTACCCTAACTTTCTTTTTCCTGGCAAAACTCAATATGCAACAACGGAGCCTAAGCCAGAAAAATTAACTATTTATGATAGCCTAAGTTCTGTTAATCCATTGTCGTGGTCTAAAACTGCGAAGTTAATTGAGTCTGAATCTCCAGATATAGTATTGATTAGGTTTTGGTTGCCTTTTATGGGACCTGCACTGGGTACAATTGCCAAAAAGTTAAGAAAAAAAAGAATAAAAGTGTTGGGAATTACAGATAATGTGATACCTCACGAAAGCAGGTTAGGCGATAAACAGTTGACAAAATATTTTTTAAAAAACTGTGACGGATTCATTACTTTATCCAATTCTGTTTTGGAGGATATCAGTAAATTCACAGATAATCCCAATAAAATTAAATTATCCCATCCCTTGTACGATACTTTTGGACCAAAAGCACTAAAAGAAGAAGCTTTCGAAAGGTTGGCATTGGATCCTAGTCAAAGATATCTCTTGTTTTTTGGATTAATTAGAGAATATAAAGGATTAGACATTGCTATTGCAGCAATGGCAGCCCAAGAAGTAAGGAAATTAGATGTGAAATTGATAGTGGCTGGAGAATTTTATGATAAAAAGGAGAAGTATTTGGCTCAAATTGAACAATTGGGACTTACAGATGATATTATTATACTTGATAAGTATATCCCCACTGAAGATGTAAAGGATTATTTTGCTGTAAGTGATGCTGTTATTCAGCCGTATAAGACGGCTACACAAAGTGGAATAACACAAGTGGCTTACCATTTCGATAAGCCAATGATTGTGTCCAATGTGGGAGGACTTCCTGAGATTGTTCCAAATGGAATTGTTGGGTTTGTGGCTGAGCCTGATGGAGATTCCATGGCAAATGCGATTGTGGGATTATATCAAGATGATAATTTGCAAAAATTTGAAAGTAATATGCCTGCTGAAAAGAAGAAATTTGAATGGTCCTATTTTGTTGATGAACTCTTGCGTTTTTCAGCAACTATTCAATAGGATTAGGAGTGTAGTTTAGAACCAATGTCTCATATTGGTCCCAGAACAGTATTAATATGCCTATAATTAAAATTATAGTTCCAACTCTTACCGCCAAGTTAACTTTAGAAATTAATATTGCAACAGTGCCAGCAATGAATAAAAAAGGAGCAAGAAAACTGCCTAGAATTGGCAATATGATTGGTAAAACTATCGCCACAATTGTAGAACCTAATCCAATGGTGTAGTTTGAATATAACTTGCTTGTTTTTTTTATTTCCTTAGAGTGGTTCAATATTTGTTTCTTAGATTTGTAAGGTATTAAGTACAAATATAATTCGAAAATTATGATAAGTTTAAAGAAAATCGCATTATTGCTTTTCGTTGGTGTTGCAGTTGTCTCGTGTAATTCAAAGAAAAAGATAGTAGAAATAACCGAAGAAAAAACAAATATAGTCTTAGTACAGCCAGGTTATGTTGCTCCCGAATCAACGGATGCTTTTACTGTAGATAACGCTCTTGTTGATGGGGATAAATTGATGATGTATGTTTCATATGGAGGTGGGTGTAAATCACACGTTTTTAAGGCGTTTGCTAGTAATGCTTATATGAAAAGCATGCCGCCAAAATTAAGTGTGTTTATTGAACATAACTCCAATGAGGATATGTGCAAGTCAATAGTAAAAGATACACTTGTATTTGATATTTCCACAATAAAATACCCAGGAAAAGATAAAGATTACTCAGTGATTTTTACAATTAACAATTGGGAAGGTCAATTGACATATAAATACTAAATAGCTTCAACTGGTGTGAACTTGTATTTATCTAAAAATGTGCTCCAATTCCAAACGTAATTGAGCATTAAAGAATCCATTCTTTTTAGGAAAAGAGGGTTAGGTGCATCCAGTTGAGCAAAATACTCATCTTGATATTTTCCCAATTTGTATTTGTAAAAAACTGCTTTTGACATGCCGTAAATAATGTTCTTAGAAGGGTGATTAACTCTATAGATAAAGTTAGTGTAATCTTTAAAAATAGAATTCATTTCTTCATAAGATAAACCAAATACTGTGGCAAATTTTTGTGTGATTTTTCCCTTCAAAACCATCTCTTCAGTGTTGCTGAAGTATCTTGTAAGGTACGAGAAATTTCCCACTACCACTATCATTAAGAACTTGTCACTATCGTCTTTTGCGATATAAGGTTTTTCTTTAAATTCTGGATCATTGCAGATTGAGTCTACTACATCTCCAAAACTATTATCCACCGCCTTCAACATTGAGTTAACAAAAATGTTAGCCAATTTCTCCTCTGTAATTTTCTTTCTTCCGAATAATGATGATATCATAATGTTATAGTCTTTCTCATTTACAAAATTAAGAGTCCTAAGAGTGAGAATGTATATTACTAATATCTGTTATCCACAAAGTTATCAACCGATATGAATCACAAAGTCAACATTGAATTCTGAATAACTCCATTTACTTTTGGAGTAATCCTTGTATTGAACCTCGTACTTTTGAACTTAAATATAATCAGCATGTTACAGTATAAAAAAATAGGACTTCTTATTTTAGGAGCAGTTTCTCAAATTTTTGTTTTTTCTCAAAATGATAGACAATTTCATTTAGATGATTTTTATGACTACAATCCAATTTTGGAAAGAAAAGTAGATGAGGTTTTTAATAAAATGAATGATACGCTTCGTGTTGGGCAAATAATCGTTCCGGCAGTAGGTGATCATGGAAAGGAGACAGAACATGTTGTGAAACTAGCAGAAAAAGGTTACATAGGTGGTGTGTTGCTATTAAATGGAACAACAGAAACATTCAAAGATTTTGTTAATTTATTTGATAGTATTGCAGATACTAATGGGTATTTAAGACCTATATATAGTGCAGATGCAGAGCCTACATTAATAAAATACAAGATTAAGGGAACAACTCCTGTCCCTAAGACAAATATGATTAAAACCAAGGAGGAAGTTACTACTGTAACTAAAACAATTTCAGATGATTTAAATAAGATTGGTATTACACAAAACTTTGCGCCAGTGATAGATGCTTCGCCCAATAAAACTGTAAGTAATAGATCTTTTGGATTGGATATGGATACGGTTATTGGTTTTTCTAATTTATTTATCGATGAAACACAGAGAAATGGAATAGTTGCTACTGCTAAACATTTTCCTGGACACGGCTTTGTAGTTGGAGATACGCATAAGAAATTAGTATACATTGATGGAGAGATGAAGGAGGTGAATAATTACAAACCTGTTATCAAAAATAAGGTGCTTTCTATTATGGTAGCGCATATTGCAGTTAAAAACAATGAAAAGTACAATACAAATGATCTACCTTCAACTTGTTCAAGAGCAATTGTTACGGATTTATTAAAAAATGAATTGAAATTTAGAGGTCTTGTGATTACAGATGCTATGAATATGGGAGGAGTGAGATCTGTGCCTAATTCGGGGCTCAAAGCGGTTTCTGCTGGATGTGATCAATTATTGATGCCGGTGGAGGAAGAGAAAGATATTTTTGATATCCTTTCTGAGATGCAAATAAATGAGGATTTTAAGTATCAAGTGTATGGTTCTGTAAAGAAGATTATTAGAATGAAAATTTGTTTAGGGTTGGTGAAATAGTGAAATTTCTATTCCTTAGTTAAAATTGTTAATTTTGGGATTGTTAGAATAATCACCATAAGCCCCTTTTAATGTTAAGAATTTTTGTTTTCGTAATTTTAAGTATGTTTTTGGGCTTATCCAATGGTTTAGCTCAATCCGAAGACGAAAGTCTTAAGTTAGAAAAGGAACTTGATTCATTGTTGAATTGTATCGATAATAAGCAAAGCCTATCCTCAAAAGGACTTGCGGAATGTTATCTCAATGTTTTTATTGTAAAACATCAGTTAGGTGAGAAGGAGGGGCTAGAGGAATATCTTCAACTCGCAACTAATGAACTGAAAAATTTGCCTGAAAAAGAAAAAGGTAAGTTGTATTATAAGATTGCTAATTTCTATTATTACATTAATAATCTAGATAAGTCACTTGCTATTGTTGATTTAGCAATCGAATCTTCAATTGCAATAAAGGATAGTAATGCAACGGGAAAATACTATGGTACTAAAGCTGTTTTTTGGGTTTTCTCTCAGGGGCATGGTCAAGATGCTTCTGTTTATGTTGGATTGTTAAAAAAGTCTATGTCGTATTTTACTAAAAATACTGAAGCAAAGGCAAGGACCGTCTTTCGTCTAGCTGAGTATTATTATGAGATTGATAGCATCTCTGTCGCTGAAGAATATCACAACTTTTTGTATACACTTAAAGATAGTTTGAAAAGTTCTGAAATGGCAAGTTTGAAAATAGCGGAGTATACCGCTAAAAAGAATTACCCTGCCGTAGATAGTATGTTGCATATACAGCTTGAATTATATAAAAAAGACAACTGGGAAGCGAGGATTGCTTATCAGTATGCTTTATTATCGCAAAACTCCTTGATGCAAGGAAAGATAGAAGAAGCAATACAAAGAGGCTTGAAGGGCTATGATTACGCTGTTGAAAATCAATTGACCAAGGAGAGAGGTGATCTGTTGAAGATATTAATTGGCGCGTATGAAGAGGCGGAAGATTATAAAAATGCGCTATTTAAAACTAGGGAATTAGATAGTATTCTCACGAGTTTTAGAGATGTGTCGGAGCAGTTAGCGCAAAAAGATTTGCAAAAAAATGAAGCACAGGAAATTGCAGAAAGTGAAAAGTTATTGAATGAAAAAAAATCGCTTGAACTCGAAAATAAGCAAAAGCAACAATACATGTTGTTTGGTGGAATTGGTGTTTTTATTCTTTTAAGTTTCTTTGCGTTCCGAGCATATAGACAAAAAAGAAAGGATCATATTTTTATTGAAAATCAAAAGAAATTAGTTGAGGCACAAAGAGATGAGGTAGCACTACAAAAATCTATTATAGAAGAAGCGCATCACGAAATTACGGATAGTATCAGTTATGCAGAAAGGATTCAAAGAAGTTTTCTCGCGTCTGATGAGTTGTTGAGTGAGAATTTGGAAGAATATTTTGTTCTTTTCCAACCTAAAGAAGTAGTGTCTGGAGATTTTTATTGGGCGAAAAAAATGGATGCCAATATTTTTTCGATTCTGAATGCGGATAGCACAGGGCATGGAGTGCCAGGAGCTATTATGAGTATTGTTAATGTTACTTCTGTTGAATGGTCTGTAGATAAGGGGCTAAGAAAACCGGCTGATATTTTTAATAATGCAAGGAAAATAATCATTGACAGATTAAAAATGGATGGCAGTGCTGAAGGTGGTAAAGATGGAATGGATGCAAGTTTAATTAGTATTGATTTCGAAAATTATAAAATGCAGTATGTTGCTGCGAATAATCCAATCTTAATTGTAAGAGATCAAGAATTGATAGAGATTAAGGGAGAGAAAATGCCAGTTGGTAAACATGATAAAGATCAAGTTCCATTTGAGGGCGGTGAAATTGATGTGGTTAAGGGAGATGTCATCTACACCTTGACGGACGGTTTTCAGGATCAGTTTGGAGGAGAAAAAGGTAAAAAATTTAAAGTGAAAGCGCTTAAGAAGTTGTTAGTTCAAAATGCTCACTTACCTATGAATGAGCAAAAAACATTACTCTTAGATGTTTTTGTAAATTGGATGCAAGATCATGAGCAAATAGATGATGTTTGTATTATTGGTGTCCGAATTTAATTTCTAATCTCTACATTTGTACCTGCGAAATAATTTTAAAAAAACAATGAAAAAAGCAATAATACAAACAGAAAAAGGTGATATGACGGTAGAGTTCTATCACAAAGATGCGCCAAATACAGTGGCTAACTTTATTAAACTATCGGAAGATGGCTTTTATGACGGACTTACATTTCATCGAGTTATCGATAATTTTGTAATTCAAGGAGGATGCCCGCAAGGAACCGGAGTTGGTGGGCCAGGATACAAAATTGACTGTGAATTAGATGGTGATAATCAATATCATGATAGAGGTGTTCTGTCTATGGCTCATGCAGGAAGAAATACAGGGGGATCTCAGTTTTTTATCTGCCACAGTAGAGATCAAACGTCTCACCTAGATAGAAATCATACTTGTTTTGGGAAAGTAATAGAAGGTGTAGATATCATAGACGATATCAAAGCGGGTGATAAAATTATTGCTATTAAAATAATTGAAGGGTAAGTTGATTACAAAAGAAAATATTATTATTGAAAACATCGGCAAGAAATCAATCTTAGCCGATGTTTCTTTTTATGATAATACGGCAAATAAACCAGTGGTGGTATTTTGTCACGGTTATAAAGGTTTCAAAGATTGGGGGGCTTGGAATTTAGTAGCAGATCTTTTTGCTAAAGAAGGTTTTGTTTTTTTTAAATTTAATTTTTCTCACAATGGTGGAACAATTGAGAATCCTATAGATTTCCCGGATGAAGAGGCTTTTGCTAAAAACACCTATTCTATGGAGTTAGATGATCTAGATAGGGTTGTTTCATTTGTGGAAAATAAATTTCAGTTATCACCGATATATCTAATAGGACATAGCAGAGGAGGAGGTATTGCCATCTTAAAGGCTGGACAAGATTCCAGAATTGCTAAATTAGCAACGTGGGCTGCGGTGTCAGATTTTAAATCGAGGTTTCCAAAGGGAATTGATTTGGAAAGATGGGAAACTGAAGGTGTTATGTATGTTAAAAATGGAAGGACGAAACAGCATTTGCCACATTTTTATTCATTTTATAAAGATTTTGTCGAGAACGAAGACAACTTAAACATCCCAAAATGGTGCTCAAAAATTGATGTTCCGTATTTGATAATTCACGGCACAAAAGATGAGGCTGTTTCAATGCGTGAAGCAACAATGTTATCCGTCTGGAATCCAAAATCTCAAACCTGTTTTTTGGAAACGAATCATACTTTTGATACAAAACATCCTTGGAATATTGAATTGTTGTCTGAGAGTATGAAAAAAGTTTCCAGTGAAACTATAGGTTTTTTCAGGGGTTCTTAAGGTTTGAGTACCTGTGGAAACAAAAAAAGTTGCAAAACGTTTCCGTGGGTTATTATTTCATTTACCTTTGTCCAATCAAATCATATAATTGATTAGATAAAGTATTATGGAACAACAATATTCAGAAAAGGAAAAAGAGTTAATTAAGTCTATTACAGATGTCTTAATGAACTTTGGTGTGAGGAGTGCCAATATGGATGATATTGCCAAGCATCTTAAGATGTCAAAAAAAACACTTTATAAGTATTTTAAGGATAAATCAGATATTGTGGATAAGGTGACAAACCTTCACTGTAGAGAAGAATCATGTAAATTGAATGATATTTTACTTGAATCGGAAAATGCAATCGATGAAATGATTAAAATCAGTGAATTTGTTCATCATATGATTAAGAATATTAATCCTGCTGCGGTGTTTGACTTAAAAAAGTATTATCCAGAAAGTTTTAAAAAATTTGAACATCACAAAAGTACAGTGATAAAGAAATCCATATTGGATAACTTAAAAAGAGGAGTGAAAGAAGGCTTGTATCGTGATAATATTAATCCAGAAATTATTGCAATGATATATATCCAAAAGGTGGATGCTGTATGGAATCCTGAAGTTATTGAAGACAATACGTTTTCATTTGCAGAAGTCCATTTAGAAATGATTAGGTATCACGTAAGAGGTGTAGCTTCACAAAAAGGTATAGAGTATTTGCTAGCGAGAATTAATAAAGAACAATTTAAATTATAAAAATGAAATCAAAAATTATTTTGATGTTTTTGTGCTCAGCAATGCTGGGTTATGGACAGCAATCGTTTGATCTTGCAAGTGCGCAAGCATATGCGTTGGAGCATAATATGGATGTGAGTAACGCAAGATTAGATGAGCGTATCATTGAAGCAAAAATATGGGAAACTACAGCGGCTGGTTTGCCACAGGTTTCTGCCAAAGGTGAATTTATGAATTACATAGATATTCCTACGAGTGTACTCCCTGCTAATGCATTTAACCCAGCAGCCCCAGCAGATGAGTTGGTCGGTATACAGTTTGGTACAAACTTTAATGCTACTGGTAGTGTAAGTGTGTCTCAATTAGTTTTTAGTGGAAATTATTTAGTAGGTCTACAAGCGGTAAAAGCTTCTTCTCAAATTTACACGCAAATGACAGAAAAAAACGAAATTGATGTGAGATTCAACGTTGCAGAAGCCTATTATACTGTGTTGATTCTTGAAAAAAATAAGGGAATATTGGACAGTACTTTACTTAATATGGAT
This sequence comes from Parvicella sp., assembly GCA_041583015.1. GTDB lineage: Bacteria > Bacteroidota > Bacteroidia > Flavobacteriales_D > Parvicellaceae > Parvicella. Next base: position 11,313 of record JBFHGR010000024.1, on the reverse strand, counting down.
GAGTTACTTACGCTAACTAATAAGCTGGTGGAGGAAGAAGTGATGGTTAGAACCAATGCTTATCAATTAGAATTAGGTGTTTTACAAATGCAAAACGCAATTCAGAGTATTGAATCCCAATTGAAACTAGCCAAGAATTTATTGAAGTTTCAAATGGGATATCCTCAAGAGGAAACAATTGAAGTAACTGGAGATGTTGATGTGATTACAACCACAGATGCAGGGGCTGTTTCTGTAGAGAGTAACATTGATTATAGAATCCTAAACACACAGTTACAATTGGATGAGTTGAATCTAAAAAATACTAAAGCAAATTACTTACCCAATTTAGCAGCGTTTTTTAACTTCCAAAAGCAAGCACTAAGAAATGATTTTGATTTTCTTGATAGTGATAAAGAATGGTATCCAACAACTTTGTGGGGTTTGACTTTAAATATCCCAATATTTAGCAGTGGACAAAGAATGTCGCAAGTAAAACAAGCAGCATTGGAAGTAGAAAAAACGGAGCAAAGCATCATGCAGTTTGGTGAGGCGCTTAAAATGCAAATATTTCAGGCGACTACTAATTATGATCTAGCAAAAAGCAAGTTGGAATTACAGATAAAATCAAAAGAATTTGCACAAAAAGTGTTGGATGATACACAGATTTTATACATGGAAGGAACCGTTAATAGTATCGAACTAGCACAAGCACAGAACCAATTACTCACAGAGCAAACCAATTATACCAATGCCATGTTTGAATTAATCAAAGCCAAATTAGCATTAGAAAAACTAACAAATACATTATAACCAGATTTAATTACAGAATAAAATGAGAAAGAGTTTTTTATTATTAGCAATAGTTGCAGTTGTAACAAGTTGTGGAACTTCAGAAGAAGAGAACAAATCAGAAGAAAAAGACTATGCTGATATTACAGTAGCTATAGCAGAAAAAGGTGTATTTGAGCATTTTATTTCAGTGCAAGGAGTTGTTGAGACAGATCAAATAGTTCAGGTAGTACCTGAGGTTGGAGGTTTGATTACTTCCTTACCAGTAAAAAAGAAAGAAGGCGAATTGGTTAAGAAAGGAGAGTTACTGGCGAGTATCGATAATTCTATTATTTCAAGTAATGCTAATGAAATAGATGAGCAAATTGAATTAGCAAAGTATTTGTACGAAAAGCAAAAATCTCTTTTTGAGAAAGGAGTAGGTACAGAATTAGCCTATAAGCAAGCAGAAGGACAATATAATTCATTGCTGAAGTCTAAAGCATCTTTACAAACTCAAAAAGGTAAATACAATGTATACGCACCTTTTGATGGAATCGTAGAGAGAGTTGATGCGGTACAAGGTCAGATGGCAGGACCAAGCACTCCAATTGCCATGATTGTAGGATTGACCAATAAAAAAATTAAAGCAAATATTTCAGAAACTTATTTAGCTTACTTAGCTACAGGAGCAAAAGTATCTGCGGAGTTTTCTGCTTTGAATGAAACGATGAACGGATTGGAAGTATCAAGAATTGGTGGCTTTGTAGATCCGTCAAGTAGAACTATTCAAATTGAAATTAACTTACCTATCAACGAGAAGTTAGTGCCTAATCTTACTTCTACAGTCAAGATAAGAGACTATGTGGATAGTAATGCTGTTATGCTGCCTTCAAAGGTTATTCTTAAAGGGGCGAATAACACTTCTTATGTATATGTCACAAAAGTGAATGAAGAAAAGTCTAATGATTCCATAGTGAGGTATGATGTGATTAGAAAAAACGTAAAACTTGGAAAATCTTATGATGGAAATATTATAGTTACAGAAGGAATTGAGCCTGGAGATGAGGTAGTGGAAAGAGGTAGAACTGAGGTCTACGAAGGAATTGTCGTAGAGGTTGTAAAAGAGTAATTGTAATTGATTACATCAGAAAAAAAAGATAATAAAATGAGTTCAAAGAAAGAAGATAAAGGAACAGAGTTTGGTCTAACCACAATGTCTGTTGGTAACCGTAAAACGGTTTATCTGATTATTGCTATACTACTTATTGGAGGTATTTCTGCATACCAAAATATGAGTAGGGAGAGTTTTCCAGAAGTTAAAATTCCTAAAATATTCGTAAGTGTTCCTTATCCTGGAAACTCACCAGATATAGTTAAGGATAAGATTATTAAACCCATTGAGAAGGAGTTGAATACCATTAAAGGTGTTGAAGATATTGAAGCTAATGCGTTGCAAGATTTAGGGTACCTTATTGTGGAGTTTGATTTCTCGATATCAACGAAAGAGGCTAAAGACTTAGTAGCGGATGCCGTTTCTGATGCAAAATCGGATAAGAATTTTGCCAAAGATTTACCCTACGAACCTTCCATAAAGGAATTGGATGTCAATGACATGCCAGTGGTAAATATTAACCTTTCGGGTGATTTTCCAGTTTCCGTACTTAATGCTAAGGCGGAGTATTTGCAAGATAAAATAGAAGCACTTACTGAGATTAATGAAGTGGCTATTCGTGGGGTGCAAGATCAAAAACTTAAAATTGAAGTAAAGCAAGATGCTGCGGAGAGTAAAGAAGTTAGTGTAAGTGATATTGAAGCGGCTATCAATAATGAAAATGTCAATGTTGGGGCTGGAAGCATTAAGATTGATGGAGTAGAACATTTTGTAATGCTGGAAGGAAAGTTTACTTCTATTGAAGAGATTATGGGGATGGTCGTAAAGCATGATGGAGATAGAGATGTGTACATGTATGAAGTCGCAGATGTTTCTTTTGGTGATGCAGACACTACGAGTTATGCCCGTGAAAATGGTCTTCCTGTTGTTATGCTTGATGTCAAAAAGAGAGCAGGAGCAAATATTATTGATGCAATTGATCAAATTAAGGAGATTGTAGAAGAAGCGCAAGAAGATGGTAATCTTGCCGGAGTTGGTGTGTCATTTACCAATGATCAATCTGATAAAATCAGGTCGCAAGTAAGCAACTTAGAAAACTCTATTATTCTAGGGGTAATATTGGTGGTAGGTGTTTTATTGTTCTTTTTAGGACTAAGAAATGCATTATTTGTAGGGGTTGCGATTCCATTGTCTATGTTCATGAGTTTTATGCTGTTACATGCTGCAGGGGTAACGCTAAATGTAATGGTGTTGTTCTCATTGGTATTGGCGCTGGGAATGTTGGTGGATAACGGAATTGTTGTTGTGGAAAATGTTTATCGATTGATGGATGAGGAAGGTATGGATAGTTTCACAGCAGCACGTAAAGGAGTTGGTGAAGTGGCTTGGCCTATTATTGCTTCCACCGCAACTACATTGGCAGCTTTTGTTCCGTTGGCTATTTGGCCAGGGATAATGGGAGAGTTTATGAAGTTCTTACCTATTACACTGATGATTGTACTTGGTTCTTCATTGTTTGTTGCATTGGTTATAAATCCTGTGCTTACTGCAATGTTGATGAAGGTAGGGCAAGATAAACCAAGTAAAAAATACGGGGTTATTACTGCTGGAGTATTGATTGTTATTTCTCTACTATCATACGGTGCAGGCGTTATTGGTATGGGAAGTTTATTGATGAGTATTGCAGTATTTATCCTGCTAAATATATTTGTCTTATTTCCAGCAAGTATTAAATTTCAAAATACTTTTTTACCTAAACTGGAGAGAAGGTATCGTAAGGTATTAGAGTGGATTATGTTTTCCAAAAGACCTATCTGGATCTTTATTGGAACGATAGGAATTTTAATTTTGTCATTTATTTTAATTGCTAAATTTCCAACGGAAACTATTTTCTTTCCAGATAATGAACCCAATTACGTAAATATTTATGTAGAATATCCTGTAGGAACAGATATTGAGGTTACAGATAAGACAACTGCAGAAATAAAAATGTTGGTAGATGAGGTCTTGAATGAGGAAATTGAAAACAAAGGTGATGATAAGATTTTATGGAAGGAAAGTTCCTATACCTATAATTCAATATATAATGTAAAAGATATAAAAGGTGAAGATGGGATAGTGAAGAAAGATACTATACCATTTATTTCGTCAATTCTTGAGCAGGTAGGAAAAGGAACTGCTAAAGATCAGATGGGGTCTGCGGGTGGAGAAACCCCCCATAAATCTAAAATTACCATTAAATTTTCAGAATTTGAACACAGAAAAGGACTCAATACTAGTATAGTTAAGAAAAGAATTGAAGAGAAACTTCATAGTTGGAAAGGGAACTTAGCAGATTTGAAAATTGTTGTAGATAAAGAGGCTGTAGGCCCTCCAACTGCAGATCCAATTTATATTGAAGTGGGTGGTTCAGAAAATTATGATTTGTTAGTAGAAGCTGCTTCCGAAATTAAAAAGTTCATTAACGCGGAGCAAATTACTGGAATGCAGAAAGTGGATACTGATGTGAAAATGAGTAAGGCTGAGTTTAAAATTATTTTTGATCGTATCAAATTAAGAACATCGGGAATGAGTTTTGGACAAGTGGCGTCTACTGTTCGTACGGCTTTATTTGGTAAGGATGTTTCTACTTATGAAAAAGGGGATGAAATATATGACCTGAACATTAGGTTTGATAAAGAATTTAGAGGTGATATTGATGCTATCTTGAATCAGAAGATAATGTTTAGAAATAACAAAGGGCAATTCCTTACAGTACCGATTTTATCAGTGGTAAAGGATTATCAAATAGTGTATAAAAACACATCTATAAGAAGAGATAATCTTGAGAATGTAGTTGTTGTTTCGGCAGGAATTGAAGAGGGAGCTAATGGTAATGAGTTAGTAGCAATTACAAAGGAAAAAATGGAAACTTTTGAAGCGTCAGAAACTTGGAGAAAGTATGAATCTCAAGGTGTTCATTTTAAATTTGGAGGAGAAATGGAGGAGCAACAGAAGGAAATGTCTTTCTTAACTTCGGCATTGTTGATTGCTGTATTCTTAATTCTGTTGATTATTGTAATGCAGTTTAATTCTTATTCAACACCGATTATAATAGTGTTATCTGTGATATTGAGTTTAGCAGGTGTTTTCTTAGGAATTGTAATTTCTCGTAGCCCTTTCGTGATTATGATGACAATGATTGGAATAATTTCACTTGCTGGTATTGTTGTGAACAATGCAATTGTACTGATAGATTACACCAATTTGCTTAGAGTTCGTAAGAAAGAGGAAAAAGGTTATTCAGAAACACAGCAATTGAGTGTCAAAGAAGTGAAAGATGCTATTATTACAGGTGGTCAAACAAGATTGCGTCCTGTATTGTTGACAGCTATTACAACCATTTTAGGTTTGATACCTATGGCCACAGGAATGAATATTGATTTTTATTCTTTGATGTCGGAGTTTGATCCTAAGATTTATTTTGGTGGTGACAATGCACAGTTCTTTGGTCCTATGAGTGAGGCTATTATTTATGGTTTAACATTCGCAACTTTCTTAACGCTTATCGTTGTGCCAGTTATGTATTACTTGTTGTACAGATTTAAGATGGTTGTATATAGATGGTTTAAATGGGAATTGAAGAGCAAAATTTAATATCTCAAAAATTCTCTAAAGAGCGGTATTCATTTATTTGAGTGCCGCTCTTTTTTTGTCCTTTTATCATGTGATAAACCCACTCATGTATTATTTTTTTAACAAGGCAACGAATCCAGATTGCATACATTATTTTAGTAATCTATTAATTAAAAAAAACTATGAAAAAAATACTACTCGCAGTGAGTGCTATGTGGTTGGGGTTAAACTGTTTTGCTCAGAACCCAGCAGATTATGTAATGGGGAATACAGGTGTTATTAATGATGCAAAACTAACCTTAGATATTTTAGAAAATAATTATCCAGGGTTTAAACAAGCTGCTGATAACGCATTCCAAAAATCTCATCAATTTTCTACCAAAAGCGGTCAAGTTTATACTGTAAATGTTGTTGTTCATGTGGTTTGGAGTTCTTCAGACCCAGCCGAAAATATCCCAGATTCTGTTATCTTTAATCAAATTGATATTTTAAATCAAGATTACGGCAGAACTAATCCTGATACGGTTAATTTAAGGTCGATATTTGAACCAATTGCTGGTAATCCTCATATTCAGTTTAATCTAGCTCATATAGAACGAGTAGAAACTACAGAGACTTTTGGTGTTAGTCTCGCTGGATTGCCAGATGAGGTTAAACAAACTGCTGAAGGAGGAAGTGATGCATGGAATACTCAATACTATTTAAATATCTGGGTGTGTAAAATTCAAAATACGTTTGGAGCTTTATTTGGTTATGCTTATCCTCCTGCAGGATTGTCTAATTGGCCAGCTAATAGTAACGCTCCAAGTCCTGAGTTGGATGGTGTGGTTTTAGATTATAGAACAATTGGGAGTAATAATCCTGTGCCTTATCCAGTTCCAAATGGTGGTGGAGGTAATGTGGTTTTCGCGGGAAGAACCGCAACACATGAAGTTGGTCATTATTTAGGACTAAGACATATTTGGGGAGACGGAGGTGGTTTTTTTGGAGGAGAAAGTTGTGGAGAAGACGATGGGATGAATGATACGCCTAATCAAGGTTATCAAAGTGAGTTTGATTGTAATACTAGTAATAACACATGTGTGGATAGCATTGGAGGTCAACCTGACCCTAACGATTTACCTGACTTAATTGAAAACCATATGGATTATTCGTCTGAAATATGCAAGAACATGTTTACTTTAGATCAAGCTATGCATATGAGAGGAGTATTGGAAAATGAGAGACAGGATCTACTTTCTCCTTCTGTAGGTATAGATGATAATCCTTTGGAGGCAATTGCTGTTTTCCCAAATCCGTCAAGTACTAGTTTTACTTTTTTAAATATTCCTGAGAATACCAATTTGCAAGTGCATGATAGTTATGGTAGGTTGATTAACTCAATGACAGTTAATTCTACTAGAGTAGCATTGAATTCTAATGAATGGTCTAAGGGAATTTATGTAGTTACATTAACCGTTGGAAATGATAAAATAACTAAAAAGTTAATCAAGAATTAATAGCTGTTGAATTTTTGAGAAAAGAGGTGTTTGATGCACCTCTTTTTTTTTTGACCTTTATTTTTAGAAGAGTTCTTTGCTTGTAAATGCCTCTTTATAGTATTTGGATTACTTATCATTTTACAAGCTCTTCTCATATCAATTTAATTTAAAAATTAGTTTTGAAACTATGTTGCTTTTTCTTCTGTTATCTTTGTATTAATAAAAATAAATTTTAAAATGGCTTCTGGATTTTTTGTGCTTCTTGATGATATTGCTACGCTGATGAATGATGTTGCAACGATGGGGAAAATCGCTGGAAAGAAAACCGCGGGTATTTTAGGTGATGATCTTGCTGTAAATGCAGAGAAGTCATCAGGATTTGTTTCTGAACGTGAGGTTCCGGTGCTTTGGGCAATAACCAAAGGTTCATTTATGAATAAGTTAATTATACTCCCAATTGCTTTTTTGTTGAGTTACTTTCTGCCTCAGTCTATTGTCATTATTTTAATAATAGGAGGTTTGTACTTATCGTATGAGGCGGTTGAAAAAGTGCTGGAATATATCTTTCCTCATCACCACAAAGAAAATCAATTAAGTAAAAAAGAATTGAGCAGAGAAGAGGTTTTAGCCGTAGAAAAAGAAAAAATAAAATCAGCTATTCTTACAGATTTTATTCTTTCTGTAGAGATCATAATTATCGCTTTAGGGGCTGTGGTTGGTGAGGCTATATTTGTTCAAGTTATTGTCGTAACAATTATAGCAATTGTGGCTACAATAGGTGTATATGGTATTGTTGCTATGATTGTGAGAATGGATGATGTTGGGTATCATATGATTGTGCAAGGGCAAAGAAATTCACAGCCTGCTAGGAAAAAAGTTGGAACCCTTATGGTAAGGTCTATGCCAATGGTTATTAAAGCTATTGGCATTATAGGCACAGTTGCTCTAGTTTTAGTTTCAGGAGGAATATTCATGCATAATATCCAGTTTATCCATGATATATTACATTCTTGGCCTAGCTTATTGGCAGAAGTAGTAACGGGTATTGTTGTAGGTTTTTTGGTCTTGGCAATAGTGCAGTTAGTTAAATTTATAATTAAAAAAATTAGAAATTAGATGATTTTAAATGATTACAAGGAGTTGCTTTGGCAAAATTCTTCAATTTATTTTTAATTATCTTCACGTTTTCAAATGAACCGAATGAAATTTACTTTTTCAATTTTATTAATTTTTCTGGGCTTATCGCTGTTTTCTCAAAGTAAATATTGGGTTTTTCTAGCGGATAAAGATGGTGTTGATTTTAATCCTCTGGAGTATTTTGATAGCAAAGCTATTGATAGACGATTAAAACATGATCTACCATTGGTTGAGTTTTCTGACTTGCCTATTCGTTCGGATTATTATGCCAAAGTTTTGTCACTTAGTGATACTGTTTCTGGACACACACGATGGTTTAATGCATTGGCTGTAGTGGTGTCTTCTGATTTTCAAATAGAAATGATTAGAAACCTACCTTTTGTTACTGATGTTATCCCGATGACATCTAAAAATTATTTGGCTGAAAACATTGTTGGAGGTCCAATGAAGCCTGGACAAATGTCTGTTCTGAAAGGTCAGACTGCTTGGATGCAAGGAGAGAAATTTAAAGAGGCAAAACTTACTGGAAAAGGAGTTAGGATTTGTATCATTGATGCAGGTTTTCCAGGGGTTAATACAGCAGACGAATTTAGCCATATCAGGGAGAGAAAAGGCATTGTTGCGACTTGGGATTTTCATAAGAATAGTTCGGAAGTATATAAGTTTAATTCACACGGAAGTACTGTGTTAAGTTGTATTGCAGGAATTTCAAATGGCGTCAACATTGGTCTGGCTACTGATGCAGAATTTTTGTTAGCTAGAACAGAGAGGATGCTGAAGGAGGGCCTTAGTGAAGAAGAAGATTGGTTAATGGCGGTAGAGTGGGCGGATAAAAATGGCGCAGATATTATTAATAGTTCCTTAGGCTATACTACGTCTCTGTATTTTAAAGAAAATATGGATGGCAAAACTGCGCTGATTTCAAGGGCTGGTAACTTGGCTGCGCATAAAGGAATATTAGTGGTGAATGCTGCTGGTAATGAAGGTGATGGTTATTGGAAATATATAGGAGCTCCTGCTGATGCAGATAGTGTTTTGACTGTAGGGGGAATCAATCCTTGGACTGGTATTCATACTTCCTTTAGCTCTTATGGACCTACGGCAGATATGAGAATGAAGCCCAATGTAGCAGCTTATGGACACGTAATTGCTTATGGAGCTAAAACAGGCATGCATGAGGCTCAAGGAACTTCTTTTGCTAGTCCGCTGACAGCAGGTTTTGCAGCGTGTGCTTTACAGCATGATTCTACCTTGAAAGTTATGGAACTTTTCCATAAAATTGAAAGAGCGGCTAATTTATATCCTTATTTTGATTATGCGCATGGTTTTGGAGTGCCTTTAGCAGGTAATATTATAGCAGAATCTGAAATAGTGCCTAAAACGGTTGATGTTAGAATAAAAGGAGATTCTTTGTTGGTGAGTATTCTTCCAGAGTACTTTGAAATGAATGATCAGGTGGTTATCAATTATCATTCTAAGTTCTCAGGAAAAAAAGCTCCAGCTAATATGCATATGGCGGATTCGTATTTGTCTGATGATAGCAATACTAAACAAAGTCAACCTAATTACGTCTACTATAAACTATCTTCTAGTGATGGTGTGATAATGGAGTATGATGTAATTGCACCCAATAAATTGAATATTTTGTCTAAAGTAATTAAGGTAAATCGAAATTATATTTTTAGTATTTGGTACAAGGGGTATTCAACTTCTATCGTGCTTAAAAAACAAGAAAAAAAGGAGGGAGAAGGTGAATAGGTTTTTGAAAATGATAATTCTTGGGTTTTGTACGACTTTAGCAACTACTGCTTCTGCTCAGACCATAATTCTTAGACAGACAGTCCCGGAAAACTTGGAGGATGATGATGATGATTTTGGTCCGAATAGAGGTGTCTTTAATCATCCTTATGGAGGAATTGGATTTGGAGTAAACAATGTTTCATTGGATGGCGAAGATTTGTCACCTGTGAAAAATTTTAATTCTTTTTCGTTTTACTCTGGTACTAGGTACTATCGGAACTTTAGTAAAATATTTGCAGGTGTATTGGATTATAATTTAAGTTACGATCAGTCAAGGTTGATTATTGATCAGGGAGATTCAATTCAGTTTCCTGTTGCTAAAACAGATTTGACAAAGGCAAAATACTGGTTTGTTAAAATGGGAGTTGGCCTTGGTTTACAAATTAACCTAAAGCCTAAAAGAGGTAATCAATTAGGTAGCTATGTTTCTTTAGGGGGGTATGTGAATTGGTTGATGATTAGAAGGTTTTCTGCTAAGTATGAAAATAACCTATCCAATTATACAGATGTTTCAAGACTTAATTTAGGTAAGTTGAAATATTTGGAACGATTTGAGTATGGTCCTGAAGTGAAATTTGGGAAAACCAATTTTGCTTTGTTTGCTAGGTACAGAATGAGTGATTATTTTAAAACCAAAGAAGGGGTCTGGAATTTTAATGAGTTACCTAGACTTACAGTTGGTCTTCAATTTTTTGCTGGAAATATCTAACAATAATGCTGATAGATTCACACGGAAGAATTCATGATTACTTACGCATTTCTCTTACTGAAAAATGTAATCTTCGCTGTACTTATTGCATGCCAGAAGAAGGGATAAAGTTGAGAAATAAATCTCATTTCATGACGGCTGAGGAAGTCATTACATTTGCTATCACATTTGTCAATTTAGGCGTAAAAAAAATTAGAATTACTGGTGGTGAGCCATTGGTGAATAAGGATATTAAGTTTATTCTTTCAGAACTGTCCAAACTTCCAGTCGAATTGAGTATTACTACTAATGCTGTTCTATTACATGATTATTTTGACCTATTGCAAGAGTTAAAAATCAACAAACTGAACATTAGTATCGATAGTTTAGATAAGGATTCATTCAATCGTATTTCTAGGAGAAATCATTTTGATGGAGTGATGGACAACATTCGCAGAGCTATTGATTTGAATTTCGAAGTGAAGTTAAATGTTGTGGTTATTAAAGGAGTGAATGAGCACGAAGTAATTGATTTTGTAAAGTGGTCTGAGCGTGATAAAGTTGCTGTAAGGTTCATCGAGTTTATGCCTTTTGATGGTAATAAATGGGATTGGAGCAAAGTTGTGAGTCAGCAAGTGATGTTGGATGAGGTGAAAAATAGTTATCCTGAAAATTCCATTTCCAAATTGCAAGATGGAGAGCATATCATTGCTAGAGATTACCAAATA
>JBFHGR010000023.1:0-35225 GCA_041583015.1 Parvicella sp. | reverse complement strand
GTTCTGTTCTCCATCAACTTATCCAATGCATCCTGCACTAATTTTTCGCTTTCACTATCCAAAGAACTTGTTGCTTCATCTAGAATCAAAATAGTAGGATTTTTAAGAATCGCTCTTGCAATAGCTATCCTTTGCTTCTGTCCTCCAGACAATTGAACACCTCTATCCCCCACCAAAGTGTCCATTCCAGTTGGAAATTTAGAGATAAACTCCATGGCATTAGCTCTTTCGGCTGCATCTTGAATCTCTGCGTCAGTAGCATCAGGTCTTCCGTAAGCAATATTTTCTTGAATCGTTCCTGCAAATAGCATCACTTCTTGAGGAACAATGGCCATCTGTTTTCTTAATTCAGACAATTGGTAATCCTTTGATAATTTATCATCAAAATAAATTCCTCCATTGCTAACCTCATAAAACCTCAACATTAGTGATGTAATAGTAGACTTCCCTGCTCCAGAAGGTCCCACAATTGCTACAGTTTCTCCTGGCTTAACTTCAAACGATACATTCTTTAAAACCTGTACATCTGTTCTTGTTTCATAGGTAAAATCAACATTTCTAAATTCAACCTTACCATCCCACCTTTCTTGATGTGCACTTTCTGTAATTTGTTCAGTTTTATTATCCAAAATCTCTACTAATCTCTCTGTCGCTCCAACAGATTTTTGAATCTCCCCCATCAAACTTCCTACTCCAGCAAATGAAGCTGCCAAAAATGCGGTAAACAATATAAAGACATGAAACTCCTCTGAACTTAATTCGCCTGTAAGTGTCATATTGTAACCAGAGTAAATGACAAACGTAATCGCACCAAATAAACCAAGAATAATAAATGAAGCAAACAAACCTCTTGCTATAGCTCCTTTTACAGCAAGTTTTTTTATCAAATCTACTTGCTTTCCATAACGCGCCATTTCATAAAACTCATTACCAAATGACTTTACAATCTTAATACCTGTTAAAGTTTCGCTAAGTACATTATTAGATGTAGCCATAGCATCTTGCGTTCGTTTTGAAATCTTTTTAATTACTCTACCGAAAATTAGAATAAACAAAATCACAATTGGCACTACCAGCAACATCACCCCCATTAATTTTGGAGAAATTGTTGCCAATACTACAATACCTACTATAATTGTTATCCATTGTCGAATAAACTCCGCTAAAGAAGTAGACAATAAAGAATTTAACGAGTTTAAATCTGTTGCTACCGTACTACTTAATTCTCCAACTTGGTTTTTATCATAAAAACTTACTTCAGAAAATGATAATTTCTTAAATGCTGCTTTACGAATCTCTGCCAGCGTGCTTTCTGCAAATCTGCTAGAAAAATAAATTCTAAAAAATCCAAATAATGCATTTGCTGCAAATGTAACAAACAGCAAAACCAAAAGCACATTGATGTTATCTAAATTTGTCAATTCAAAAGGGTTACTTTCAGAGGTTTCCTGTGAGCCAAACAGTGCTCCTAGCAAATATGGAAATGCTAATGTTGCAACACTTGACAATACAAGAAAAAACATACTAACGATTAGAATTCCCGAATACTTCTTACTATAAGCAAAAATACCGAAAGCTCTTTTGAACGCTCCTTTCTTGAGTTTTACTCTTTCACCTCTATTTACTTTTGCCATTTTACTTATTTACTTGACTCCATTAAGAAAGCCTTTAAAAACTCATCTAATTCTCCACCCAAAACTTTATCAGGGTCATTAACTGTATAATTTGTCCTATGATCTTTAACCCTTCTGTCATCCATTACATAACTTCTAATCTGAGACCCCCACTCTATCTTCATCTTACCAGATTCAATTTCATCTCGGGACTCTTTACGCTTTCTCAATTCAAGTTCGTACAACTGAGATTTCAGTAACTGCATCGCTTTCTCTCTATTACCTAATTGTGAACGAGTTTCAGTATTTTCAATTACAATACCAGTAGGTGCGTGCTTCAATCTAACACCCGTTTCTACTTTATTGACATTCTGCCCACCAGCTCCACCAGACCTAAAAGTATCCCAACTAATGTCACCTGGATTTACTACTATTTCAATTGTATCATCTACAGAAGGATAAACATAAACTGATGCAAAAGAGGTCATTCGTTTTCCTTGCGAATTAAAAGGACTAACACGAACTAACCTATGTACGCCATTCTCTCCTTTTAAGTAGCCAAAGGCAAAATCACCATCAAACTCTAATGTTACTGTTTTGATTCCAGCAACCTCCCCTTCCTGATAATTTAACTCCTTAACCTTATAGCCATTCTTTTCCCCCCACATGATATACATACGCATCAACATAGACGCCCAGTCACAGGCCTCCGTACCGCCTGCACCTGCTGTAATTTGCAAAACTGCGCTTAAAGAATCTTCTTCCGCAGAAAGCATATTATTAAATTCTAATTCTTCTATCGTTGCCAATAATTTTTCATACTCTTCGTCTACTTCTTCTTCAGTAGCTTCCTCCATTTTAGCAAATTCAAATAGCACCTCTAGATCTTCATATTTTGCAAAATTTTTCTCATAAGCATCCACCCAAAATTTCTTTTGCTTTATGCTCTTTAAAACAATTTGGGCTTTTTTGGGATCATCCCAAAATTCCGGATCTTGAGTTTTTACTTCTTCCTCCTCAATTTCAACTTTCTTTCTATCCACGTCAAAGATACCCCCTCAACGCCTCTATGCGTCCTGCTAGATCTTTCAATTGATCTGTTGTCACCATAATTTCTTTAATTTAGGTTGAATAGCACCTTAAGAGTGCTAAATTTTAGATTACAAAGTTAATGATAATAGAGCATTAACATCACACAATTTAAAAAAATGGATTAGTTGATTTTTCCGTTCCTATTGTTGTCTCCCCTCCATGACCAGAATATACAACAAAATGATCAGGAAGTGTAAATAATTCCTTTTTAATTTTGGTCAATAATAATTCATGATTACCTCCTGGTAAATCTGTTCTACCAATGGACCCTTGAAACAAACAATCTCCGTTTATCACAACTCCCGCTTCATGATTAACAAAAACCACGTGCCCCGGTGCATGTCCTGGTACAAATCTAACTTCCAATTTTGTATCACCAAATTCAACAAAGTCTCCATGATTAAAATAAAAATCAGGTTCAGGAGATTTCAAAACATTTGGAATACCGTACATGGAAGCGGTTTGCTCTAAAGCATCCAATGTTGTTTCATCTTCTGGATGAATACCTAGAGGAACTTTAAAAAAATCCAATACCACCTTATTTCCAAATACATGGTCCAAATGACTGTGTGTACTTATTAACTTAACCACTTTTAAACCATTCTCTTGAATGAACAACTTTAATTCTTCAAATTCTTGCGGGTAATAGCATCCAGCATCCACTATTACGCATTCCTTACTTCCATCAAAAAGAACATAAGTATTTTCCTGAAAAGGATTAAATGTAAATTTTTTCACTTGCATCTTACAAAGATAACTATTGATTAGGATTACTACCATCCATCAAGTTTTGATTTTTTTATTGAAATGTTTTAATTAACTTTAACTTAAATACTTAAGCAACCATATAAGTTAAGCAACGTTAATAAAATACAACCTAGTCAATTATGCGTATTTATTTATTCTCTTTGGTGATTTTAATTTTCACTTCCTCTAGTTTAGTTAACATTAGTGCTCAGAATCCACCAGACAGGAAATTTATTCAATTCGTTTTTACAAATTTAGATTCTCCTGATAAGGCGCATGAAATTGATAATTTCATAAGATCACAAAGTGGTGTTTCAGTTTCTAGATGTGATATTCCATCTAAAAAGTTTTTGTTAATTTATTATGAAAACTCAGACATCTCTTTAGCCAAAGTAATCACTTGGATGAATCAATTTGAAATGGAATTCAAGTGTATAAATGAAGGTGTTTATAATGTTGACCCAATTATTGATCAAAAAATAGACTGTAAAGAATGAAACATTATCTAGCCCTAATTACATTATGTTTTCTATCCAATTTTGCTTTCGGTCAATTTGGTGACTGCAACCAATACGGTGAAGCATGCTCCAATCCGAGTTTTACAGTTACTGCATCTGGATCTGGTAATGATATTGACTTTACCACTGCAGATAACATATCCAATCCACTAACAAATGTCAACTCCTCTCCTGGGAATGCTGGCTGCTTACAATCTGGTGAACTAAACTCCACATGGCTGCAAATAAATGTAACCAGTAGTGGTACACTTGAATTTAGCCTTGGTGATGGCGCTCCTTCCAATTTCGACTGCTATGACTGGGCACTTTGGCCATTAAATACCACCACGTGTGATGATATCACAAACAATACGCTAGCTCCAGTAGCTTGTAATTGGAATGGAACGTGTAACGGTTTTACAGGAATTGCTGATCCCGGAAATATCCCGACACCCGGTACCCAAGACAACTTTGAGAATGCGTTAAATGTGGTGGCTGGAGAGCAATACATCATCTGCTTTTCAAATTATTCAGGAACATCAACTAATATACCTCTTGACTTTTTTGGTTCCGCCTCTGTTACATGCGGAAGTGTTACAGATGCAACCATTTGTGCAGGCGAAACTGCAATCATTACAGCTTTTGATGGAAATACATACAGTTGGGACACTTCTATACCTGGCTTTATTGGCACTAATGCTGCTGGAGACACTGCTTATGTTAATCCTACGGTAACAACAAATTATGATGTCGAAATAATTCAAGCAGCAGGAAATAGCATTTTTGAAACTTCTGTGGTTACTGTTTATCCAGCCATAACGATTAATGTGACACCAGTTAGCGAAACCTGTACCGGTGATGGTAATGGTTCTCTTACTTTTTCAACTGTTAACGGTGTAGCGCCATTTACGTACACATTATCCGGAACATCTTCAGCGAATAACTCTAATGGTGTTTTTAATAATTTAGCTTCGGGGAATTACACTATTGACATTGTAGATGCAAATGGATGTACCGCGCAGTTATCCACAACCTTAGCTCCTGGCCCTCCATGTTGCGGCATGGTGTTAACTACTTCTCACACAGACAACTCTTGCTTTGGAGAATGCTCTGGAATTGCATCACTAGATACTACTGGAACTACAGGGCCAGCGCCAATACAATGGTTCGACCCTAGTGGCACTTCAATCCCTGGCGCAAACACACTATCTATCAATGGACTATGCGCTGGTGTGTATACCGTTGAAGTAGCAGACCCTCTTTGCACACTTACCGAAACTGTAACCATTTCAGACCCAGCAGAATTAACAATTACTGAATTTTCAACAGACTTAAAATGTTTTCAAGATGCTTCAGGAGAAATTAGTATTACAGCAAATGGAGGTACATCGCCTTATGAATACAGCTTAGATAATGGTGCTAGTTTTGTGTCTACTTCAGTTTTTAGTAACCTTTCAGCAGACCTCTATAATATAGTTGTAAAAGATGATAACAATTGCAGCAAAAACATTCAAGTAACGCTTGGTGAGCCAAGTATAATGCAAGAAAATATTTTAGTTCAGGATAACATTTGCAATATAATAAATGCTCCATGTACAGGTGAAATAGATGTAATAATTAATGGAGGTACAGCACCTTTCTCATATTCCTGGAATAATGGTTTAACGCCAACAAGCAATCCAA
Organism: Parvicella sp.; assembly: GCA_041583015.1. Classification (GTDB taxonomy): domain Bacteria; phylum Bacteroidota; class Bacteroidia; order Flavobacteriales_D; family Parvicellaceae; genus Parvicella. The sequence continues at coordinate 29,593 of JBFHGR010000023.1, read as the reverse complement.
CAGGGGTTTGCTCTAACAATTACAATCTTACTGTGACAGACGCCAATGGTTGTGTTTTGAATGTTTCCAATATCCTAGTTACAGAACCTGCAGCGGTAACAATTGACAATGTAATTTCCGATTCACCTTTATGCTACTCAGATTGTGATGGTTCTGTGATAATTGAAAATTCAAATGCCACAAAATTTAGCATTGATGGAGGCAACTCTTTTCAAGTTTCCAATGAATTCCTATCACTATGTTCGGGAGACTATAGCATTACCATAAGTAATGATGATGGATGCACATATTCGGAAGACATATCTCTTTTAAGTCCAGGAGCAGTTCTAGCAGCTTTTACATTTGGCCCTCAACCCACTTCCACACAAAATCCAGAAATCACCTTTATCAACACTTCTATAAATGCCGATAGTGAATTTTGGTATACAGTAATCAATGACGACACAGTAACGATTCATGAAACTAACACTACAATTCTATTTCCGAATCATGAACCTGGCAATTACGAAGTTTGTTTAGTTGCATCCAACACAAACTTATGCATTGATACAATATGTGAAACTGTTGTCATAGATGATGATTTTTTTATTTTTGTTCCAAATACATTTTCCCCAAACAATGATGGCGTAAATGATATTTTCTATCCCGTTGTCAATAGTTACAATAAGACAAATTTTGAATTCTTAATATTTAATAGATGGGGAGAATTAATATTTGAATCTAATAGCCCTCTAGTTGGATGGAAAGGTACTCATAATAGTCTTCCCGTTAAATCAGATACTTATATATGGAAAATCAATACTGAAAGTGAAACAGATGGTACACCCCAAACCTTTACGGGACATGTTAATTTAATTAGATAAATTTAACAACTTCTTTTTTTCTACTATTCTAAATTCTTCTTTACCTTTATACTTCAATTCAAAAAAGTATGGAGAACATAGAAAAAAAGAAAAAACCATTTTGGAAAAAATTATTGAAATGGTCTGGGATTTCACTAATTGTAATCATTATTATTTTAATACTAATTCCGATTCTTTTTAAAGATCAAATTATTCAACTTATCAAAGATGAGGCCAATGCTAGCCTTAATGCTACCTTAGATTTTGGTGAGGCTGATTTGACATTTATAACAACTTTCCCAAACCTAACGCTTTCCATAGATGACCTTTCTATTAAAGGAAAGGATGAATTTGATAACGTTACTTTAGCTCAAATCAAAAACACGACAGTTAAACTTGATTTTTGGCAAGCAATTATGGGAGACCAATATCAAGTAGACGAAATCTATCTTACAGAACCCATCCTTAACATTATGGTTCTTTCCAACGGTAAAGCCAACTACGACATTGCAATTTCTGACACTACTACGGTAGAAGAAGAAGTTACAGAACCTTCTGCGTTCAAATTTGCACTAGAACATTACGAGATTATCAATGGTGACATCACTTATGATGATCAATTTTACGCCACTTTTATTAATCTTTCTGAGTTAAATCACAAAGGAAATATTGTAATAGATGATGTCATTTATACATTGGAAACCACTACAGCATCTACAGGTCTTACATTTGGTTATGATGGATTCAATTACTTAAGCAAAAGTACTACTGACATAAAATGTGATTTAGAAATCGCTATGCCTGAAGATGAAATGAAAATTACTTTCAAAGAAAATGACGCACAACTTAATGCTTTAAAACTTCATTTTGATGGCTCAATGTTGATGAAAGATGATTTTATGGATTTTGACTTCACGTTCAACACCCTTGATCAAACTTTCAAAAGTTTATTAAGTATCATTCCAGGTGCTTTCACAGAAGACTTCAATAATATTAAAACTGATGGTCAAATTGATTTATCAGGAAGTTTAAATGGCAAATACTCTGAAACAGATATGCCAGGATTTAATTTAACCACTGTTATATCAAATGCGTGGTTACAATACCCTGACCTTCCTTCTAAATTAGAGAACTTAAATCTAGATTTAAATATAGCAAGAGAAGCAGGTCCTGATTTAGATAATTTAATTGTAAATCTTAAATCCCTTTCTTTGAAGTTTTTGGAAAACAAATTAAACGCTTCATTGTATCTTACTAATCCGATGACTGACCCTAATATAAAATCTAACTTAGAGACCTTTATGGATTTGAGTCAATTGAAAAATGTAATTCCTCTTGCAGAAGGTGAAGATTATTCTGGAATTATAACTTCAGACATCAATCTAAAAGGAAGACTATCAAGTATTGAGAATGAAGAATATGATAAGTTTGATGCCAACGGGAACCTAAAAGTGGAGGGTATGAATTACGCTTCACCCGGTTTAAATTATCCTGTCGCTATTTCTCAGATGTTATTCGAATTCTCGCCACAACAACTGAACCTAGCAACATTTGATTCCAAGATAGGTAATAGTGACTTACACGCAGATGGAATCCTTACAAATTACATGGCTTACGCCTTAAAGGATGATGTTTTAAAAGGTAATCTAAATGTATCTTCAACATATCTAGATCTAGATCAATTATTATATGAAGAAGAAGCTAATACTGCCCCAGAAGACCTTTCAACAACGACAACCACTAACGACAGTTTAAATGCTGAAGTATTTCAATTACCTACAAATATTGATTTTATGTTGACTTCAACAGTGTCTAAAATGAGATATGACAGTTTGAACATACAGAACCTTGAAGGAAAAATCGCAATTCTTGATGGAGTAGCTTCCATGAAGAATTTAAACATGGACATTTTTAATGGTTCCATTTTAATGAATGGAGATTATCAAGCTTTAAATGCTAAAAGAGCCAAAATAGATTTTCAATATGACATTAAAAATCTTGATTTTCAAGAATCGTTTAATTATTTCAATACAGTTCAAAAATACGCCAGCATAGCTAAGTATTGCAAAGGGAAATTCTCAACAAAGATGGCCATCGTAGCAGAACTAGATGAAAACTACAGTCCGATTTATGAAAGTATTACAGGATTTGGGGATTTTGCTTCTAATGAAGTGAAAATTGAAGGTCATCCAATGCTTGCCAAAGTAGCAGAAATGATTAAAGTTAAAACACTAGAAAATCAAACTATTCAAAACTTAGACCTTTCTTTTGAATTTAAAGAAGGCAAGATTTGGGTAAAAGAAACACCTTTTAAAATGGGTAAAATTAATTCTAACATCTCTGGTACAACTAGTTTCAATCAGGAATTAGATTACGTATGGAATGCTGACGTGCCATCTGAAATGTTGGGCAGCAATGTCAATGAAGTTGCCTCTGGGATATTAGATAAATTAAATGCAACAGCTGGAACTCAAGTTGCAATTCCCAAAAATATCCCGGTAAAATTCAATATTGGAGGAACTGTATTAAAACCTTCTCTTATTTCTAACCTAAAAGAATCTAGCAATGATATGAAACAAGATTTAGTAGACCAAGGGAAGGAAATCATAAAAGACAAATTAGGAGAACAAGCTAAAAAAATTCTTGAGGATGCTCAGGCAGAAGCAGATAAACTAATTGCCGAAGCAAAAAAACAAGCCGATGCGGTTAGAAATGAAACGGAAAATGCCGCTAAAAAAATAGAAGAAGAAGGACTATCATTACATCAAAAAACTATTGAAGAGACAAAAAAACAATCAGATCAACTCAAAAAAGAAGGTTATGATGCTGCTCAAAAACTAGTAGATGAAGCAAAAAATCCGATAGCAAAAAAAGCTGCAGAAATAGCTGCAGAAAAAGCGAAAAAAGAAACTGACAAAAAAGTAGAAAGTCTTGAAAGTAAGGCTAATGCTTCTGCTGACAAAGCGCTTCAAGCATCAAATGATAAAGCCAATAAAGTAAGAGAAGAAGGAAACGCCAAAGCAGACAAAATAGAGTCAACAGCGCAAGCGCAAGCAGATAAAATAATGTCAGCTGCCAACGATAAAGTGGATAAACTTGCTGAGTAGTCTTAAAAAAATAGCGTCTGGTAGATTTTTTTGAAAAAAAATGACAAAAACAAAGGGCTAAGTTTTTATTAAGTTGTAAATTTAGATTGAATAAAAATTCATCCAATGCAAACTACAACAATCTCTCCTAAAGAAGCTTTAAGAACTTTTTTTGGATTCGATACATTTAAAGGCGAACAAGAAGCTGTAATTAAAAATCTTCTTGACGGTAATCATACATTCGTTATAATGCCTACAGGTGGTGGTAAGTCACTATGCTATCAATTACCTGCCTTAATGCTTGATGGAACCGCTATTGTTGTTTCTCCGTTAATTGCATTAATGAAAAATCAAGTTGATGCTATAAGACAAGTGAGTTCCGATGATAGTATCGCTCATTTTTTAAATTCATCACTAAACAAAACGGAAACAGCAAAAGTAAAGGCCGATACTATTTCAGGAAAAACAAAATTGTTATATGTTGCCCCTGAGTCCTTGACAAAACAAGAAACAATAGATTTTCTCAAGAGTTTAAAACTATCATTTTTTGCTATTGACGAAGCTCACTGTATCAGTGAATGGGGGCACGACTTCAGACCTGAATACAGAAAGTTGCGACCAATGATTGAGAGTATTGATAAAGTTCCCATTATAGCATTGACCGCAACTGCAACCGAAAAAGTTCAATTAGATATTCAAAAGAACTTAGGTATGCTTGACGCAAAATTGTTTAAAGCATCATTTAATAGAGAAAACCTTTTCTATGAAGTAAGACCTAAAAAAGATGTCCAAAAACATATTATACAATTTATTAAAGAAAGACCAGGTAAATCTGGAATTATATACTGTTTAAGCAGGAAAAAAGTTGAAGAAATAGCGGAAGTTTTAACCGTAAACGGCATTAAAGCTCTTCCCTACCATGCAGGATTAGACGCCAACACAAGAGCCAAACATCAAGACATGTTCTTGATGGAAGATGCAGATGTTATTGTAGCAACCATTGCATTTGGTATGGGAATAGACAAACCTGACGTTAGATTTGTAATTCACCATGACATTCCAAAATCACTAGAGAGTTATTATCAAGAAACAGGAAGAGCAGGAAGAGATGGAGGAGAAGGCGTTTGTGTAGCTTACTACTCATATAAAGACATTGAAAAATTAGAGAAATTTTTACATGGCAAACCAGTAGCTGAGCAAGAAATTGGATTTCAGTTACTTCAGGAAGTGGTTTCTTATGCCGAAACCAGTATGAATAGACGAAAATTTCTTCTCCACTATTTCGGTGAAGAATTTGATGAGGTAAATGGAGATGGAGCCGACATGTGTGATAATTCACGTTTCCCTAAGGAAAAAGTAGAAGGAAAAGAAGATGTTGTCAATTTGCTTAAAACAATAGACGCGTTAGAAGGCAAACACAAAATGAAGTATTTTGTCGATTTACTTTCTGGCAAATTAACACCAGAAATAAAAACATACAAACACGATGTCTCTCCATATTTTGGAATTGGCAAAGACAAGGAAGATGGATACTGGAGCGGTGTTGTAAGACAAAGTATCGTTGAAGGATTTATTGGCAAAGAAATAGAAAGTTACGGAACACTTTATCTATTAGATAAAGGCAAAAAATTCATAGAATCACCACATTCATTCATGATTATTAAACAAAATGACTTTAGTGATGCCGATGGATTAGACACTATCATTAAACCTGGTGCAAGTAATGGTCAGTCCGCAGATGCAGTATTATTCAAAATGCTAAAAGATTTACGTAAGAAAATTGCTGTAGATAAAAATGTACCACCTTTTGTTGTGTTTCAAGATCCTTCTTTAGAGGATATGACTATTCAATATCCAATTACATTGGAGGAAATGCAAAACATTGCTGGCGTTGGCGCAGGTAAAGCAAATAGATATGGAAAACCATTCGTAGACTTAATAGCTAATTATGTCAAAGAAAATGACATTGACAGACCACAAGATTTTGTAGTAAAATCAATTGTTAACAAAAGTGGTTCTAAAGTCAATATTATTATGAATATTGATAAAAAACTGCCACTAGATGTCATTGCCAAAAGTCAACAAAAAGAATTTGACGAACTAATTACTGAACTAGAAGGTATTGTCTCTTCAGGAACAAAATTAAATATTGATTATTACATTAATGACGTCCTTGATGAGGATGCCATTGAAGAAGTTTACGACTACTTTATGGAAGAAGCTGAATCTGACTCTATAGATGTTGCAATGGATGAATTTGATGGAGACTATACAGAAACTGAATTAAGGCTTGTTCGATTAAAATTTATGAGCGAAGTTGCAAACTAAAATGATACCGTTAAATTATTTTAATAACCTTTAGTTAAAAATATGGTTATGTAGGCAACTTTTTTTATTACTTTGCATTACTATATAAAATCAACAAAACAATATTATGAAAAAAATTTACTTAGGATTGGGCTTACTAGCTATGGCTGGTAATCTATCGGCACAAAACAGTGCTACTGTTTCAAGAGTAGAGCCAATGGAGGCTAAGTTTAATTCCAACTTGGACATTAAATATGACAATGCTATTACAGTTAAGCCAAAATCTGGAGGTGCTATTCTTTGGAGTAGTGATTTCTCTACTATGACAGATTGGACCATAGATAATGATGGACAAACTGGCGCTGGATTAGGATGGGCTGTAGACGGTACTAGTGATGGATGGATATCTCCATTTAACGCTACTGTGATGGCTTCTACTTCAGGTGGAAATTATGCTGAAGTTTCAAACGGTGACTATTTTGACGATTCACAAGCGATAGGTGTTACATATAATTTAACAGCAGGACCTATTGATTTATCTCAAGGTGGAACTAACACTAATTTTACTGTTAACTTACAGTTTGAGCAATGGGGAGCAATATTTAATGATGACCAATCAGTTCAAGTTAGTACTGATGGAACAAATTGGGTAAACGTATTCGATAACAACGATAGAGATGCATATGTAGGTAATAACCCTTCTGCTATCTATGGTAACACTGAATTAATCGATATTAACATTGCAAACGAGGTTTCTGCAGATCCAACAAATGTTTACATTAGATATTCTTGGACTTCTAGTAACCCAACTGCAACTAATCCTGCTACTGATTTAGGTTGGTGGACTACAATGGGATGGTTTATTGATGATGTAGCAATTGTTACAGCTCCAGATCACGAAATTTCTATTAACCAATATACTTTTGGACAAGGAGTTTACCAATACCCATACTATTTAGTACCTACAACACAAGTTGGAGACATTACTTTCTCTGCTAAAGTAAGAAACAACGGTGCAGTGGATCAAACAAACACAGTACTTACAGTTACTGCAGATGGAAATGACTATACTTCAACTCCAGTTACTCTTACTTCACCAAACTACGACAGTTTGATCACTACAAACTTTACTCCTTCAGCAACTGTAGCTTCTTATACATATGACTACAGTTTAGAGTCTGATTTCGTAGATGAAAAACCGTCAAACAATACCGCTACAGCAACTATGGATGTTACTAACAACATTTTCGCTCGTGATATGGCAGGTGTAAATGGTACTAATTTAACTGGATCTTTCACCAATTTTGCTAGCCAACCAGGTCAAGCTGTAAAAATTGGAAACGTTTTTGAAATTATGGCAGACCAAACTTTGTATGCTGCTGATGTTAAGTTTACTGGAACTGTTCCAACTGGTGGAGCACTTGTTTTCTGTGAAGTTCACCGTTTAAATTCTGCTGGTGACGGTTATGATTTTGTTGAAATAACTGAAGAAGTATACATCTCTGCTGCTAATCAAATTTCTGGAATGGTAACAATGATTTTCAATAGTCCAGTTGATCTTTTCGCTGGTGACGACATTCTACTTGTTGTTGGTCACTATGGTGAAGATATCGCTATTGGTTACTCAGGAGCTGCACCAGATAACTCTGTTCTTGGATTTGACTCTAATAATGATTTAATCGGTTTAGCTGGTCCAGTTAACATTTGTGTAAGAATGAATTTTGATGCATCTGTTGGTGTTAAAGAAAATGAAGTTGCTGGAGTTTCTTTAGAGCAAAACTTCCCAAATCCTGCTAAAGGAAATACTTCAATTAACTACACTTTAACTAACAACTCTGATGTTACAATTCAAATTACTGACCTTACAGGAAAAGTAATTAAAGTTATTAATGAAGGTGCTAAAGGTGCTGGAACTTATACTGTAAACGTAAACACTGCTGATCTTTCTGCAGGAAATTACTTCTACTCTCTTACTACAGAGAATGGAACAGTTACCAAAGCAATGAATGTTATCAAATAAGGTAATTTTTATATAATTTAGAAAGAGGCTTCAATTGAAGCCTCTTTTTTTTGCTCTATATTTTAGATACAATAAAATACTATTATCTCAGTTTAGTAATTAACCGATATTTGATATAGTTTATTAATTTTGCCAATCATTTACAAATTCAAGAATAATGCAAGAGAATAAAGATTCATTCAACGCAACAGACATTTTAGACTTCCTATGGAAATACAAAAAAATCATTATGATTTTAGGAGTGCTAGCAGCTATCATATCGTCTATAGTTTCATTAATGATTGAAGAGAAATTTAAATCAGTGGTAACCATTTATCCAACCAAAGCTAGTGCAGTTTTCTACAGTGAAATAATTACTGAAAATCAAGAGGTGGGTAGATTTGGTGAAGAGGCTGAAGCAGAACAAATGCTTCAAATTCTTGAATCTTCAAAAATTAGAGACAAAGTAATTGCTAAATTTGATTTGATGAAGCATTATGAGATTGATACAACTAGTGAGTATAAATATTATGACCTTTCTGAAACTTATAGCGAACTTATTAGTTTTGACAGAAACAATAAAGGAGCTGTGAGAATTAGTGTATTAGACAAAAGTATAGACACTGCTGTTTTAATTGCTTCCTATATTTCGGAGTTGTTTGATAGTACAAAAAATGAAATTATTCATGAAAGAGCATTATTTGATTACAACATTAAGAAAGAGAATCTAAAATCATTACAGCATGAAATGGCAACTTTACAAGATTCTATTTCAGACCTTACTAGTAAAGGTGTTGTAACAGAAGATGCATACGAAGGTCTAACATTAGCAATGGTAAATGCCAAAGATCAAGAAACTAGAGACCTCTATTTGAAGAAAATGGAAATGACTGAAAAATATGGTGGTTTATTAAATACACTTATCACAGAAGCCGGACTACTAGCTTCTAGAGTTTCTACAATGTCTTTTTTAACTGACCAAGCGGAAACTTCTGCCTTTCAAGATATCTCTCATCAATTTAGAATTGAAGATGCTACTGTGCCTATTAAAAAATCTTATCCTGTAAGATGGCTTATAGTTGCCATCTCTACCTTTACAACAATTTTCATGGCCATTGTTCTTTTACTTTTCTATGAAAAAATAAAAGAACTTCAAGCTAAATCTAAAAAGTAATCTACTTTGTTGACTGCTTTAAAAAATTATTGGATTTATATCATAGGTTTACTTTTTCTAGCCGGAAATTGTGCACTCTACGTGACTAGTGATTTCTATTTACTCAATTTATTACCTTTTGCATTACTTACGGTTTTCGCTGCATTATTTGCACTAGACAAATTGTTTTTATTTGTAGTAATCTGCACCCCTCTATCTTTGAATTTGGAGCAACTTTCAGGTGGAGTTGGCATTTATCTTCCTACCGAGCCAATATTGTTCGTCATCATGGTAATTTTTGCTTTTAAGCAAATCTTAGACAACTCCCAAAGAGATAAAGCAGTACTAAATCACCCCATAAGTATTGCCATATACTTCCACTTTGCATGGATTTTCTTAACATCTATCACAAGTGAACTACCAATAGTATCCTTCAAGTATATGCTTTCCCAATTATGGTTTGTTGTTCCCTGCTACTTTTTTGGTATTTGGTTTTTCAAAGCCAAAAAGTCCAATGCTATGACTTTTCTATGGTGCTACATACTTCCGTTGACTGTGGTGCTTGTCATAACTCTTATTAAACATGCAAGTCATGGTTTTAGTGAAGAAATAGGCCACTGGATAATGAGTCCTTTCTTTAAAGATCATACTTCTTACGGAGCCATCATCGCATTATTTTATCCTATTGTAGTTATGCTTACTTTCAATAAAAATTACACTTTCGAAACTAGAGGACTTTTATTTGTCGTTTTAATCATATTCTCAATTGCACTTTTCTACAGTTATACTAGAGCTGCTTGGCTTAGTGTAGTGGGTGCAGGAATGGTATATTTACTTTTCTTATTTAAAATAAAATTCAAATACCTAATTTATCTAGCCTCTGTAATTGCCGTTTTAATAGCAGCAAATTGGACAGAAATAAATTACATGCTTCAAAAAAATGATGCGGAACATACTACAGAGAATTTTAGTGAAAGACTGGAATCTATGTCTAATGTATCGTCTGACGCCTCTAACCTAGAAAGGCTAAACAGATGGAACAGCGCCATAGTAATGTTCAAAAATAGACCGATAATGGGTTATGGACCTGGAACATATGCATTGGTCTATGCTCCATTTCAAGCAGCGTCAGACAAAACAATTATCAGTACAAATTTCGGAACCGGTGGAAATGCACACAGTGAATATCTTGGTCCTCTAGCAGAACAAGGTGTTTTTGGATTGGTGTCAATGATTTGGCTAATAATTGCAATTTTCTATACTGCATCTAAATTATACCTAACAGTAGAAGATAAAGAAATGAAACGAATTGTCATGATGTTGCTACTAGCATTAGTTACGTACTTCACTCATGGCATATTAAATAATTACATGGATACAGACAAAGCATCAGTTCCAATTTGGGGCTTTATCGCTATTATTGTAACTATTGATGTTTACTACAAAAAGAAATCAACCAAAGAACCTGCAACTCAAAATAGCAGTATCGTCTAGGTAATCCATTTTTCCCTTATAGACTTTTAATTCGTGAAAAATAAGTCTGTTCAAATCTTCCATACTCAAGTCAAAATTGTTGTGGATTAAATCCACCAATCTATCATTTTCAAAGGCTTCTTCATCCTCATTTTCCAACTCAACCAAACCATCTGTAAAACAAACTAAAGTATCATTTCTCTTCACCTCAATTTCTTCCATTTCTATTGAAGGAATCTCATCAAACATCCCTAGTCCTACACAGCCTTTATTTAAAAATCTAGCAGTCTTGCCATCTGTAAATACAGGATAATTATGTCCTGCATTTATATATTTTAACTTTCGCTTGGTGCTATTATAATAAGCGATAAAAAAGGTGATAAATTTCTCCCCTTGGGCTGAATCATTAACACTTTCATTTAGTAAAATCACCAATTCCTGCAAAGTCATATTTTGGTGATTATACTTTATAATCGCTCTTAAATTTGCTTGGAAATTACTCATTACAATGGCTGCTCCCATACCCTTTCCACTGACATCTGCTATACACAATACATATTCCTCACTATTCAATTGTATGAAATCATAATAATCTCCACCTACCAAATGTTTAGACTCATAATGCGCTCCAACCTCTAACCTATTGTTGCTCGGCAAATTAGAAGGAAACAACAATTGCTGCATTTCCTTTGCCATTTCCAATTCTTTCTTGGTTCTTTCTTGTTCAATACTTTTATTAGCAAATCTTTTATTCTCAATGGCTACAATTATTATATTGGTCAAAGTTTGAATAAAAGGCATATGTTTGATAGTTGGACTAATCTGAAGTCTCTCTTCGTTCAAGTCACCCAAGAGCAAATAAGCAAGCGCTTTATTCTTGTGGTAAACAGGAATAACTATATCAAATGAATTTAAAGATTCTTGTGAAGAAGATTCAATCACTGTGATATCTTTAATTTTTTCAAGATCCCTTTCTACTTTTATTTTTTTGGATTGCCCTTTGGCTCCAAATTTCAAACTACACTCCCATTTTTCGTCATCATAAGTAAACAGCAACAACCTTGAAATACCTAGTTGATCTCTTAGGATATACTGATAAATATTCAGTAATTTTTCCGTTGTAAAATTTTCATTAATGGCACGAGTCACTTCCAATAGAGAAGTTAACTTAAACTCCTTTAATTCTAACTTTTCTAATATCTTGTTTACGCTTGTCACTTTATAAATTTTCTATGATTTTTGGCAAACTTCTTATCGCTGCCAATTCTTTATATTTTGTTCTTGCATCATCTGCAGGAATACCGAAGTATAATTTTCCCCCATCTAAACTCTTACTAACTCCAGCACATCCAGACACAACTGCTTTTGCACCAATGGTAACACCACTTGTTACACCTACTTGCCCCCAAAGGGTAACTTCATCCTCGATTATAACACATCCTGCTATTCCAACTTGAGCTGCAAAAAGACAATTTTTGCCCACTGTAGTGTCGTGACCAATATGAACCATGTTATCAATCTTTGTCCCCTCTCCGATATAAGTATTTCCTGTAACTCCTGCATCGATAGTACACATAGCACCAATTTCTACATTGTCTTGTAGCACTACTCTACCACATGTATGCATCCTTTCTCTACCATCGGGTTTGGCTTTATAATAAAATGCTTGCGAACCTAGCACTGTATTGGCTTGCACTACCACATTATCACCCATAATTGTTTTATCCCCAATTACCGCTCCACTATGTATCATACAGTTTTTACCAATGCTTACATCATGCCCTATGGTAACATTAGGATGAATAATTGTTCCTTCACCTATTATAAGATTCTCTCCAACCTGGGCAGTCCATTGTTTAAATGGAGAAAATTGCTTTGTTAAAAAATTGAAATCATCAAAAGGATGCTCACTAATTAATAATCCTTTTCCTTCAGGACAATCAACTTTTTTATCAATTATAATAGTTGTAGCGTTACTTAACAATGCTTTATTATAATATTTAGGATGATCCACAAAAACAGCATCCCCCTCTTCAACCACATGAATTTCATTCAATCCTGTAATCAAGTGAGTAGGTTCTCCTACAAATTCACAGCCTAACAGTTCGGCTGCTTTTGCTAATGTAATGGGTTGTGATAATTTCAATTCTATTATTTTTAGTAAAGGTAACGGTTAGATGCTTTCTCATTACAAATGCTTCCTATTTTTTGATAGAAAATTGCAATAATAACATGAGTTGCTAAATTATAAGATTTAGTCTTACTTCAGGTTAATATTCACCTTGAATTTTCTGAAGATTAACGAATAACCCTCTTAAAATTATATTATCATTCATTTTCTAGATACTTTTGCAATGATGATAAAACAACACGACATAACCGATTGGCTCCCTATTACTATGGACGAAGTCCGTAAGCACGGATGGGAAGAGATTGACGTAGTTGTTATTTCTGGTGATGCTTACATTGACCATCCTTCATTTGGAACTGCAGTAATTGGGCGTATACTTGAGAGCGAAGGACTGAGGGTTGCTATTGTTGCGCAACCGAATTGGCAAGATGACTTAAGGGATTTCAAGAAATTTGGCAAACCTAAAATGTTTTTTGCTATTACTAGTGGGTGTATGGATACCATGGTTAATCATTATACTGCTAGCAGAAGGCGAAGAAGTACTGATGCATATACTCCAGGAGGTAAAGCGGGATTTAGGCCTGATTACGCTGTAAATACTTATTCCAATATTGTCAAAAAACTATTCCCTGATACTCCCATTCTTATTGGGGGAATTGAAGCATCTCTTAGAAGAGTTACTCACTATGATTATTGGTCTAACAAACTTGTCCCGAATATTCTAGAAAGTAGTAATGCTGACTTACTTGTTTATGGAATGGGTGAACAACCATTGAGAGAAATAGTAGCCTTGCTTAGGAAAGGTGTTCCTTTTCATCAATTGACAATGATTAAGCAAACCGCTTATTTGAAACCTATTGAGGAAGGAATTCCTAAAAACAAAAACTGGAAAGACATTTCATTGAATAGTCATGAATTATGTCTTGAAGATAAAAAGGCATATGCTGCTAATTTCAAACATGTCGAGCAAGAGTCTAATAAAACATTTGCCAATAGAATCATTCAAGAGGCATGTGGTAAAAACTTAATTATCAATCCTCCATTCCAAACTATGACGGAGGCAGAAATGGATGAATCATTTGATTTGCCTTACACTAGGTTACCTCATCCTAAATACAAAAAAAGAGGTCCAATTCCAGCTTATGAAATGATAAAATTCTCTATCAACATGCATAGAGGATGCTTTGGTGGTTGTAGTTTTTGCACCATTAGTGCGCATCAAGGAAAGTTCATTGCAAGTAGAAGCGAAAAATCTATTTTGAAAGAAGTAGAGCAAGTCACAGAAATGGAAGATTTCAAAGGATATATTTCTGACTTAGGAGGCCCAAGTGCCAATATGTACAAAATGAAAGGTATTGATATGTCTATCTGTGATAAATGTGTTAGCCCTTCTTGTATTCACCCTGTAGTTTGTAGTAATCTGGACACAAATCACCAACCTATGACAGACCTCTATCGCAAAGTAGATGCAATGCCAAAGGTGAAAAAAGCATTTGTAGGAAGTGGAATACGTTATGATTTGCTAACAGAAACCTATAATAAAAAGGCAGATAAATCCATTGATGAGTACTTGGAACAGGTTTTAACTAGACACGTTTCGGGAAGGCTGAAAGTTGCACCAGAGCATACAGCACCAGAGACTTTAAAAATCATGAGAAAGCCAGACTTCAAACACTTTCATGAGTTTAAGAAGAAATTTGACAAGGTTGACAAAAAGTACAACCTTAACCAACAGTTAATTCCTTATTTCATAAGTAGTCATCCTGGATCTGAAGTGGAAGACATGGCTAACCTTGCATGTGAAACAAAGGAAATGGGGTTTGAATTAGAGCAAGTTCAAGATTTTACCCCAACACCAATGACAGTTGCTACGGTAATATACTATTCTGGCTACCATCCTTACACATTAAAACCTGTAAAAACAGCCATCGATAAAAAAGATAAAGAAAAGCAAAACAGGTTTTTCTTTTGGCACAAAAGAGAAAACAAAGATTGGATTAGAAATGAACTAACGAAAGCAGAAAGACCTGACTTATTAAAAAGATTATTAGAGAACAAACCTACTTCGGGGAACAAACCGCAATGGCTTAAAGAAGCACATGATGAAAAAGGTGATTCCAAAAAGTTTAAAAATAAGAAGAAGGGAAACAGGCCGCCCAAAAAGTATGATTCAAGAGATCATAAAGGAGGGCTTCAAAAAAACAGAAAGAAGCGTTAAGTTAATGAATTAAATTTTTCAAAAAGCACGCCATCAGTTATCACACAGCCTTGATTCATCATTTCAAAAAGATCATCTTCTTTATTTTTAGAATATGCTTTTGATTTTTTAAAAACCTCTATTTTATTGTAATCCTCTTCTTCAATACTTTGACTTGAAAGATCTATTTGATCTGAATGAATAACTATTAAATGAATGATTTCTTCATCCAATTTAAACAACATCCAATCACTTTTTGTACAATGTTCCGCATATTTTGCTTTATGCAAAACACCACCTATTACCACGTCAGAAAACTCTTCTATTTTTTCCTCGCAGAACTTAGGGTTTGACGTTTTAAAACTTTCCCAATCTTGAGCCTCTATACCACTAACTGCCAAGAACTGTATAAATTCTTTTTCCAGTAATTCTAATTCTTTCGCCTCTAATCTTCTAAATCTCATATTATTATAGTTGTTAGCGTAAAATATTTAACGCTTAGTCTCTGCAAATTTACTATTTCAATTACAAAACCCAACATATCACATCCCCTAGTCTTACTCCAATTTATTTTTCAGAACATAATCTATTACTTCTTGACTTTCCAATGCTTTTGTATATTTAAACCTAAGAGCATCTTCTTTTTCAATTAAATCTAATAATTGCTGAAAACTACTTTCTTCTATTTCATCTATTTGAAGATGCGCCAAAATAGATTCAAGTAAATTCTCTCTACTTAAACGAATAGCATCTTTTAAAGCTTGAATCTCATCACTCATAAATCTCTGTTTAAAATATATTCACGGGTATCATCAAAATATTTTGAATTTATAAGCATAAGAAATTCATTTAAATCTGGATTGGCAACATATGTTACTCCACCATTTACCTCCTCATTTTTTACATCTGAAATTTTCAACAAATTTGTCATTACCCTTTCATGATCCAATGAATGAATTAACATTTTCTTTCCTTTTATCTCTAGAAATTCTACACTATAAAAACCATTTTGTTCTTTTAAAAAAAGTAGATATCCCTTATCCAGCGGTTGGACAAAATCATCACCTGCATTAGTAAAATAACTATCATACTGATAGTACAAAGCCAAAATTGTGTCATTGAATTCTTTATAATATACACCATTTAAAGGAGCTACCCCATACATTTTATCATCTTTAAAAGTATACCCCTTTGCTAATGCTACATTTTTAGGAATAATAATTTCGGATCCAAACCGTACAGAGATACTGTCTTTGGTTAAAATCATTTGTTTGTATTTTACTTCTTCCAAATCATAATATCCCAAATCAGCTTCTTTGAACCCTTCAAAAGTTGCAGAAGTATCTAATTTCTGAATATCAAAATAAAAAGACGAGTTTTCATACTGCCCCCAGGTAACAAGTAGAAAATTGAAAGAAACTAAAAATGTGAAATACTTCATAGTGTTAAAATTAGAAACAATTACTTAAGTCAACAATTATTCCATCATTAAAATTAAACAAAAGTTTTATATTTACATATTACCCTCAGAGGGTTAAAAAGTTCAATAATTATGGAATATACTTGGCACATAAAAGAAACCGAAAATACCGAAGCAATCACTTCACTTTCAGAAAAACTCAATGTTTCTGAAGTAATTGCTAAATTATTGGTGGAAAGAGATGTCACCAATTATGAAGATGCTGCAGATTTCTTTAGACCAAAATTATCACATATTCATGATCCTTTCCTTATGGAGGACATGGAAAAATCGGTTGAAAGACTAACCACTGCTATTGGAAACAATGAAAAAATCATGATCTATGGCGATTATGATGTAGATGGTTCGTCAAGTGTGGCTTTGATGGTTTTGTTTTTACGAAATTTATCTGCTAATTATATCTTTTATCAACCAGATAGATATGGTGAAGGTTATGGTATTTCATTTGCAGGAATTGAAAAAGCAAAATCTGAAGGAGTCACATTACTAATTGCGCTAGATTGTGGAACAAGAGCAATTGACAAGATTGCCAAAGCCAATGAATACGGAATAGACGTTATAGTCTGTGATCATCACTCCCCTGGCCCAGAACTACCAGATGCATTTGCTATTCTGAATCCTAAAAAACCCACTTGTAATTATCCTTTCAAGGAATTATGTGGCTGTGGTATTGGCTTTAAATTAATTCAAGCATTTACTCTTAATCAAGGGTTAGGATTAGAGGATATCCTTCATTATTTAGATTTAGTCACCATTGCAATTGGTGCAGACATTGTTCCGCTCAATGGAGAAAATAGAACATTGGCTTATTTTGGACTAGCACAAATTAATACCGAACCTAGGTTAGGCATCAGAAAATTACTGGAAACAAACAACAAAAATAAAGACATTACCATTTCTGATTTAGTATTCATTATTGCTCCAAGAATAAACGCAGCAGGTAGAATTAGTCATGCCAATGCTGCTGTGGAAATGCTTCTTGTTGAAGACGAACTACAAGCTACAGAATTTGTCAATCAAATTAACCTTTACAACAATGAGCGTAAAGAGTTAGATAAGGACATTACTGAAGCTGCTTTACAAATAATTAAAACTGATGACTTTTATCGTGCATCAAATTCAACAGTAGTTTGGGACAAATCATGGCACAAAGGTGTCGTGGGAATTGTCGCTTCTAGATTAATTGAAAATTACTACAAGCCTACAATTGTCATGACTATTGATGATGGTGAAGCGACAGGTTCTGCAAGGTCCGTAAAAGGTTTTGATGTGCTAGAGGCTATTACCGCTTGCTCAGATTTACTAACTAAATTTGGAGGACATAAATATGCTGCTGGATTAAGCATGAAAGAAGAGAATCTCCCTTTGTTTAGAGAGCGTTTTGAAAAATATGTTGCTGAAAAGATTACGGAAGATATGCTTACTCCCAAGATTAGAATAGATGCCATCATAACTGGCAATGACTTGATGCCAGACATCGTTGGAAATCCACTTCCCAAACTGTTTAGAATATGTGAACAATTCTCACCTTTCGGTCCTCATAATATGCGTCCTGTATTCAGAATGAACAACCTTACCGATACAGGATACAGTAAAATAGTAGGTGAAGATCATATCAAATTTGCTTTGCGTTGTCCAATTACTAATAAAATATTTTCAGGTATTGGCTTTAGACAAGGTGAAAAATTAGAAATCTTAAAGTCAAAAAAACCAATTGATATAGTATTCAATCTAGAAGTAAATGAATACATGGGCAATATAGACTTACAATTTAACATCAAAGATTTTAAATTGTCATGATTTTACTTTTTACAACACTAATAAACCTAAAAACAATCAAACATGAGTAACTATTACGATTCAAAAGACCTAAAAAAATTCGGAGATATTGGTGAATTTCAAAAACCATTGGCAGATAAATTCTTTGATTATTATGGAGAAGTATTTAAAGAAGGGGCACTTACAGCAAGGGAAAAAGCTCTTATAGCACTAGCGGTATCACATACGGTTCAATGCCCATATTGTATTGACGCTTATACTTCAGACACCTTGAAAAAAGGCTGTTCGGAAGAAGAAATGATGGAGGCTGTTCATGTAGCAGCAGCAATAAGAGGAGGAGCATCCTTAGTACATGGAGTACAGATGATGAATAAGGTTAAGAAAACTACTATGTAAAGTTTAGACCATCTTTCTTGTAAAGCGCTTCGCTATGGGACGCAATGCTTTAGACTGGAAAATCCACTTCCTTAATCGTTGTGAATGCTCAAATAGGCAGGTGTGATATTCTGTGATTAACCTCTTTAGAATAAAAACAGCTAGTTTGCTCACTTATTTATTGCTATTACTATTTATAGCTTTACTTTTGTAGTTCATTAAAAATTAGTAACAATGAAAATTGCAATTTTAGAAGGAGCAGCTGGTCAAGGTAATCCAATGATGACCTTAATTATGTTTGGGGCAATGTTTGCCGTGGTGTACTTTTTTATGATAAGACCTCAAAGTAAAAAACGAAAGAAGGAAGAGGAAGAAAGAAAAAATCTTGCAAAAGGTGATAAAGTTATTACCCTAGGAGGAATTCACGGAAAAGTCACAAAAATAGATGAGGATAGCGTTGTAATTTTGAGTCAAGACTCTAAAATTAGAGTTTCTAAAAATGCCATTACTTTGGATCCTGATCAAGCATCTAGCAAGGACATGTCTGAGGAGGTTGATAATAATGACACCGCTAAAGGATAAACATACTCCATGATAAAATTAGGACTAACTGGAGGAATTGGCAGCGGTAAATCAATTGTCGCTAAAATCTTTGAAACTTATGGTGTTCCTGTTTATTATGCTGATGACAGAGCAAAATGGTTGATGAACAACAAAAAATCTATTAGGACTGCTATTATTAGACTTTTTGGAGAAGAGTCATATCAAGGTAATAAACTCAATAGGAAATATTTGGCTTCCATAGTTTTTGGCAATAATGAGGAACTAAAAAAATTGAACCAAATTGTACATCCTGCAGTGGCATCTAATTTTGATAATTGGTGTTCTGTTCAGAACAGTCCACTCATTGTTAAAGAGGCAGCAATTCTCATAGAGTCTGGAGGACTAGATACAGTAGATAAAGTTGTTGTTGTAAAAGCTCACGTAAAAACTCGAATTAAAAGAGTTATGGAAAGAGATGATGTCTCACAAGAGTCAGTTATTGCAAGACTAAATCATCAAATGACAGACTCTCAGAGAGCTAAGCATGCAGATTTCTTCGTTGACAATAGTGGAAAACAAATGTTAATCCCTCAAGTAAAGTTGATCCTACAAGATTTACAGTTCTTGGATTAATAACCCCTGTTTTTACATTATCAAAGTAATCAAATTCACATTACGTATAAATGCCTTGGAGTTTAAATCTTTAACACCGCTCAACATTAATTTTACTTCAATTTTATTTTTATCCGGATATTGAGATTTCCAAAATTTTAGTGTCTCTTTAAAATCTAGTGCTACTCCTTGAGTAGTATTATCCTCTGTCCAAAAAGATACATGTGCAAATTTAGACTCGAAAGTTGGATGATAAATCCCAACTGAAATCATTCCCAACGACATTATAAATTTAGACAGCGGGATTCTTGTTACTACAAAAGGTCCAAATGCACAAAGAGGTGCGTTTTCCATGGTATATAATCCAACTTCCACTTCCTCAAATGATTGAATTTCTCCGGAGACTTGTACATTGAGTAATATACCTTTTCCATTCTCAATAGAATATTCTGTAATTTCTTGCCCCTCTGAATCTACTACTTCAAAGAGTAATTTTGTTCCGTTTTCATTTACTTCCATTCTTAAAATTAAACATTTTTTTACTGCAATTTAACCTTGTAAAAACTTTACTCATTCTTAAGTATGAATTTATTTTATTTCTGATAAATAGAGCCTAGATCTAAAAACTTTCTGAATGCTCCCTTCAACCTATTTTAGAAAAAAGGGTGAACATCATTACAACATCCACCCTCTTCTTTCTTAACCAATAAGAACTAGTTTTCTTTTAGTGCTTTTATTTCATCAGTAAGTTTTACGATTTTTCCCTTATCAGCAAAACGTCCTATAATAGTATTTCTAGCCTGTTCACTATAAGACATACTTGACATATTTAGGTAGCATTTGTCCCATTGGTATTTAGCCACATACCTAGTATCTTTATTGCTTCCACCAAGTGTCAATTCAGTATATCCGGTTTCATCAACAGTTTTACTTCGAGATGAAAACATATTATTCATATCTAAACTGATATCATCTACCCCCATTGAAGAGATATAAATCTGCTGAACTTTATCACCAGCATATTGAATTTGCGTAAAATAAACTGTATTTTCTTTTAGTCCTGCATAATACTTCATTCCACACTCAGAGAATGTTTCTTCACCTACTATTTCATAAGTATTATCTGTACACTTACATTCATTCTGAGCAAAAGTACCTAGGCTCATTAATGCTACACTTAAACTCAAAATTGCTTTTTTCATTTTATTAATATTCTAGAAAAGTATTCTATAAATATCAATTGAAATGCAAAATGTTTGCTAGGGGTATTCTTTTATTTAGCAATGGTATACTTTAGGAAATAAGTTTAAAGAAATCAGAATGAATAGGCAAGTATTTACTTCCACTTGATATTACATCCCAAACTAGGCTTCTGTTCAAAATCTAACGCTTTTCCTTCCAGCAAGTAGTCAAATACCTTTCTTAATGAAGCACCATCACTTGGTATTTCATTTCCTGGTCTAGCATCATCTAATTGTCCTCGATAGACACATTTATCATTTACATCAAAAACACTAAAATCTGGCGTGCAAGCAGCATCATAAGCTTTGGCCACTTCTTGTGTTTCATCATATAGGTAAGGAAAAGGGAACTTCAATTCCTTGGCTAATGCTTTCATTTTATCTGGAGCATCAGCTGGATAATTCTCAGCATCATTAGAACTTATTACTACAAAACCAATTCCTCTAGAAAGATAATCGTTGGCCAATTGTACCAACTGTTCTCTGACTAAAATTACAAATGGGCAGTGATTACAAATAAACATTACCACAGTCCCATTTTCTCCTTTCAAATCTTGAAAAGAAAAATCTTTTCCTGAAACTGTGTCTGGTAAGTTAAAATTCGGAGCAGTGTACCCAAGGGGAAGTTCTATTGTTGATGTTCTCGCCATAATTTTTAATCTTTGAATGTACAAAGTTAAGCGAATTACTTAATAAACACATCTATTTATCACTACCTTCGGACTATGAAAACATCAATTACCGCGTTTTTTACTACCATATTTGTTATGTTAATCATAGGTACTTCCTTTGCACAAAAAGGAGACTCTATAATGCTTAGGGAAATTTTCGATCAGGCGCTGACCCATGGCCAATGTCATGAAAATCTGCATGAATTATGTAAGGGTATTGGACACAGAATCACAGCATCACCTCAGTCCTATGAAGCTATTAAATGGGGTAAAAAGAAATTAGAAGAGATGAAACTTGACAGTGTTTGGCTACAGCCTATAACGGTTCCTCACTGGGTAAGAGGTAAAATAGAGAGATTGGACTTTAGTAATAAAAACAAACCTATCCATGTATCTCATTGTACTGCACTGGGAGGGTCTGTTGGTACAGATGGTAAGGTTGTAGAAGCTGAAGTTATTGAGGTTAGAAATTGGGAAGAATTGGATGCGCTATCAGAAAAAGAGGTAAAAGGAAAAGTAATATTTTATAATCGTCTTATGAATCCTGCGATGATTTCTACTTTTTCTGCTTATGGCGACTGTTCGAGTTATAGATTTTATGGGGCAGATAAGGCCTCAAAAAAGGGTGCCGTAGGTATTGTTATTCGTTCATTAACATTGCGGGATGACCTAAATCCTCATACTGGTTCAATGGGATATAATGATTCTGTAGCAAGAATTCCAGGAATGGCCATAAGTTCAAAAGACTCTTATATTCTCAGTAATATGATTAAAGTTGATCCTAAGACTAAATTGAAGTTTAAATTGAGTTGTCAGACATTACCAGATACACTTTCATATAACGTAATTGGAGAAATTAAAGGATCGGAAAAGCCTGATGAAATTATACTAGTAGGTGGACATCTGGATTCATGGGATCTTGGTGAAGGAGCACACGATGATGGTGCTGGAGTAGTTCAAAGTATTGAAGTCATGCGTATGATCACCGCACTACATTACCAGCCTAAAAGAACTATAAGATGCGTACTTTATATGAATGAAGAAAATGGCAACATGGGAGGAAAAGGATATGCAAAGTATGCAAAGGAGTATAATGAAAATCACATACTAGCACTTGAAACAGATAGAGGAGGTTTCTCTCCAAGAGGATTTAGCATTGATGGAACAGATGAACAAGTAAAAAGAATAAAAGCTTATGAGTATCTTTTCGAACCTTATTTCATTCACTTTTTTAAGAAAGGTTATGGAGGTGTGGATATTAGCCCATTAAAAGATGGAAAGGTTTGCCTAGTAGGATTAGTTCCAGATTCACAACGTTACTTTGACTTTCATCATGCGCCAAGTGACATTTGGGAAAATGTGAATAAACGTGAATTGGAAATGGGTGCCGGAGCGATAATGGGATTAATTTATTTGGTGGATGTAAGGTTTTAGATGTTAGACATTAGATGCTAGATACTAGACCTTTAGATACTAGATGCCATGTAAATCCCAAAGAAGAAGGATAAAAAGTACCGCAACAACTCCAAACCTCAAACAACAAACAACAAACGATCCAACATCAAACTCCCCTAATTCTTCCATTTAAAGGTTTCAATCAAATGTTGCATGTCTTTCTCTATATATTCTATACAAGGCTGCAATGAATCATAATTTGGGACAGACTCAAAATACAATTGTCCTGCAAAATAGTGATTAGTGCTATCCGTTACGAAAAATAAATAATTAACCGCCACATCTCCCATTAAACTATAGGCGGTTCCATATACATTCTCTTCATAATTGGCAAATTCTCGTGGCTGAATACCAGACGCCATGGTATGATGTTCATAGACTTTATCGTCCGTGAATTTAGAAATCTCTTTAAAATTAGAATCAATAGTTATATAAGTCAAATAAACAGTTGCCTTTAAATCAGGGTAATACAAATCTTTGAAGCAAGATGACTGGCCACCTGGTTTATCCATCATAATTGCATGATCAGGTTTTTCAAACACATATGGACACTCATTGGCATAAATAGAATACTCATGTGGAGGAAAATCAATCCTAAAATACCCCAAAGGTTTTGGTATAGTGTTATCCTCTTCAACGCACTGCGAAAAAGCAAAGATTGACAATGCACAAATGATATAGATTAATCTTTTCATTTCTCTTCTATAACTTCAGGTTCGGGTAACGTTACCTTAATTTGTTTAATTCTCCTTTTGTCTGCAGCTTCTACAGTAAATGTGATTCCTTCAAAGTTTACTTTTTCATTTTTCAAAAGAATCTTCCCAGCCTGCTCAATACAAAAGCCAGCGATTGTATCAGACTCACCTTTAGCATCTTCAAATTCTTTACCATCAATACCAATGACTCTATACAAATCCATCAAAGGTGTCTTACCTTCAAACACAAAATTTAATTCATCAATTTGAGTAAATACCAAATCTTCCACGTCAAACTCATCTGTTATATCACCAACTATTTCTTCGAGTACATCCTCCAAAGTAACTACTCCGGATGTACCTCCGTATTCATCTACCACAATAGCCATGTGTTTTTTTGATGTTTGAAATTCACTTAGTAAATCATCCAATTTTTTGTTCTCTGGTATAAACTTAGGCTCGTGCATTAAATCTTGCCATTTAAAATCCTCTTTATCAATGTAAGGCAATAAATCTTTAACATACATCACACCAACTACATTATCAAATGTATCATCAAAAATTGGCAATCTAGAAAATTTAGACTGTATAATATTCTCTCTTAAATCAGCATAAGAAATATTAACATCAAATGCAGCAACATCCATCCTAGGTGTCATAATTTGCTTTGCATCCGTATTTCCAAACTTTATAATACCTTCTAAAATTTTCTTTTCATCTTCATTATCGCCAACATCCTTAGTCATGTTAAGAGCATGCTCCAGGTGGTCAACAGAAATGGTGTCTGTTTTCTTCTTTATTCTTTTGTCAATCACAGAGGTTGAAGAAACCAATAAATAACTTAAAGGAGATGAAATAGTCTTAATAACAGTCATATATGGCGCCATGAATTTGGCTAAACTAATATTATACTTTGTGGCATACACCTTTGGCATTACTTCGCCAAATAACAAAATAATAAAAGTTACAACTACAACCTGTAGAATAAAAGCTGTTGTTTCTGATATATCATTAGAAAACCAAGATTGCGAAACATAGGTGGATACAGCTACTATAGCTACATTAATAAAATTATTAGCAATAAGTATGGTAGCTAGCAGTTTCTTAGGCGCCTCCAATAATCTAAGCACTCTTGTAGAAGGAACACTCTCTTCTTTCCTTAGTTTCTCTTGATCAGCAGTACCTATTGAGAAAAACGCAATTTCAGAACCGGACATCAACGCTGATAAAAGGAGTAAAAATATCATTACTCCTAGCGCAATTCCAATATTCAAAGTAAATGGATTAAAAATATCAAGCAATGCCCCCTGGGGCGTGATCTGGACTGTTTCCAATTTTAAAATTATTAATTAAACCTATTAAAATGGTAAATCATCATCATCCTCACTTTCTCCTGTCATATCATTGACAGGTGGCTTTGCAGGCGATGGCGTAGTTGTAGACTCATTAGGGTTTGCGTTTCCACTATCCTGCCTTCCAAGTAACACCAAATTATCTCCCAAAACCTCAGTAATATATTTTGTCACCCCATCTTGGTCTTGATACGATCTGCTTCTCAACTTACCTTCAATGTAAATTTTGTCGCCCTTTTTAGCATATTTTTCAGCAATTTCAGCTAATCCTCTCCAAAGTACAATATTGTGCCAATCTGTATTTGTAATTAACTCCCCTGTATTTCTATCTTTATAAGATTCAGATGTCGCTAATGAAAAATTTGCCACTACAGCACCACTTTCCAAATGTCTTACTTCAGGATCCTTGCCTAAATTACCTACTAAAATTACTTTATTTACACTTCTTGCCATTGCTACTTAATTGTTAATCAAAAGTATTAATTTTTATTTATATTTTCTATATAATTAACCATCAATTTTGGTTTACCATATTTATCTAATTCAACAAACGGCACTAACATAAAACCTGGTTTCAAGTACTCCGTACTTTGAATTTCAACTTGATAAAAATCTGCGAAAATTCTTTGATGAGTCAAAACATGTTTGAAACTACTTACCTTTTCTATTTTAAAATTTTGCTCTAAACCAGTAAGTTTAGTCAACTCTGCGGCTAGATCAAGATTATTTCCTTCTATTAAAGGAAATTGAAACAAACCTTCCCAGATATCATTTCCGCTTCTTTTATGAATCACAACATTATCATCAACTTTAAGATGAAAATAGTGAAAAAACCGTTCCTTTACCTTAACTTTTTTTGACTTTACCGGAAGATCTTTCACTTTATCTGTAAAGGCTACTTTACATTCATTATTCAATGGACAATTTTCGCAATCGGGATTTTTGGGGGTACATATTAATGCCCCCAATTCCATAACGGCTTGATTATGATCACCTGGAGACTCACTGGTGATAATTTCATTAGCCAATTGATTAAATTTTTTCTTGCCTTCTGAAGAATCAATTGGTGTATCTTCGTCAAAATATCGAGATAAAACTCTGTAAACATTACCATCCACAACAGCCACTTCTTCATCATAAGCTATAGAAGCTATTGCCGCAGCAGTATAATCTCCAACCCCTTTCAATTTTTTCAAAGAACTAAATGTTTTGGGAAATTCACCATTAAACTCGTTTATCACTTGTTTTGCAGCAATATGCATATTCCTTCCTCTTGAATAATATCCTAATCCTTGCCAATGTAAAAGTATATCTTCCAAATCTGCATTAGCAAAAGACATTACTGTAGGGTAACAATCAATAAATTTATAATAATAAGGTAAACCTTGCGCAACTCTAGTTTGTTGCAAAATAATTTCCGACAGCCAAATTTGATAAGGATTTTTACCTGCTCTCCATGGAAGGTCACGCTTATTATCGCTATACCAACTAGTTATTTTAGTACTAAAAGTCATACAATTAACAAAAGTAGACGCTTTTTTAAGAAAAAACATCTCTAGGGTTGTTTAATTATGAAATATAAAATTATCTTTGCAGCCCCCTTTAAAAAGAGTGACAAACTGAAATAAAATTATTTTAAAAAATGACAAAAGCAGAGATTGTTAGTGAAATTGCTGACAAAACAGGAATTGAGAAGGTGGCGGTAATGGCTACAGTGGAGGCGTTTATGGATTCGATCATTGATGCAATGGAAGATGGAAAAAACGTGTATTTAAGGGGATTTGGATCTTTTATTATTAAAGAAAGAGCAAAAAAAACAGGAAGAAACATTTCGAAAAACACTACGATTGTTATTCCAGCACACAATATACCAGCGTTCAAACCGGCTAAGACTTTCGTAGAGGGAGTTAAGACTAAAGTGAAAGTTGGAAAAAAATAAGAAACAGAAATTATTATAAACCTTTTTAAATTATTGGATTATGCCAAGTGGTAAAAAAAGAAAAAGACATAAGATAGCAACTCACAAACGTAAAAAGCGTCTTAGAAAAAACCGTCACAAGAAGAAGAAATAAGATACTGCTCAGCGGTATTAAATTTGCACCAGGAGATAAAAGAAATTTTGTTTCCTTGTTGTGCTTATATATAATTGTAATAACACAATTCACCCCACCTCTGTAACTGCGGGTTACTAGGAGGATAACTGGTAAGTGAAATTGTCATTTATTAATCATTAAAAACTTCTTCTGTGAGTTATGAATTAATTATAAATTCAACGCCAACAGAAGTTACAATTGCTTTATTAAGTAACAAGAAATTAATCGAGTTACATAAAGATAAACACGATACAAGTTTCAACGTTGGTGATATATACTTGGGGAAAGTCAGAAAGATTGTCCCAAGTCTTAACGCTGCGTTCGTAGATGTTGGGTATGAGAAAGATGCGTTTTTGCATTATTTGGATTTAGGTCCACAATACAAGTCCCAAAACAAATTCGTTCAAAAAACGTTAAAAGGAAAGCAACCTAGTTACGAAATTGCAAACAATGCTATTGAAAAAGAGATTGTCAAGGATGGTAAGATCAAAGACTTACTTAATTCTAAAGAACTAATCGCTGTACAAGTAGCAAAGGAACCAATCTCTAGCAAAGGTCCAAGGCTAAGTGCTGAACTTACCTTAGCTGGTAGATACATAGTTTTAGTTCCGTTTACGGATAAAATTTCTGTTTCTCAAAAGATCAAGTCTGTTGAGGAAAAAGAGAGACTAAAAAGTTTGTTGGCGAGTATTAAACCAAAGAATTTTGGTGTAATCATTAGAACGGTAGCAGAAAACAAAAAAGTGGCTGATCTAGATCAAGACCTTAGAGATTTGGTGGAGAAATGGAAAAAGATGCACGCTAAATTGAAGGATGCTACTCCTCCAAAAAGAATTTTGGGTGAGATGAATAGAACTTCTACTGTACTTAGAGATATGCTTTCAGCAGACTTCTCTAACATACATGTGGACGATCCTAAACTTTTCGAAGAGATTAAAGCTTACGTAAAAACCATTGCTCCTCAAAAGGAATCAATTGTAAAACTCTTCAAAGGGAAAGATTCTATTTTTGAAAGTTTTGGAATCAATAAGCAAATCAAAGCTTCGTTTGGTAAAAAAGTAATGCTGCCTTCTGGTGCCTACTTAATTGTGGAGCATACTGAAGCAATGCACGTAATTGATGTAAACAGTGGTAACAGAAAAGCTACTGAACAAAATCAAGAACAAAATGCTTTTGAAACAAACATGGAAGTTTCTGAAGAAATTGCAAGAATTCTTAGATTGAGAGATATGGGTGGAATCATTGCTATTGATTTCATTGACATGCATCAAAAGGAAAACAACAGAAAGTTGTATGAAACTTTGAAGCAACACATGTCTACTGACAGAGCGAAGCACAATATCATACCTCCAACACGTTTTGGTGTAATTGAGTTGACTAGACAGCGCGTAAGACCTGAAACAGACATTAAAACTGCAGAGGTTTGTCCATCATGTGGTGGAACGGGTGAAATCACTGCTTCTATCCTTTTGATTGATGAAATAGAAAACAATGTAAGATACTTGGTGGAGCAAGTAGGTCAGAAAAACATTACGTTGATTGTTCACCCTTTTATTGAAGCATATTTGAAAAAAGGAATGAAAAGTATTCAGAGAACTTGGTTCTTGAAATTTAAGAAATGGATTACAGTAAAAGGTTTAACAACCTTACCATTCTTAGACTACAAATTTGTAGATGCAGAAAACGAAGAAATTGAATTGTAATAACAATTCTACACAAAGCATTGAAAAGCCATTCTATTTAGAGTGGCTTTTTTTTTACTTTAGAACCATCATAGATTTAGAAGCTTTACCCTTTTCATTTCCAATGGAATAAATGTATGTCCCCGAAGGTAATTGACTAGCATCTAACTCTATTAAGTGCTTTCCAGGATTTCTTTTCCCAAGGTTTTGTGCGTGGACTTGCTTTCCTTGCAAATCTGTGATTTGTAATTCAAAATCTTCAGATTGAGTAGTTTCGTATTCAATTGTGGTGGTAGAGAATACTGGATTTGGGAAGTTGGAGATTGAGGTTATAGAGGAGTTTTCTTCAATTGATTCAGAATAATAATAGATTTGAATAACAGGCTTTATACTTATAGGGTAAAATTCAAAATTAGAATTAACATCC
>JBFHGR010000022.1:0-35843 GCA_041583015.1 Parvicella sp. | reverse complement strand
TTGAGTCTTTTTTGTGATTGTGGTATTGCAAACGACCCTCCAAATCAGAAGTCTCCCCCAAGTAGTACTTGTCTAATTTTGAACTATATATGATATAGAAATAATGCATTTCATTGGTTATAAAACAAAAAAGAGGATGATAAATCATCCTCTTTTTTTTTGTGGTGCCTCCAGGATTTGAACCAGGGACACACGGATTTTCAGTCCGTTGCTCTACCAACTGAGCTAAGGCACCAGCCTTAATTGGGGTGCAAATATAAAAGTTATTTTTAAATTCTAGCATTTTAAGAAAAAAAATATTTAATTTTTTTCTATTGCGTATCTTCGCACCTTAATAAAATGAAGGTGGATACATTTAAAGATAAAGTAATTTGGGTTACAGGCGCTAGTTCTGGAATCGGCAAAGCAACAGCCTTACAGTTGTCAAAACAAGGAGCAATAGTTATTCTTTCTGCAAGACGAACTAACGAATTAGAGAAAGTTGCTCAACAATGTATTGGGAATACTATGATCCTTCCCGTAGACTTGATAAAAAGTGAAACATTCCCTCAATTAGTTGAACAAATCATTTCCGAATTTGGCAGAATTGACCTTTTGATAAATAATGGAGGCATCTCACAAAGAAGTGAAGCCTCATTAACTACCTTAGACGTAGACCGCAAACTGATGGAAGTAAATTATTTTGGGAACATTGCTTTAACCAAAGCAGTACTACCGATTTTCCATAAACAAAAATCTGGCAATATTGTAGTCACCAGTAGTCTGTCTGGTAAATTTGGGTTCTTTTTAAGAAGCGCCTATGCCGCAAGTAAATTTGCACTAGTTGGATTCTATGAAAGTTTAAGATTGGAAGAAGAGAAAAACAACATTCACGTTCACTTGGTATTTCCTGGATTTATTAAGACCAACATCTCTCAAAATGCCTTGAATGCCACAGGAGAAAAACACGCACAATTAGACAATAACCAAGATAAAGGGATTACTGCTGAGGAATGCGCCCAAAGAATACTTAAAGGCATCCTCAAAAACAAAAGAAACATTTACGTTGGAGGCAAAGAAATGTTTTCACTTAAAATCCAGAGATTCTTTCCAAGTATTTTTCATAAAATAATCAAAAAGCAAAATGCAACTTAAAAACTTTCCATTACTCTTGTTGCTTTTGGCTACATTATTAAACTGCTCCAACTTAAAAAAAGTTAATCAGAACAACCAAATCATGCTAGGCAGCATAGAAGAGAAAACTTTTGTAAATAAAGGAGGGGAAGAAGTCTCAACCATAAAAGATCTTTATTTCAAAGTTCAAAATGGCGAAACCTACTTCATCAAGTTGATGTCTTCCAACATCTCATACGACCAAGCTAAAGCTTACCTGGGCAAGCAAATATCCGTAGAAGCAGAAATCATTGACGGACTTTGGGATGCTCCAGACGATAATCCTCAACACATTCAAAGCAGAATAGGATTATATATTGTTATAAAAAGTTTTACGCCAATAATAAAAAAAAATGATCAATAGAAGATATTGATATGTTCCTAAAACTGACTTGGAATTGTTTTATCAGTTAAGATAAGAACATAATAATAAAGCCCTGGTTTTGCTGCATCTATAAAACTGTATTCCTCCTTTCATCTATGACTTGGACCTATAATCACCATCTGAACAAGAGTTGTAAGAATTACAATATTAGGAAAATTATAAACATCGATATTTTCATAGTTAATCATTGATAATGTTAATCTTAACTAAGAAGAATCTGATGAGATTTCTTTGGCTATGTAACTTTTATAATAGTCAATCGTCTTACAGATAAACCGGTAAAAGAATATAAAAAATTAAATAACATTAAGATGAAAAGATTATACACTATACTGTTTACTGCACTGTTGATTAGTTCAGTTAACGCTCAACAAGAAGACAATAATTTTGATGATACCACTAAAATAAAAATTGGTAATATGACCATCATCTTTGGAGAAGATTCCGAAGAAGATTCTGAATTTGACTTTGACATGGAAGATGACTCCAATGAAGAAGACAGCAAATCCATTGGTACTACACTAGAGGTAGGTGTAGGGATGAATGGTTGGCTTACTCCATCAGGAACAACCACATTCTCATCAGAGTATCAAAATATGAGTCTACAACTAGATAGATCTAGAGCATTTAGTATGCACTTCATGATGAAAGGTCTGGATATTGCGAAAAAACACTTATTTATGTCTCCCGGAATAGGTGTGACTTGGAATAATTATCATTTTGAAGATAAAAGCGTGAGTATCACTACAGGTGGAGATACCACTGTATTTTTTGCAGATTCTTCTGTTCAATTTGACAAATACAAATTAAGAAATACATACGTAGAGGTTCCTCTAACAATTGGAGCTAGATTAGGTAATCCCGATGACTTTCACTTCACCATTGAGGCGGGTGTAATTGGAGGATTAAACATTTCATCTGTGGTAAAACAAAAGGCCTATATAAACGAGGTGAAATTTAAAAATAAGGTAAAAGACGATTTTAACGTGAACCCATTCAAACTAGATGCAATAGTAAAACTAAGGTTAAAAAACTCAATTGGTATTTACGGAAGATATTCATTGTCTACTATGTTTGAAACCAACAAAACACAAGAAGTTTATCCGTTCTCAATAGGAGTAACATTTGGAGGTATCTAAGAGTTTTCTATTGGTTTAAGTAAGAGAAGTCGGGATTTATCCTGGCTTTTTTTATTACCATTTACCACCAAATATTTTATCATATACATCTTGTGAAAGTTGACGAACTAATTCTGTTAGCAACTCTCCTTCAACACTTGCAAAATTAGATTGCGAATCGTAATCTACAAAAGCAGATGCAGACTCTTTTCCTTCTGTAGCCGTATTAGCACTATTTTCATCCAATTCTCCAACATACTCCCACGTAAAACTTACAGTCATTGTCAACCTATTCTGAGCGGCAACATCTGTACCTGCCTGAATACTTATTGGGCTAATTCTATAATCGGAAATAACTCCTTCAACTTGCCAATCTCCATTTTCGGAAACCAGTTCTTTTTTGGATTGTGTCAACACAACATCCCTAACTCCTTCAGTCAAAAGAATACCTGCCGATGAACTTGCTAAACTACTTTTATTTTCAAAATAATCTACCTGAATAGATTTACCAGGAATTTCCTGATTACTTTTTCCACCAGGTTTTAGACTAAAACTAGGCAATTTGCACATGCTCATAGCAAACACAAAAAACAACAACACCGATATGGAAATAATTTTTTGCATTATTTCTGAATATCGTATTCCTTAATTTTTCTGTACAATGTTCTTTCGGAGATACCTAATTCTTTTGCAGCATATTTACGCTTACCATTGTGCTTATCCAAAGCTTTAATGATGAGTTCCTTTTCTCTTTCTTCCAACGACAAACTTTCTTCCACTTCAATGTGTTCCTCAATTGGATCTTGATATAAGTAAGAATCATCATCTGGTGCATAATGAAAATCATTTGCTCTAGCTAAATTAGTAGGCATCATAGAAGAAGCCGTTGCACTTTTACTTCCTTCTGGATGTGAAAATTTCTGAATAACTTCATTCTTCTGTGAAGTTGTAAAATCTTGATTACCTTCCATAAGTTCTACAATGACCCGCTTCATGTCTGTCATCTCCTTTTTCATATCAAACAAGACTTTGTACAGCATTTCCTTTTCGGCAGCATCCATTCCTCCGGTGGCACTTTCGTTGACAACTGCAGGAAGATTAGACACATCGTCAAAAGGCAAATATTTCAATAATAATTCTCTACTTATATTTCTTTCTTGCTCAATTACAGATATTTGTTCCGTAATGTTTTTTAGTTGCCTAATATTACCGGGCCATTTATAAGCCATCAAAGTATGTACCGCATTCTCATCCAATCTAATGGTTGGCATTCTATATTTCTCTGCAAAACTTGCTGCGAACTTTCTAAACAATAGGTGGATATCATCTCTTCTTTCTCTTAAAGGAGGTAAAGTAATTGGAACTGTACTCAATCTATAAAAAAGATCTTCTCTAAATTTACCTTTTCTGATAGCTACATCCATTTTTTCATTAGTAGCTGCGATAATTCTTACATCCGTTTTGATCACTTTAGAAGAACCCACTTTGATAAACTCTCCCGTTTCTAACACTCTCAATAATCTAACTTGGGTTTGCAACGGCAATTCTGCGACTTCATCCAAAAAGATAGTACCTCCATCTGCAACTTCAAAATACCCCTTTCTACTTCCTTGTGCACCTGTAAAAGCTCCTTTCTCATGTCCAAACAACTCACTATCTATAGTTCCTTCAGGAATCGCACCACAGTTTACTGCGATGTATTCATGATGCTTTCTATTACTGTAGTGATGAATAATTTGAGGAATAGTTTCTTTACCAACCCCACTTTCTCCAGTAACCATAACTGATATATCTGTAGGAGCTACTTTAATAGCTACCTCTAATGCTCGGTTGAGCGCAGGCGCGTTACCTATTAATCCAAACCTTTGTTTTACTGCTTGTATTTCCATTAATCAACTACTTTTCCAAATAATGTAGCTCCTGTGCAACTTTCAATATACACATTCACATAAGTTCCTTTTTCTAAATTTCCTTTATCAAAGACTACCATAGCATTTTGCGTATTTCTACCACACAATTGTGTATCGGGGAACTTTCTTGACGGACCTTCAATTAATATTTCCTGAGTTTGTCCAACAAACTGGCTCAATCTATATAATGAATTCTGATTTTGAACTTCAATTACCTCAGCTAATCTTCTCTTTTTAACCTCTAAAGGTATGTCGTCTTCAAATTTTCTCTCCGCTAAAGTCTTAGGTCTTTCCGAATAAAAAAACATGTATGCATAATCGTAGCGTACTTCTTTAACTAAAGACATAGTATCTTGATGTTGTTCTTCCGTTTCCGTACAAAATCCTGTGATAATATCGGTAGAAATAGCACAATCAGGCATAATTCTTCTTATTGCTGCAATTCTATTATCATACCATTCTCTGGTATAACCTCTATTCATTTTCTTCAGAATATCTGTATTTCCAGATTGAACTGGAAGATGTATATATTTACAAATATTATCATATTTAGCCATCATGTGTAACACATCATCCGTCATATCTTTAGGATGAGAAGTAGAGAATCTTACACGTAAAAGTGGATTAACCTTTGCCACCATTTCAAGTAATTCTGCAAAATTTGTAGTTGGAATATTCTCATCTACAATTTCTCCTTTTTTGGAAATATTCCATCTATAAGAATCTACATTCTGACCTAGTAATGTAACCTCTCTATATCCTTCTTCAAATAATTGTCTTGCTTCTGCAACGATGCTCAATGGATTTCTTGAACGCTCTCTTCCTCTGGTAAAAGGCACAACACAGAAAGAACACATATTATCACAACCTCTTGTAATAGAGATAAATGCTGTCACGCCATTCCCCCCTAATTTAACAGGACTGATATCCGCATAAGTTTCATCTCTGGAAAGTAAGACATTTACCGCCTTCTGACCACTATCTACTTGCGCAATTAATGCAGGTAAATCTCTGTATGCATCAGGACCAACAACGACATCTACCAACTTCTCCTCCTCCAACAAAGTTTCCTTCATTCT
Source organism: Parvicella sp. (assembly GCA_041583015.1). Lineage (GTDB taxonomy): Bacteria > Bacteroidota > Bacteroidia > Flavobacteriales_D > Parvicellaceae > Parvicella. The sequence goes on along the minus strand of JBFHGR010000022.1, from coordinate 30,199 downwards.
TTCAGCCATACAACCTAGCACCCCAACTACTAGTTTAGGATTGACCTTCTTTTGTTTTTTGAATAATTGCAAACGTTTTCTAACTGTTGCCTCTGCTTTTTCGCGAATGGAACAAGTATTTAGCATTACAACATCTGCTTCTTCCACATTACGGGTAGTTGTAAATCCTTCTTTCTGAAGAATAGACGCAACAATTTCACTATCTGAAAAATTCATTGCACAACCATAACTTTCCAAATAAAGTTTACGCCCGTTCGGAACATTACCTTCCATCATGATAGCCTCACCTTGACGCTCTTCAATAATAACCTTTTCTTCCATTGTAAAAAATTAGAAAACAAAGGTATATAATTAAAATGTATGACAAATTGTCATTTAGAGAAAATTAACAGAAATTAAAGTGAAATTTTAAAACAAATCTTTGATAGCATCCCAAGGATCTTCCATTTTGGTAGAATCTACAACACAATCTATCACAGTAGGTTCTCCAACATGAAGCGGCTTAAAGTCTCCGTGTGAAATTTTGATGCTCTTGTCTTTGTAGACATTCTTCATGTAGTAGCCCCAAATTGGCAATCCTGTATTTGCTCCCTGACCATATTTAGTTGATTTAAAATGCACACCACTATGATCGCACCCCACCCAAACACCAGTCACTAAATCAGGTGTTTGACCAATAAACCAACCATCAGTATTGTTCTGTGTAGTACCTGTTTTACCAGCCAAGATTCCATTAAATTGATACGGATATTTAGAACTTCTGAGTCTTGCTGCAGTACCTCCCCATTTTCCATCTGCAGGTCTTTTTACACCGGTAACACCCTTCATCATTTTAAGTACTTCAAAAGCTGTTTCAGCACTCATTATTTCTTTGGTTTGAATGCTAGATTCATACAACACCTTACCACCCCCATCTTCAATTCTCAAAATCGAAATTGGCTTGTGATATTTCCCTTTAGAAGTAAAAACACAATGGGCAGCAGTCATATCTAAAACAGATTGATCACAAACCCCCAATCCAAGAGAAGGATACTCTTTAACTGAACTATTCTTCATGTCCATGTTTTTGAGATACTTGACAACTCTACTATTATTACCTCCTGTTTTGTTAATTACATAAGCTGTTATTGGATTGGATGAATTGGCTAAACCGAAATAAATAGGCGTCATTGTTCCATCAAAACCTTCTCCAGCAGGACACCATTGCTTACCATCATCACCTTCTACACAATACTCTATGTAAGGAATTTCATCACATGATGTAATCACACCAGCCTCAATTCCAGCAGCATATACAAAAGGCTTAATTGTTGACCCAACTTGCCTCTTGGATGTTGAAGCATAATCATATTTAAAAAAACTATAATCTGGACCACCCACATAAGCTTTAATAAAACCTGTTTTAGGATCGATTGAAACTAATCCCGCTCTTAGTACTTTGTAATGATACTTGATACTATCCAACGGAGTCATCTCAACCTTTTTAGTGTGGCGTTTAGAATTCCAATCAAAAACTTCTAAAGTGGTTACTTCATTAAAATTTTGTTCAATTTTCTTATCGGTCCAACCTAATGCTTTTAATTTCTTGTATCTATCAGAAGCCTTCATGGCAGACAACAAATACTTTTCTGCATTTTTAGTGGAAACACTATTAGAAAATGGATAATTTTTATTCTTTTCAATATTATCGTCCAATTGTTTTTGGAGTGTTTGTGAAAGGTGTTCTTGCACTGCCCATTCAGCGTGTTTCTGCATCTTCGCATCTAATGTAGTGTACACTTTCAAGCCGTCCTTAAAAAGATTATAATCTTCACCAAAGGTATTTTTCAATCCTTTTTCCTTCAAAATAGCAATTGCTTCTTGCTTAACTTTCTCTCTAAAATAAGGTGCTAAACCGGTAGTATGGGTTTCGGGATGAAAATCAAGACCAATTGGTAAAACCCTTACAGAGTCATATTGCTCTTGCGTTAGTTTCTTATTCTTAAGCATTTGACTTAACACCACTTCACGTCTTTTAAGCGTGGCAACAGAATCTTTCACAGGATTAAAAATAGAAGGATTTTTGGCCATCCCAACAAGCATCGCAGCTTCCTGAATTTCAAGTTCCTTAGGAATTTTATTGAAATATACCCTTGCTGCAGAGTGCACTCCAACTGCTGTATTTAGAAAATCAAACTGATTAAAATACATTGCAACAATTTCCTTCTTAGTATATCTATTCTCCAATTTAGATGCAATAATCCATTCTCCAAACTTCTGTCTTATTCTACCAAATTTACTTTCTGGCACATCGTGAAACATCATTTTGGCCAATTGCTGTGTAATAGTACTTCCTCCACCTTTATTTCTTAAGGTTGCGGCACCTCCTACGGCCCTTAACAAAGCCCATCCATCTACTCCTGAATGCTCAAAAAATCTTTCATCTTCGGTAGAGACCAAAGCATCCACCAAAAAAGGAGACAACTCTTGATACGACACTTTTGTTCTATTGGTAATATAATATGTACCTAAAATTTCGCCATTAATATCATAAACAATACTCGCCTCATCTGACCTTGGATTTTCCAATTGCGTAAACGTGGGCAGTTCATCCTCCGGAACAGACCATAACATAAAAAACACTGTTAATATTGGTGCTAAGACAATCAACCAAGTAGCAATCAAGACTATTATTTTTTGCTTGATACTCAATTGATCCTTTGCTGCTGTCTTTTTTTTCTTGACTGCAGATGGCTTCTTCTTTAAAGTATTTAAAGTTTTTTTTGCCAAAGTAAACGTGTTTAGTTTTTGGATTTTAGGATGGTCAAACCAATATCTGAAACTTCAGAAAGCGTAGCATCTCTCATCCCTTGCACAAAGGTTATCTTATGTTTACCTGCTTGAGGAAACCTAACACTCTTCATAAATAAAACATTGTTTTCCACCATGCTTCCTGACAATTTACCATTCCATTTACCAGAAAGATCTGCAAGTGGAATTTGAACCGTATCATACGCTACCAGTTCTGGACCAGCCAACGCCATAAAAACATAACAATTAGCCCATTCATAACTGGTTGTAATTCTCATATTCATAAAGAAATCATATTTCTGAAGGGTGTCTTGAATGTCGAATTCAAAGGAAATAGAATCTGTAGCATTCCACTTCTGCCCTTCCAACACTTGAGACTCTTCATAAAAAACATTTTCGTCTGTACATGAAGTCAATGCAAACACAAATATCATTGTGCATGCGATAAAAAATCTATTTAATATAAAAACCTGATTCACTTAATTATTCTTTTGGTTTTGCTGTTGTATTCGGTTTGTTTCCTTCACCGTTATTTGGCCTTGGTTTTTTCTTATAGTTTTTATTTCTTCTTTTGTTGTTAGGCTTTTTATTTGGATTTTCAGTAGGTTCTGCCCCTTTGTTTGAATCCTTTTTGGGAGTTCCTTGTTTCTTCGCTGGCGCCCCTTGCTTTTGAGATTTATTCTGATTATCTCCGGCCGCTTTTGGGTTATTTCTTTTCTTGTTTCTAGATTTATTTCTGTTGCTTCTCTTTTTATTGAACTTATTATCAAACCTTGTTAAATCATCTTGATCATCTACATTAGAATATTCAATTTCATTTTTAGGTTCCTCCACTTGAACATAATCAGTAATATTACTAATCTTAGTTCCTTTTTTGTTCAGTTCAATTAACTCAAAAACTCGATCTACAGTCAAACAAATAATTGAAGAGTTCTTTTCTCCACGAACCAGATACCACATCAATCTTTTAAAGACATCTGTTTTGATATGTACTGCAGTACCTTTAGCAGTTTCAAGCGGTTTTCTTGTGTCTGGGAAAGATTTTAATTCTTCAGCATATTGATCCAACTCAAAGTTTAAACAACATTTTAATTTACCACATTGACCGGCCAATTTCTGAGGATTCAAAGATAATTGTTGATACCTTGCTGCACCAGTAGAAACTGATCTAAAATCATTTAACCATGTAGAACAACACAATTCTCTACCGCAAGAGCCAATCCCGCCTAATCTTCCTGCTTCTTGTCTTGAACCAATCTGACGCATTTCAATCTTAATTCGAAACTGTTCCGCCATGACTTTGATTAACTCTCTAAAATCAACTCTTTGCTCCGCAGTGTAGTAAAAAGTTGCTTTATTGCCATCTCCTTGATATTCCACATCACCCAATTTCATTTTAAGACCCAATTTCACAATTAACTCTCTGGCTTCGTGCATTGTTTCATACTCCTTATCTCTAGCTGCTTTCCATTTTTCAAAATCTGCTTCTGTAGTTTTACGATAAACTTTTCTCAATTCATGAGGAGCCATCTTTGCTCCTTTTCTGTTCATCTGATGTTTCACGAGTTCTCCCGTAAGAGAAACAACCCCCACATCATGACCAGGCGAAGCCTCTACAACGATAGAATCTCCTTTATAAATTTGGATGTTTTTTTCATTTCTGTAAAAACCTTTTCTCCCATTCTTAAAACTGACCTCAACTACATCAAACTCTGATCGACCTGTAGGAACTTGGATGTCACTTAACCAATCAAAAACAGACATTTTATCACAACCTCCGTTACCACAACTTCCGTTACTCTTACATCCATTTGGCACTCCACTACTATTATTGCTACAACTTGAACAACTCATTGAAATTTGCTTTATTAATTAGAACTCTTATTTACTGCACTTTACATAATCCCAGATAAACTTATAAGAGTTGTAACAAAGTTACTTAAAAAATACATGTTAAAATAGAGAGATTTTGAAATCTGTAAAGGTTTATTTGTTAATCACGATAAATAACTTATTATTTGAACAAGCATAAAGAAGACACAAAAAAAGGGGAATCAAAATTGATTCCCCTTTTTAAATACTCTATAACTTGAATTAGTTAATTGTAAAGTTAATTGGAAGTGTGTATCTCACACGTACTTTTTTACCTCTTTGCTCACCTGGATTCCAAGCGGGCATATCCTTTACCACTCTAATAGCTTCATTGTCTAAAGTCTTGTGAACACCTTTAACAACTTTAACATCATTGATACTTCCATCCTTCTCAACAACAAACTGCACATATACTTTACCTTGTATATTATTATCCATTGCCATTGCAGGATACTTAATCTGATTACCTAAATAATCATATAATTTCTGCATACCTCCTTTAAACTCTGGTGCTGTTTCCACAACATCAAAAATTTCCTCTACCACTGGCTTTTCATCTACTGGTGGCGGTGGTGGCGGTGGCGGTGGTGGTGGCGCAGTATCTTCTTGATCCACAATCGTCACATCATCCTCTTCCATATCATCATCTTCCAACACTTCAATTTCATCAGCAACCGGTGGTGGTGGCGGTGGTGGCGGTGGCGGTGGTGGCGGTGTAAAATCTAAAACAGGAGGGACAAAATCCTCCGGTCTATCATCTACATAATTGGATTCCAAATTTTTCTGTTTAAGACTAAATGAGGAATATTCCATATAACACAATGTCAACGCCAATGCAAAAACCCCTCCTACCGAGAAGTAACCAGCACGATTGATCATTCTGCTTAAGTCTATGTCTTTATTTTTCTTCAGTTCCATACTAAAAGATTTTGGGTAAAATTAATACTTTTTTTCAAACTCATCAACTTAATACACTCCGAAAACCAAAAGGTTCATACCGTTGCCTAATTATCTGCTACTTGTAGGAGGAATTATTAAACCAAGGCCAAGTTTTACTCCATGTTCGAATTGCTAACACTGCAAAAACAGAACCCATTGAGTTTGCGACCGCATCTGGCACATCCCCAGATCTATCTGGAAGGAAGAATGCTTGAACTAATTCAATACCAATTCCATAAGCCACACAAATTGCAAACGAGAGAATGAAATATATTTTCCAATTTCCAGCAAACTTTCGGTATCCATTATAGCAGGTGAGAAATAGCACAAAATATAAAAATGCGTGAACCCATTTATCTACATTAATCCATCTCATCCAGTCTGCCGAAGGAATAGACTTACCTGGAGCACTGCAAAGTAAAAAGATAACAATCGCCCAAACAATGGCTGGCCAAAAGTTCTTGAAAAACATAAAAAGTTTAACCAATCAACTCTTTATAAGCATCTGCAGATAACAAACCATCCAACTGAGAAGTATCACTCAATTTAACTTTAATCATCCACCCAGCTCCATAAGGATCAGAATTCACAGACTCAGGAGCAGACTCCAACTCTTCATTAAATTCTATAATTTCCCCAGAAACAGGCATAAACAAATCTGATACAGTTTTTACAGCTTCTACAGTTCCAAAAACCTCTTCAGCGTCCAAAGTTTCATCAAGTGTTTCAACTTCTACATAAACAATGTCTCCAAGTTCTCCTTGTGCGAAATCAGTAATTCCAATTGTGGCAATATCTCCGTCTAATTTCAGCCATTCATGGTCTTTCGTATATTTTAATTCTGTAGGAATGTTCATAATGATTTATTTTAATAATTTGTGCGAACTTATGAAAATCTTTTGATTTTTCACCTCATTAAAGTATTGATTTTTTTAATTAAAGTTGGAACCTCAATGCAATTCCAGCATCTGTGTTTGCAGTAGGGTATGATGTAGATATGAAAGGATTATTAACCACTCTATCAAAATATGCTCTAATCGTAAATTTGGTAGTCAAATTGTAAGAAGCTGAAAATTTGATAGAAACAATTCTTTGGCCTGCAGTAGGTTGATTCTGATTTTCAATGATTTTTCGAATAATTGTTTTATTGTCTCGCATCGAAATATCTAATCTTGTCACCAAATCTTTAGCTTCAAGTTTTTTATCTCTTATTTTAATTGGCAATTGCAATTTCTTGAAGGTGTACCCAGTACCAATTGTAACTTCGGTACCTTTAATTTCTGTAATCTGGCTATTTGAAAGGCTTAGTCCAATATTCCTATCCTTTTTGAATTCAAACTTAGCCATTAAATCGTTATTTAATGTTATGTCCACACCAATCAACGGAGAAAATTGTTCGGTGATAGAGACTTGCATTATTTGTTTTTGACTTATCACATTTCCATTCAAATCTACAACCGCATTCTCTTCATCATAATTCAAGTTTGTTGTAAAACCAGAAATATTAAGATTACTTCGGTAGGCGTGATTAAATGTAATTCGTTTAAACCATTTTTTTATAAATGGAATTTTTGACAATCCATCATAACTAACTCTCCAATTAGGTAATGGCATTTTACTAAAAGGATTTTTAACTGTTTTATGATCTGGAGCAACACCGGTATATGCAGCAATAAAAGCACCTATTAAAACATCTTGCTGAGAACCGCCATAACCAGGCGCATAATTTGATTCAGCACTTACTGAATCGCTATTAAGGTGTCCAAGTTCAACATTATTTCCAATTACTTGAGATACTTCGTCTCTTATTTCAACCAAGTCGGTAAAAGTTTGATTTACCAACGCATCAGCATCCCCTTTTTCCCCTACAAATGCAGTTCTCCACGAAATAATTGATCTACTAAACATTCCTGTATATTGTGGATTCAATAATCCAAACTCATCATTATCATCAAAACCAAGTGTTGAATTGGTATTTTGCGTAAAAGTAAAGTCAGCATTTAAATCAATTTTCAGCCCTGTAATTGGCTTAAGCGTAGCTTTAATATTAGCCTTCTCCGCATGATTAACCATGTATTGAGTAGAAATTAAATTTAAACTATCTGTCACCCAACCATTATTATACGCCATATTACCAAATGAATTGCCTGTTGGTCTACCAAATATATCCACTTCTTGGTTTCCTCCTGCTATAAACTCATATGGAGAATTTTGGATTTCTGCAAAGGTAGTTGCTTGAACCCCTAGCATATTAGTTCGAGGACTATAGCCTGGCATTAAAATTCCATCTGTAGTGGAGTAAGTTCCTGTAACATTATCTAATGACATCAACAATCTTGCAAATTGCTCCAATACTTTATACCCTGTACTTTCTTCTCTTTCCTTCTTTTTCTTCTCTTTTTCCTTTTTGATATTTTCAGGATTATCTGGGTCATCCGGATTTGTCAAATCCACCACTCCATCTTTCTTTAATTTTGGTTTTTTAGGATCTTCTTTACTATCCTTTTCCTTCTCCAATTTACCTCCATCAACAACTCCTCCCTTAGACCTAGCACTTAGTTTATTATAGATAGAACCTCCACGACCATTATATTTTGTATTCACTTTTTTCAAAAAAGGCACTTTATTATACAATGTTTTCATTGTCAGTTTAGCATTCCAACTAATTTGTCTTGAGTTCTGTACCACATTCCCAACATCAGGCAGAGCTAAAGGCGCTTGAGTCCAGTCATAACTACCTGAATATCTCGTTGTAAGCGTCATCCAATCCGTCATTGGAAAACTACTCAAAGGCCATTTATAATTCACATTAAACGTATGGCTATAATTCATCGTTTGACCAAAATCATCAAACAAACTTTTTGTCACCCTGTTCTGCGATGAGTCTTGTTCATATCCAAACATTCCGTAATCTACCTTACCAAATGATTCGTCAACAAATGCTCTATTTTTGGCTTTAAAATCAAAATTAAGTGCTTTGGTAAGGTCATACTTCAAAGTATAATCTCTGTCCCAATTAAAAGTCTTATTGAATTGAGGAAATTCTAAATCTTCACCACCAAGAAAATTATATCTAGTTGCGTACTCATTATAGGTTCTATTGATATTAGTTGCAAATCCAATTTGTTTTGGTGCCAAATACAAGTTAAACTCCTTTAGTGGTTTAAGCCACTTTGACTTCCTTATAAAACCAATTTTCTTAAATGGCTCCCATGGTCTAGGTGATTTAGAAAAACTATAATTTAAACCAACCAAATAGTTTTTAGTATCATTATATCTCGTATTGATATCTTTCTTATTCAACTCATTGTATGAAAAGTTCAGTGATATATTGGACAAATTATAGAAGTGAGGCTTTGGAGCTTTCCCATCCTTATCCTTAGGAGAAACAGATACATTGGTAAAGTTTATCGCCCTTCTCTCCGTTAAATCTATCGAATTTTCTAGGTATTCTCTCCATTCATCATCTTCAAGACTTTCGCCTTTCTCAAGAATTAAGTCAGGATTTAAAGGATCATATAATGGGCGAATCACATTTCGAGAATATCCTAAATACACAGGGAGTCTTAATCCAATTCTATCACCAAAGAAATTACCTAATTGAACTGTAGTACTTGCATCAAAGCCGTAAATATGCTCTTGTTGGCGTTCAGAGACAGATTGCTCTATACTTCCCCAACCTGGAGATGAATAATTACCAGATAATGAAACATCCGCAAAATCTGCTAACTGAGCTGTCATCCTTCCAATAGTGGCCCAACCTGCTTTCTCATTAAAGTCAGACAATCTCAACTCATTCACCCATACTTCTGCACATATTTCCTCTCCATCATCTGGTTGCCATTGATTATCAGGGTCATCTTTTTTGGGATTTCTAACACCAATCATTACAGTTTTCATGGCTTGCAAGTTTGGGTTTCCAATTACTGTAATATTTCGATCTGGAGCCGTTGTATCTGTTTTTGTATACCTTTCAAATATATTGAAGTTTTGCGCATTTCTCTGGATCTTAACCTCCTTCAAAACGTTTAAATCAATAACCATATTATTTTCGGTAGGCCAAACACTAGACGGAGAGTTATTATACCAAGGACTGGCTTTTACAGGCATTTCATACTCATAATAATTGGCATTAAAATCCGTTCCCAACCTTACAAATACTGTCAAATCACCATCATCCAAATCTGTTTCACTAACATTACTTTCAGCATGAACAAACATTTCCAATTTGTTGTAATTCCTAACATCAAAATTGACATTTCTATACGCTGCCCTAGCATCACCATCCCGCAGTCCACAAACATCAAGCACTAGTGACTGTTCGTTTTGCTGAGCAAGATTGGCTGTTTGGTAATTAACTTCTCTTATAATTCCATCAGGAATCACGTAATTTACAGGAACTTTCTTACCGTTATCCTCCAAGTTTACCGCAGTAACATTGAATGTTGTATTGCTTTCCTCGCCTTGAATATATTCTCCATCACTCAACAAATCTCCTAAATAAGCTCTCCATTCACCTCTAACTAATTCTAATCTAGCAAACCTCAACACCGCTTCCTGAGACCACCCCTTCATAAACATTCTTATGAAACGAATAGCTCTAAAATCTTGAATACCGTTAATTCTAGAAGAAAACTGTCTAACTGGAATTCTAAACTGATACCAAATCACAGATTTTCCACTTCGTTCATCTGTAGCATCAATTTTATCCACGATAAAATTGGTTCCTACCTCCATATTTTGAGGTTTCAAAGCCACTTGATACTGGAAATAACTTTCTGTTTCATTTAAGTTATTATCTCCATTGATATCCTCGATATTAGGCAAAGTAGTAGCAGACGTAGAATAGGCATCTCCATTAATGTTGGCAGATATCTCTGAAGTAGGCGAATTCCCATCTGGATTATTATATAATTTATACCTATCTAATATGGAGACCTGATCTTGATCATATCGGTCATCTCTAAAATATCTATAGTTATCATTACTAGGGTCCGCTTCGATTTGGGCTTTAATATTTGGGTCTACAACTATGGTATTTAGATAATCTTTAAAAAATTCATTTTCCAAGTCATTACGCAATCCATCCAGCCCAACATCTTGATTAAGTCTAGTATTGATATCATTATCAAATGCTGTAACTACAATTTGTGTTGTAGGCATCCACCCCCAACTTGTTGCTACCACATCACCTGATGTATAATTTCCATTTGCATCAGGTCCTTCCGCAGGAATACCATTTTCAAAAGATTTTCGCCCATCACGAAGTATGTCTTCACTTACATTCCCAAGATTAAAGTACAACTCCCCTCCTGTAGTATTAGGAGAATCCTCATTCGATCCATTAGGATGGTTGGTACTAAAAGGGTCCATCATCCAGAACTGAATATACTCTATATTTGCTGCTTCAAAATCATTAGTTGTCAAAGTACGCATAATTCCAGCCCATCTATCTGAAGGGTTGGTAAATTTACCTGTAGCGGGATCCACATTTTGAGTATCAAAATTGTATGGACCTCTCTCTTCTGGGTAATACGCCAAATCAAAAACAGGAATATTATTCAACGAACCCGTAGCCAATTGTTTATTAGGAAATACTTCATTCACTAATACTTGTCGCATCCTATTATCGACTTGCATTTCACTATTTTTAATGTAATCTGGTGTAAGATTATTATTATTGTGAAACAAAGGATCTATGACATACCAAGCTATTTTCGCTCTCTTTTTCCCGTAATCGAGATTATTATTCAATTCTGCTTCAGGAAATAAATCAGGTTGACCTTGCGGAACAGAAGCAAGCACCCATGTGTTAAACGATCTAATATCGATACTTGATTGCGACCCTTCAAAATCATCGATGTAAGAGTTTCCATCTTTTCCTATTGCCTTATTATGTCCTGGTAGGAGTCCCGCTACCTCTGCTGAAAAATTTACAACAGACATTTCTTTTGTGTCTATTCCTGGAATTTTATCCACTAATTTCGTCAAAAATGGCACATCTTTTTTGAATGAACCGTCCAATCCAAACATGGTATTGGCAATTGGTTCATCACCAATATTCACCTTTTGTGTCAGTGGTTTTTCTGTTAGTCGCATTATGGTTGCACCAATTTGTGCATCCTTACTAATTTTATAATCTAAATGTGTTCCAAGCAACGATTTCTGTTGAATAGAAAATAAAGAATTACTCTCCATTTGAATTTTTACTGGAGTTCCAGAACTCAAAATACCATCGTTTAGAATTTTTACCCTTCCTAAGTTATAATCAACTGTGTAGTCAGACCCTTCAGTTAGCAGTTTTCCACCGGCTGTAACTTGAACTGATCCTTCCGGAATATTTAAAGCATTTAATGAAATCTCAGAACTAACTGAAGACTGGTAAGAACCTTTAATTCTAAATCTATTCAATTCTGGTAACTGCTGCGCAGCAGTTTTAGTACTATCATATAGTTGATCAAAAGCCACTTTATCAATGACATTTTGATTTACACCTATATCTTGTAGTGCTCCTCTCAAGGTTTGCCCAAAAGGTTCTTTAGTGGTAAAATATAGTCTTCCGTTCCTTGGATTGATGGTACCCACTTCAGAAACTCTTCCTGAAGTAGATGATATTGGGATAAAATCAAATACTCCATCACTATATTTCGCTTGTTGCTGGTTTAATTGATCTAACTTTAATAATTGAATTAACAACCTGATATTATCAGTTCCTGCTTGTGGAATATAATTTACATCTACACCAGTACTTGGGTTATTATACCAAATATCTAATTTAAAATTAGTTGGATCTACTTGGTAAGCTCCAAGTGAGTAGACATTTTTCATCATCAATTGCCACAACTGCTTTTGAGGATTTCTTACTGTTGATTTAAGTAATTTCAGGAACAAGGCGCTTTGTCCAGCAACACCATCAGTACTAAATTCTCCTACTTGATATGTTTTTCCTTGATAAGTATATTGATAAGCTACTGCTAGTACCTCATCATTATTTAAAGATTGATTCAAAGATACAAACCCCAATACACTATTATACGAGTACTCGTTCTCGGTCAATAGTCTTGCATTTTCTAACTTTTCGTAATCAACACTTTGCTGCATCCCAAAAGTTCCATTCAAAACTGTTGCAGAATTAACATAATTTCTAATACTAGGATTATTAGACAATTGAGAATACAAGGTATTGTGGCTATTATCCGGATATGCGGGACTACCATTGGCATAAGCAGGCTGTTCCATATTGGCTGTATTTGACTCTGCCAAATCTGTAAAACCTAAAATATTTCTAGTATCTTCAAAATCATTTGTTCTATTAGTAATCCATACCTCCATTCTTTGAATTTGGATTTGACTACTAGGAATTGGTAATGTGGATAAGGTCTGATCATAGGTATCTCCAAAATACCCTCCAATAAAGAAGTGTCTATTTTCCTCGTAGTTATCAACATTAATTTCAAACTCTTGAACTTGCGCACCACCAGCAACTTCAATTTCCTTTTTTTGTCCTTTATCTTGAGACAGAACAGTTGTGATACTTAACCTTCCAAACCTGAGTTTAGATTTAATACCAAAAAGACTTTGACTTCCTTGAATCAAGGATGAATTCAACGGCATAGAGACATTACCAGCCTCTAACAATTCAACTATATCATCTTCATCACCTGCATAACTCAGTTTCAACTCATTTTCAAAATCAAAGGTTGCTTCAGTGTTGTAATTGAATCCAATTTTCATAAAATCACCAATTTTACCCGTAAGGTTCATTTGAATCTGTTGATCAAAATCAAAAGTGGTAATTCTTCTTTGTTTTTCTGGTAATACAGGATTATCAGTTCTTGAAATATTTACTCCAAATTTTAACTCGGCCGAACCTTGAGGTCTAATCTCAATAAAGTCATTAGGTAGTTTAAACACAGTCTCAGGATCAGTATTAAAATCTGGCAATTCAGCCTCTTTACCTCTAGCATCATTTACTTGTTCATCCACTTTATCTTTCCAATATTGCTGCATGCTCTGTTGGTTCTGATAAAGCATATACTCTTCAGGAGTCATAGAACTTGGAGGCAACACATTATACCCATCCTCACCTACAGTATTTGTAAAAATATAAGTCCCAGTTTCAGGATCGTAAACTACATTACTATTATAATTAAGTGGATCTTCAAAATCTACGATTCCAGAATTTGGAATTGAGGGGTCTGCTGAGGTAGGAATAGGGTAAGGCAAATCTACGTCAGGTGAATCTATAGCAACCATAACATGTGTTGGTTCCAATAATTCAACTGCTACCACTGAATTGCAAAATAGCAAAACAGTAATAAAACTAAGGGCATATGTCAAATATTCTTTTCTCAGACCTGCAAAAGTAAAATAATCTTACAATGATTTAAGCGTAATCTTAACCAAATCTTCAACAGTTAAATCATCTCCGTGCTTTTTGAATGCATCTGCTATGATTTTTTCTGCTCTTTTCTTGTCTACGCCTAGCACAATTAATGCAGTTAACGCTTCATTTTTGATTGTATTGTTTGAAGACGATAATTTTTCTCCCACCACCAAATCGCCAGAAACCTTATCTTTAAGGTCTACAATTACTCTTTCTGCTGTTTTAGCACCAATACCTTTTACACTTTTAAATGTTCCTATATCCTCATTAACAATAGCATTCGCACACTCAGAAGATGTCATACCAGACAGCACCATTCTTGCTGTGGAAGGGCCAACTCCTGAAACAGAAATCAGCAATCTAAACATTTCACGTTCTGCTTTTGTAGAAAAACCAAACAAAACATGAGCATCTTCTCTTATAGATAAATGCGTAAATAATCTTACTCTTCCTTTTTCAGGTAAATCAGAAAAAGTATTTAAAGAAATATGGAGGATATAGCCCATACCATTCACATCTACGATAGTAGACATTGGGTTTTTCTCTTCTAGTATTCCATCTATATGTGTGATCATTTTTTGATTTGAAATTTAGTATTCTTTGCTTTAAGCTACAATATCGGTCTTAATTACAACAAGTAAATACGTCTAATTTATTTTCTAGTTTGTACATCTGCAACCGCAATAGTAATCATGTTAAGAATTTCTCTTACCGAAGAACCAATTTGTAATACATGTACTGGTTTTTTCATTCCCAAAAGAATTGGCCCAATTGCTTCAGAATCACTCATTTCTTGAACTAATTTATACGCAATATTACCGGCAGACAATGTTGGAAAAATCAAAACATTAGCACTTTTCTTAGACAATTCTGAGAATGAGAAGAAATCTTGCATCAATTCTTCATTTAATGCGAAGTTTGCTTGAACCTCACCATCCACAACAAGGTTAGGATGTTGTTCTTTTAGCATAGCAGTAGCTTCTCTCATCTTAACCGCATTAGTCCCTTCAGTAGAACCAAAATTAGAATAACTCAATAAAGCAATCCTAGGTTTCACACGAAAACGTTCAACAATCTTAGACGCCAAAACGGTGATATCTACAATATCTTGAGCGGATGGACTTAAATTAACAGTAGTGTCAGCAAAGAAAATTGGACCTTCTTTGGTCATTAGAATGTACATTCCTGCGATTTTATTTACCCCTTCATCTACACCTATCATTTGTAATGCTGGCTTGATGGTATCTGCGTAATTTCTTGTCAGACCAGAAATCATAGCATCAGCTTCTCCGCTATCAACCATTGCTGACGCAAAGTAATTTCTTTCACGCATTTCCTTTCCTGCTTCGTATCGCGTCATTCCTCTTCGTTTACGTTTTTCAAAGAGTATGTCTGCAAATTTCTCTCTCTTTTCTGATTCGCAATCAGCACGAGGATCAATTACCTTACAATTGTCAAAGTCAAGACCAAATTCGTCCATTAACTCATTAATTCTTTCCACATTGCCTAAAAGAATTGGATTTGCAATTCCTTCTTCATATGCAAGGTGAGCAGCTTTCAATATTTTATAGTGATCTGCCTCTGCAAACACCACAGTCTTTGGGTTCTTTTTAGCACGTTCAATGATGTTCTTCATCAACTTATTATCCAAACCTAGTCTTTTCTTCAATTCATTCTCGTAGGCTTCCCAATTCTTGATTGGCTCGGTAGCCACTCCTGAATCCATTGCTGCTTTAGCAACCGCTGGCGCAACCCAATAAATCAATCTTGGGTCAAGTGGTTTTGGAATAATTTGATCTATTCCAAAGGCAATATTTCTTTCATCATATGCTTGATTTACTTCATCAGGAACACTTTCTTTAGCCAATGCTGCAATAGCTTTTACAGCCGCTAATTTCATTTCCTCATTAATACAAGTTGCTCTAACGTCCATAGCCCCTCTAAAGATATAAGGAAATCCGAGCACATTATTAACCTGATTAGGATGATCACTTCTTCCAGTAGCCATTATAATATCTTTCCTAACAGACATAGCATCTTTGTATGTAATCTCAGGATCAGGATTAGCTAGAGCAAAAACAATTGGGTTATCTGCCATAGATTTAACCATTGCTTTACTCATTAAACCACCCTTTGACAATCCAAGAAATACATCTGCTCCTTTCAATACATCCACTAAAGAAATATCATCAGTATCTTGTAAGAAATTTTTCTTTTGCTCATCAAGGTTCTCTCTTTTCGTAGTTAAGAGTCCTTTAGAATCATACATAAAAATGTTTGATCTAGTTACCCCTAAAGAAACATACAACTTAGCACATGAAATAGCCGCAGCACCAGCACCACTAATGACCACTTTTACATCTTCAATCTTCTTTTCGGCAATCTCCAAGGCATTTAACAATGCCGCTGACGAAATGATGGCCGTACCATGCTGATCATCGTGCATGATTGGAATATTCAATTCATCTTTTAATCTTCTTTCTATTTCAAATGCTTCAGGCGCTTTAATATCTTCTAGATTGATACCTCCAAATGTAGGAGCAATTGCTTTAACAGTTTGAACAAATGTGTCTACGTCCGTAGCATCTACTTCAATATCAAAAACATCTAAATCTGCAAATATTTTAAAAAGCAACCCCTTTCCTTCCATCACAGGCTTAGATGCTTCAGGCCCAATATCTCCCAAGCCTAAAACAGCTGTTCCATTAGAAATAACCGCCACCAAGTTACCTTTGGCTGTATATTTATAGACATCCGATTTATTTTTTGCAATTTCCAAACAAGGCTCTGCAACACCAGGTGAATAAGCCAAAGACAAATCTCTTTGTGTATTGTATGGTTTACTTGGTATTACCTCAATCTTCCCCTTCCTTCCTTGACTGTGATAGTCTAAGGCATCTTTCTTTCTTGTTTTCATAATGCGTATTTTCGTGTAGTTCCAAACAATTGGAAAGACAAATTTACTAAAAATGAGAAAGGGTACATTAATAACATATTAACATACCCTTCCAAAAAAATATTCTGATTACCTTTTCGGCAAGTACTTCAATAAGTTTGCATCTGTCTCTTGACTTGTCAAGACTTTCAACTTACCTCCAATCTCTTGCTCTTTCTTTTTACATAAAACCTTTGCCTTTTCCAGTTGTGCCGTTTTCATTGGGTCGGGATTACCTTCTTTTGCTAGACTAGCAATTTCATTATCAATTTCAGAAATTCTATTTCCAAAATGCGTCTGTAGCCCCGTCAACAACTGATAACCAGCCAGTCTAACAAACCAAATACCATCACCTTCAATCACATGAGTGAAAACAGGGATTCCTTTTGCCGCAGTTTCATCATCTTGATTTTGTAAATAGCTAAAATAACTTGACAAGAAACTAAATTGATTCATTCCATTTAATTCATTGACATTATCAATAAAAAAATCGTGATTTTCTACAGTTCCATAATCTGCATAAACAGCCGCAACTGCCAATTGAACAGTACTACTTTCTTCGTTTTCAAACGCTTTAGCTTTAGATAACCCATCCTCTCCGTTAATTTTAGCATATCCTTTAAGCGTAGCGCCAAGTACTTCCAAAGATTCATCCTTAAATCCTTTTTCAAATAATGGATTTAGGAAAGTTTCATCTTGGAAATGTTTTACCAAAAATGCAACTGCTTTCTTTCTCACTTTAGGACTTTCATCATTGGCGTACATGTCTGCTAATTTCGCCTTTATCTTTTCTTTTTCAACTTTCACTGCTTCATCTAGTGAACCAATAGCCATCAATCTAACATCATAAAATTCATGATTCAATGATTTCATAATTGCCGCAATAGCATCTGGATTACTGCTTTTTTCTAATTTTTCAAAAGCTTCTTTTTTGTCCAACCAAAGTGGAGCATTGTTTAATTGATAAATCCACTGTTCAATAGGTTTTGAATCTTTTTTCAACCATAAGGTTGTTTTAGTAGCATCCACATTCACCAAGTCTGGCGCTTGTGACAATTTAAATGTAAAATCATTCAGTTCATTTCTCACCCAAACCCTTTCTGATCTCACGCTTCCATTTGTGTAGATATCAATTTGAATTGGCAATTGGTATAATGGCCATTTTTCGAAGTCTTGCGTCTGATTAATAGAGACTGTCAACTCCTTCGACACTTCATCAAAATTTTGTGTTATTTTTACTTTTGGATGCCCACTAGCCAAAAACCATTGATTGAAAAACCAATTTAAATCTTCACCACTTGCTTTTTCAAACTGCATTCTTAATTCATGAATCTCTGTAGAAGTATATGCATTATCTGTAAGATAGTTTTTCAGCGCTTCAAAAAAGATTTCATCACCAAGATATGTTCTCAACATATGAAGAATTCTTCCTCCTTTATTGTACGAATGTCCGTCAAACATATCTTCTTTACTAGCATAATCAAAACGAATCATATCCACATGCCCCCCCTGTTGAGCGGACAGAAAATAACCATCCATTTCCGCGAATGCATTTTTGTCTGCCTCCATCTTGCCGTACTCTCCTTCATCCCAAAGGAACTGACTATAATTTGCAAATGATTCATTCAAAGGAAGATTGGACCAACTTTCACATGTGACTAAATCCCCAAACCAGTGATGAAACAACTCATGCGCAATTATGGATTCATTATCAGAATCTATCAACTCTCTTTTAGTCTGATACAAAAACTCTCCATGAAGTGTTGCAGTAGTATTTTCCATCGCTCCTGAGACATAGTCTCTTCCCACAATCTGAGAATACTTAGCCCAAGGATATTCTACTCCTAATAAGTCAGAAAAATACTGAATCATTTTAGGTGTTTTACCGAAAATATTTCTAGCATATTGTTCGTATTCCTTTTCAACGTAGTAACTAACTTCCATCTCTGAACCATCCTTACGTGTCCATGTATCTTTTACAATAGCATATTCTCCAATCCCCATCATAAATAGATACGGTGCGTGTGGCAAATCCATTTTCCAATAATCCGTTCTAGTTCCATCTCCATTTTCTTTGGAACTAATTAACAATCCGTTAGATAGTGTCTGAAACTTATTTTGAACCGTGATGAACATTTCCTGTGTAGTTTTTTCATTTGGAGAATCAATGGTGGGAAACCAAACACTACTTGCTTCTGTTTCTCCTTGAGTCCAAATTTCTTGATGTTTTTTAGGGTTACTACCATCGTGATTAATAAAGTAAAGTCCCTTAGCTTGTGAAATAGCACTACTACCTTCTTGCTCAACCTTCTCTGGGTTGGCTGTATAATCAATAAAAACTTGATATTGATCTGATTTTGTAAGAGTACGAGGCAATTTAATTCTCAAAGTCCAACCATCATATTTATATTTCACTTCAGGATAGTTATCTTCACCTTCGGAAATAGTTACTTTATGAATATCCATGGCTTTTGCATCCAGGATCAAACTATCTACAGGTCTAGCATATGGTTTCAGCAACAACGCTGCTTTTCCAAACAACTGCCTTTCTTGCCAATCAAAACTAACTTCAAGTTTAGTATGCAACAAATCATTCTCTCTTTTTTCTGAAGCATTGTATACTGGTTGAACTTTGGGAAGTTTATCTTCTACAGGCTTCATTGCTTCAATGGTAGCATTACTTGGCGCAGTAATGTTCTTTTTAGGGTGACACCCCACCAATAATATTGAAGTAATTGCTATGCTTATTA
The DNA here is from genome assembly GCA_041583015.1 of Parvicella sp. Lineage (GTDB taxonomy): Bacteria > Bacteroidota > Bacteroidia > Flavobacteriales_D > Parvicellaceae > Parvicella. The sequence goes on along the minus strand of JBFHGR010000022.1, from coordinate 10,527 downwards.
TTCCTTTGTTCATTATAAATTATATTTTTGTTGAATCAATTACAAAGATATTAGAAAGTATCTAATGAGAATTAAGTAAATTGATTGAAGGCAAAAAACACATATTATGAAAATAAATACAACTATTGACGGTAGTAAGATCTTAACTTTAATTGCTAATGACTCCAACCCTTTGAAGGGGTCTATTGATGGAAAAGAAACTGAAATAGCAATTATTGAAGGTGCCGGCACTAATAATTTATTAATTGAGAGAAGCGGTAAAAAATTTCGAGTAAAATTACTTCAGATAGATAGTGTTTTAAAAAAGGCAATTCTTAAAATCAATGGTGATATTTTAGAAATCACTCAAGAAGACGAGTATGACGTCCTTCTTAAATCTCTTGGAATGGGAGCAGGTGCAGTGAAAAAAGTCAATGATATGAAAGCACCTATGCCAGGTGTTGTCATTGATATAAAGGTGAAACCTGGTCAAGCTGTTGCAAAAGATGAAGGTATTGTAGTTTTAGAAGCAATGAAAATGGAAAATTTGCTTAAATCTCCTATTGATGGCATCATTAAAAGTGTAGAAATTTCAAAAGGGGATACTGTTGAGAAGAATAAAGTGTTGGTTAATTTTGAATAAATAATAAACGCTAATTCCTACTCGAGATTAATTAGCATTTCTGAAAAAAGCACCTTGTTTTATTTGTAAAATGAAGTTCAATAATTGACCTTCGTAAAAAAAAACATACCATTTATAAAGAATTTTTCTTGTTTTAATCAGTTTCATTTAGTTTTAGTGATATAAAATTAAACAATTATGAAAAAATCAATCCTAGCGGTTGCAGCTATTGCAACTTTAACAATGATGTCATTTACAATTAACGACACAAACGTAAAAGCAGAAACGGGCAAAACTGAAGTATCTAGTTCGTTCAAATTAGTAAATGACACAGGTGAAAAAGTTAAAATTTCTCATAAAGGAGGAAGTGTATCCTTAAACAACGGAGGTTCTACTTCTATCAACTGTGATGAAGGGAAAGAAATATCAGTTGATGGAAATGTTGTTTTTGAAGTTTCGTCTGACATGTGTGGAAAGACAATCAAATTAAGTCAATATATGTAATTGACATTTTTATTATAAAAAAAAGGGTGGGCTTAATAAAGTCCACCCTTTTTTATTGACAATTAATTCTTTTAACCTGCCAATTGACATCCATTAATCCATAACAAACCATCTTTTAAGATAAAGTTTAGGATAATTGCAGATTCCATAACTTCTCCTTCTATTTCAGTCTCAAAATAGACATTCAGCACTTTAGACCCATCAGTCATATTAGTTGCTTCAGGAAGATCTGAAAAACTACTATACTCAGCAATAGCTGCTGCATATTCAGGCTCAGATAAATCAACATAATCCCATGCTTCATTAGAAAATTGAGGTGAAGATTTAGAAAGATACATATTCAGGCCACTTTTTTCTCCTGATTTTATTAATGATACAATATCATCCCATTGGCTTTGGATCCCCATATCATCTTTTGCCTCTTCCGTTTCTACAACTTCATTTTCATCAGCAATTTCTTCTTTAGCTACTTCTTTCGAATCTGTTTCTGTGCTTTCATCTTTTGCCTCCCCGCAAGAGGTCATTACTGCAGTACTTAAAATAAGACTTGCGAAAAAATACTTCATTTTCATAGTTATATAATTTATAGTTATTCCATTTCTGTTGTGCTAGAAGATGCATACCTCTCCCATTTATCTAAAACATCTACCATATCTTGTGGCAATTCAGAATCAAACTGCATCCATTCTTTAGTCTTAGGATGTGTAAAGCCTAAGGACTTCGCATGTAAAGCTTGTCTAGGTAAAATATCAAAACAATTCTCAATAAAAGTCTTGTATTTGGAAAATATAGTTCCCTTCAATATTTTATCTCCACCATATTCATTATCATTAAATAACGGATGACCAATGTGCTTAAAATGCACACGAATTTGATGTGTTCGTCCTGTTTCCAACCTACATTCCACCATGGTTACATAACCATATCTTTTAAGTACCTTGTAGTGTGTCACAGCATGTTTACCTATCTCTCCTCCCTCCGGAAAAACATCCATTACTTTTCTATTCTTGATGCTTCTTCCTACATTACCAACTATAGTTCCTTCATCTTCCGGTAAATCTCCCCAAACAATAGCATTGTATCTTCTGTAAGTAGTTCTTTCAAAAAATTGATTTGCTAAATGTGTTAACGTATCTTCTGTTTTTGCCACCACCATAATTCCTGTGGTATTTTTATCAAGCCTGTGAACCAATCCTGGTCTTCCAAAATAATCTGACGGTAAAGAAGGTAGATTTTCAAAATGATAAATCAACGCATTGACTAATGTTCCAGAATAATTCCCATAACCTGGATGCACAACCATTCCTGCGCTTTTATTTACTATAACTACATCGTCATCTTCATAGATTATATCCAACGGAATGTCTTGAGAAATTAATTCTAATTTCCTAACAGGGTAAGGTAAAACAATTGAGATTTCATCTTTAGGTTTAACCTTGTAATTAGGCTTAACCACCTTTTTATTGACCAGAATATTGCCATTTCTAGCTGCTATCTGCAACTTGTTTCTAGAGGTATTCGGGATTTTATCCATGAGGAATTTATCTATCCTCAAGGCTTCTTGACCTGAATCAGCCACCACATTGTGGTGTTCAAACATCTCGTCATTCTCTTCTTGCTCTTCGTTTTCCGAATATTCTTCTTCTATCATTTCGAAAGTAAAGGTATATATTTTATTAAATAATTAGGTTTCTTATCAATGTGGCTATCTCATTTAATTTAATGAAACACTTATTGACTTCAGAACAAATCTATGAATTCTAAAAGTTTACAACTATCAACTTCAAAGAAACCAACAAAAAAGCCACGCTATATCTAGCGTGGCTTCAAATTTCAATACATTAAATTTCGATTAGTGACCGCACTTTTCAGCACCTTCACCTTCTCCACATTTTGCAGTTGAGTCAGTAGCAGCACCTTCGCCACACTTTCCTTCTTCGCCACATTTTCCTTCGCCACATTTATCAGCACATTTTCCTTCAGCACCACATTTACCTTCTCCACATTTGTCTGCACATTTCCCTTCTCCTTTACCTTCACTGCATTTACCGGTACATTTAGCACCTTTATCGCACTTAGTAGAGTCACCTTTGCAACATTTACCATCTTTCTTACACTCTGTTGAGTCTTTTGAATCAGCACCTTCTTCTGTAGTAGTTGCATCAGTAGCTTCACCAGCACAAGAAACAGTTGTAACTGAAATTGCAAGAAACAACCCTAAAAACATTAATAAATTTTTCATTTTCTTTTTGTTAGTTTAATTATATGGCTGCAAAGTAACCGATTTTTGGTTAAACTCGCAACATTTCATTGAGTGATTAGTAAATTACAATCAGTAAAATAAACTAGACCTCATCTAAAATATACTCAAGTGAATCTCAAAGAGATGCAAATAAGTAAGTACAAAGGGAGCACTAAAAAGCACCCCATCAAATCGATCTAAAACACCTCCATGGCCAGGCAGAATATTTCCTGAATCCTTCACGCCAACGCTTCTCTTGATTTGACTTTCTGTTAAATCACCAAGCGTTCCAAAAACAACAATCAACAATGAAATCACTAACCAGTGAATAACATTACTTTCTGTGGTATATGCAAAAATAAAACCGGCTATCAAAGCAAATACGCCTCCACCAATAGCACCTTCCCAAGTTTTATTGGGGCTAATTCTTTCAAACAATTTGTGTTTTCCAAATGCTCTTCCCGTAACATACGCCCCTGTATCATTAGACCATTGAATCACAAAAAACGCCAATAATAAAATATATTGATATCCTTCAATCTCCACAGTAGCGTAATATGACGCATCATCATAAGCAAAGAAATTAAGCATAGACAAAGGAATCACGACATAAAGAATCCCCATAACTGAAAACGCAAAGTTTGAAACAGGAAATTTACTTTTACGAAATAATTCTAAAACAACAAGCAATACTAATAGAGGAAAAATAAACAACAAATAAGCAAATGTCACTTCAGTTGAAATTCCAAACAAAGCAATAATTAAATAGATTGCTCCTCCTACGATAACACCTGCAGTTTTCTTAGGCTTGAAGCCTCCCTTCTCCATTAATTTAAAAAACTCGACTAACCCAAGCATTGACACCACAAAAAACAGTGCCGCTACGGAATACTTATTCCAAATAATGGCACCAATTAGAACTGTGATAAAAACCAGTCCTGTGGAGGCTCTGACTAAAATCTCTTTCAAGTGTTAAACTTTAGGATCTAATGGAGGATTTTCACTTTCAGGCTTTAAACCTTCGGGAACATCTTTAAAAATTTCGGTAGATTCAGGGCTCTCCACTACTTCATTTCCAAAAGTTCTTTTTCCGAATATTTTCTCCAAATCCTCTTTAAAAATAACTTCTTTCTGAAGCAGAATTTCAGCCAACTTCTCTAACTTATCTTTATTCTCCGTTAAGATTCGAATTGCTCTTTGATATTGCTCTTCAATGGTTGATTTAACTTCTTCATCAATGATTCTTGCAGTATCTTCAGAATAAGGCTTATTAAATCCATTCCCTTGTGGATTATAATAAGAAATATTACCAACTTTTTCGTTAAGACCATAAATTGTAACCATAGCAGTAGCTTGCTTAGTAACCTTTTCTAGATCGCTTAATGCTCCTGTAGATATTTTACCAAAAATTAACTTCTCAGCGGCTCTACCTCCCATTGCAGCACACATTTCATCCAACAGTTGTTCCGTAGTTGTGATCTGTCTTTCTTCTGGCAAATACCATGCAGCCCCAAGACTTCTTCCTCTAGGAACAATTGTTACTTTCACCAAAGGATTGGCATGTTCACACATCCAAGAAACAGTAGCATGACCCGCTTCATGAAAAGCAATTGTTTTCTTTTCTCTTGGCGTAATAATTTTGTTTTTCTTTTCTAACCCTCCAACAATTCTATCTACTGCATCTAAGAAATCTTGTTGTTCTACAGCTTTTTTCTTCTTTCTCGCAGCAATCAAAGCAGCCTCATTACAAATATTTGCGATATCAGCCCCACTAAATCCAGGTGTTTGCTTAGCTAAAAACTCTCTATCTAATCCTTCTGCTAGTTTCAATGGTTTTAAATGCACTTCAAAGATTTCTCTTCTTTCATTCAAATCTGGCATATCCACGTAAATCTGTCTATCGAAACGTCCTGCTCTTAATAAGGCTGGATCTAAAACATCAGCTCTATTGGTTGCAGCTAGCATAATTACACCGCTATTAGTTCCAAAACCATCCATCTCTGTAAGCAATTGATTCAAAGTATTTTCATGCTCATCATTAGAACTCATACTTGCATTCCTTCCTCTGGCCTTACCTATTGCATCAATCTCATCAATAAAAATAATACAAGGAGCTTTTTCTTTTGCTTGCTTAAACAAATCTCTTACTCTAGAGGCTCCAACACCAACAAACATTTCTACAAAGTCTGAACCAGACAATGAGAAAAATGGAACCTTTGCTTCTCCAGCAACTGCCTTCGCCAGTAATGTTTTACCTGTACCCGGAGGTCCCACCAACAATGCTCCTTTAGGAATTTTCGCTCCTAAATCTGTATATTTCTTAGGTTGTTTTAAAAACTCTACAATTTCTTGAATTTCTTCTTTAGCTCCTTCTAATCCCGCCACATCTTTAAAGGAAACATTCGTGCTTTTTCCTTGGCCAAACACTTGTGCTTTTGACTTTCCAATACTAAAAATCTGACTTCCGCCACCACCGGCACCGCCAGACATTCTTCTCATGATTACTACCCAAATAACAATCATCAAACCAATAGGAAGAATCCAACCTAACAACTCTCTACCAGTTGTATCTGTTTCATCAATTTCGACTTTGAAATTAGGAAATTCAGTTTTCCAAACATTAATTTTGTCTTGAAAATCTTCAACATCTAGGATTTTAAAATAAAAACTCGGTCCTTTTCTTGGGCCACCTAAAACGCTAGTTTCTGTTTTTGGCTTATTCTCTTTATAAAAACTTAGTTCCTTACCTTCCTCAGTAAGATACACCTCCACAACGGACTTGTCCATTACTTTGATGTGATCTACACCATTGGAGTCCAAAAGTCTAGTTTCAAATTCTGTATCGGTAATTTTCTTCATGTTGGTTCCCCAATCCATTAAAGTTAATCCGATTAGTACTATTGCAATTATTGCATAAATCCAGTAAAAATTAAAGGAAGGCTTCTTGCCTCCTTTGTTTCCTCCTAGTGGATTTGGTTTCTTTGATTTATTATCTGACATTCTATAAAATTCCTAATTTATTAATTCTCTTCAATTCTTTCCATTGGAGCATTCCCCCATAATCCTTCGATGTCGTAAAAATCTCTAGACTCTTTATGAAAAATATGAGCAACTACATCAACGTAATCCTCAAGCACCCATTCAGCACTTTGTTTACCTTCACTATGCCAAGGCTTTTCTCCAAGGTCTTCTAATACTGTTCTATAAATAGACCCTGCAATTCCTTCCATGTGCGTATTAGAGTCACCATGACAAACAACAAAAAAGTCTGTGACTGCGCCATCAACTTTTCTAAGGTCTATACAGACAATTTCTTTCGCTTTTAAATCTTGCATTCCTTTTATAACGGCCTCTTTAAGAGCGACAGAAGAAACATTTTTTTTGATACTCATTATTATTTTTAATCTTTGCTGAGCAAATGTAACCAATTAATCAATTACAAACCCACATAACACATTTTTTCAAAATCAGAAGGCATGCAATTTAATACTGTTTTTACCGGAAAAAACTACATAGAACTCGACTCTGTCGACTCTACGAACAATTACGCTGCCAATCTAATAAATACGACAAAAGTGCCAGATGGGACTGTAATAATGGCACATTATCAAAATTCAGGCAGAGGTCAAATGGGCAACGAATGGCTTTCTAACCCCGGTGAAAACCTTATGTGCTCTACTATTTTTAGGACAAACCAACTGGCTGCCAAGGAAAGTTTTGTTATTAGTAAAATTGCATCAATTGCTGTGCTTGAAACTTTGGAAGAAATTACCGGAGAAACAATACATATAAAATGGCCTAATGACATTTATATCAATAATCAGAAAGTTTGTGGAATGTTAATTGAAAATCAATGGCAAGGAAACCAATTAACTACAATTATTGGCATTGGCATTAATATAAACCAAACAAAATTTGAAAACCAACCCAGGGCAACAAGTTGCGCCTTAATCAAAGGCAAAACTTTCGACATTAAACAAATTCTAAAACAACTTGTTCAAAACTTAGAACATTACTACAATTGGATTCGCTCAAAAAAACACAAAGACCTAGACATTAAATACAAAGAGAACCTCCTATTCTTTGAAGAATCTAGTATCTTTAAATCCGGCAATGAAACTTTCAAAGGAACTATTATAGATGTTTTAGACTCTGGACATTTAAAGATTATCAAAGTCAATGGTGAAGTAAAATTATTTGCATTTAAGGAAGTAGAATTTATTTTCTAAAAATAAAAAAAGTGCTCATTTTCTTTTTTGAACAAGACAAAATCACAACCCATTCTAATTTCGTGCGTACTGGCAGATGAACTTATATTATTAACAGACTTCGTATAATTATAACCTATGTTAAAATGTCCCGAACGAAATCCTACACCGCCAAAAATGCCATTATCAAATTGCACTCCTGCATCCACTTCAATAAAATTAAACCTCACTTTTAAAGCCGCAAATATTGTTTGGAAGTCCGCCTGTTGAAACAAACTAACCGAGGGTGTAAAAACAATTTCATTCCACAACATATGCCCTCCCACTTGTATTCCGTGCCTCATTGGCAAACGTGAATCATTTCCAAAAAAAGACTCTTTTGGTTCTGTAATATGCTTTGCTGCATATCCAGCAAAGAAATAACTATTATAATATAATACACCAGCATTAAAATCTATTCCTACATTAGGCTCTAGCAACATGGGATCTGGATTTTGATATACAAAACCTCTTCTAGGATCAATCATATTACCAAATGTCAAATCATCTAAATTCAATGATTTTTGAAAATAGGATGCTTGCATTCCTATCGAAAGACTATGATGACCTTTAAAATTAAAACACTTAGCATAACCAATTCCAAATTCATTTTTCTTAACAATATTAGCCGCATTATCATTTACAAAATGTATGCTCACACCGTTGCCTTTACCTAAATATTGATTTACTAGAAAAGCAGTAGCGGTATAATTCCCAGCAAGTTCCGGCCATTGATTTCTATAACTCAAATCAGCAGAAAAACTTTTCTCTGTTCCTATGAAGGCTGGATTTAAATAATTACGGCTATTATCAGTTTGATTAAAAACTGGATCTTGTGCAAATCCAATAATTGAAAAACAAAGAACTATAATAAGTGAAAGATGTTTATTCATAACAGTAAAACAATTGAACATCATAAAAAGTTACATAACGAGTAAAATAAACTTGTTTTACCCTATCTTTATTGGTATAATCAATAATATCAATTATGAAATTTATATTGACTTTATCATTTTTGATAAGTTTACAATTTTTATTTGCAAAAAAATCCTTCCATTTTCCTGATGTATCTTATGCTTATGCAAAAGTTTATTATTTCAATCTAGGAAAAACGAAGACTCGTCCTGACGACTACATTTATTCAAAAGAAGATGGTTATGCTGCATCAATAATTCCAAACGGAAAAATAAGTTCAAAAGCTTTGACATCTAACATCGAAAAATTATTCCTTTATCACAAAAACGGACTTTTAAATGGGTTAAGTAAGTGTTTCATCCCAAGACATGGTATTATTTATTTTGACAAAAATGATCAACCCGTAGCTTCTTTAAGCATTTGTTTTGAGTGCGAAGCAATACGGATGTGGACAATAGAAAAGGGAAAAATCAAAAGCACAGACCCAAATGCAAGCGAAGGCGCTAGTCAATTAAAAACGCTAAAGCAGTTCCTTTTAAAAGAAAACATACTAATAAGTGACGATCCAAATGACTACAAAAATCTAAAAGAAGACCCAATAATGATAACCTTAAATTTTGACAAACTAGACTCCAGCATTGTAGCAGCCACTTATAGCGAAATTAGAAGATGGAGTACTACACCATTTAGAGAAAGTTCTGACATAAAATACACTGGCGGTGGTGAAAAATTTAAGTTTGCAACATTGCATTTAGGTGAAAATACCAAGTTTTTATTTTATGACACCTCGATTGACTCTAAACTGGCAGAAGCTTATATCGATAGCGAAAATGTAACCCTACCAAATGGCATTCATTGCGGCAGCACATTAGAAGAAGTCATGAATACTTTCACGGTATATGATGGGCCAGTTAATCCTAATTTGATTATACTAGAAGACTCCAATCACAAAATCGTTTATACCTTTGAAAATCAAATACTGGTTTTAATCACCATAAATAAATAACAATGCAATTAGACATTCTAGCCTTTGCCGCACATCCAGATGATGTAGAATTGGCGGCAAGTGGCACACTAATAAAACATATTCAGCAAGGAAAAAAAGTAGGTATAGTAGACCTAACTAGAGGTGAATTAGGTTCGCGAGGCTCTGCTGAAATCAGAGACAAAGAAGCCATTGCTTCCGCAAAAATAATGGGACTTTCTGCACGACATAATTTAGACCTTGGGGACGGCACTTTTGAAATCAATCAAACAACACTTACCGAAGTCGTCAAAATGATTCGCCTATACCAACCCAAAGTTGTTATTTGCAACTCAATAAGCGATCGTCATCCCGACCACGGCAGAGGAGGAGATTTAGTTGTAAGAGCATGTTTTCTTTCTGGATTAATAAAATTTGAAACGACTTATGACAACAAAAAACAATCACCACATAGACCTGTAAACATATACCGTTACATTCAAGATAGATGGATTCAACCAGACCTTGTCGTGGACATTTCTGCTCAGATGGAATTGAAAAAACAATGTATTGCTGCATTTAGTTCTCAATTCTATGACCCTGAAAGCACAGAGCCAAGCACTCCCATTTCCGGGCCAGAATTCTACAGTTTCATTGATGGAAGAGCGTTACAGTTTGGCAGAATCATCAACAGCCAATACGGGGAAGGATTCAATGTAGAGCGACCAATGGGCGTTGAAGACATTACCACATTAATTTAAGAATAAGCAACAGATACAAGGGGATTTACAACGAATAAAAGAATATTCAATGAATCTAAAAAAATAACTACTAAATCCATTAACTTTGTACCAAACAATAAGATTATGAAAAAGTTAGTAATAGCATTGATGTCTTTGGCAATCATTTCTTGCCAACCAGAAGATAATACCACCGCAGGAGAAGGAAATTCAAACAGCATTGACAATGCAGAATTATCCAAACTAAAAGAAGAGAACATGGATTTAAAACACCAAATCATGGTGAAAGACTCTTTATACAATTACTATGCTGC
>JBFHGR010000021.1:0-36937 GCA_041583015.1 Parvicella sp. | reverse complement strand
TGATTTGGTCGTGAATATTTTTGGTTTGGAAAAGACTGAATGGTTGAAGATGAAGAGGCATTAATTTTTGCTAAATTATATTAAAAACCTCCTTCTTTATATTGGAATAAGATTTGATACATTACTTTTGTAAATCAATCCATAATTAAGATGAAAAAGATCAATATTATTATAATTATTGCAGCACTTTTAATTGGTGTGAACAGTTGTAAAAAACAAATACCTTATACAAACCAAGTGAAGAGTCAATATGGCTTAGAAGATGAAAGTCTCAAGTCATTACAATATCATTTGATGGGAGATATAGTCTTGACCAAAGGTTCTTCAATAAACAATAATCAACTTGATAAAGGAGAAATTCTTGTGAATGAATCTCAAAATTTAGATAAAGTTATTTTTAGAACGGGTACTCAAGGACTTTTTGTTAAGCAAATTGATGAAAATAAAATAGCTATTAGTTTTGAGAAGTCTGATGATTACTACTTGGTTTTTGGAGCAACTTCTGAAAAGGGGTTGTATAAATTTCAAGCGTCAAGTTGGGATGCTTCTGGAAGGGGAAAAATCAAATACAATGGAGAAGATTATATTTCTTCTAGTGCATCTGCGAATGCCTATATAACGGTAAAGGTTAAAAAATCAAGTCAATACAATTCAAGTCAAAGAGTTGCTAAAGGAAGAAAGGTATAATGAAAGTACTTTTTATTGATAGTACGCATGAATCCATAGTTGCTAATTTTAGAAAAGCAGGATGGAAAGTAGGCTTGCATTATCATACATCAAGAGAAGAGTTACTTGGTCTAGTGCATACTTATGATGGTATTATTATACGAAGTAGATTTAGGCTAGATGAAAATTTTCTTCGAAATGCAAAGCGTCTAAAATTTATTGGAAGACCTGGCGCGGGCTTAGAGAACATTGATTTAGCCTATTGTAAAAGAAATGATATTGCTGTCTTTAGGTCACCAGAAGGGAATAGGGACGCAGTAGCAGAGCATGCCATGGGTATGATTTTGACAATGCTTAATAATTTGAAAAGAGCAGACAGCGAAGTCCGTCAAGGAGTTTGGAGAAGAGAGGAGAATAGAGGCCATGAGTTGATGGGAAAAACTTTTGGCATCATTGGTTATGGTTTTATGGGGAAGGCATTGGCGCAAAGACTTAAAGGTTTTGGAGTAGAAGTGATTGCTTATGATAAGTACTTAACCAATTATAGTGATGAAAACGCGATGGAAGTTAGTTTAGCCGAACTTCAAAAAAGAAGTGACTTTATTTCTTTGCATCTTCCACAATCTGATGAAACAATCAATTACGTTAATGACCAATTTATAAATAAATGCACAAAACCATTTTATTTAGTTAATACCGCAAGAGGTAAGTCTGTTGATACTTCGGCTGTTTTGAAAGCGGTTGAAAACGGTAAGGTTCTTGGTGCTTGCTTAGATGTTTTGGAGTTTGAGAGTTCTTCTTTTGAAACTTCTGCTATTGAAAATACTACTTTTCAGAAGTTAGTGAAAAGCGAAAAAGTGTTGTTGTCTCCTCATATAGCAGGTTGGACTTTTGAATCCGACTTCAAAATGGGAGATTTTCTTTCCAAAAAGATTCTAAATTATTTTAATAGTTAGCATTGTCTCAATCAGAACATATCTTATTCTTAAATAGTAATGCAGGAGGTAAAAGTACGCTTGCCATTGGGTGTGAGTCAGAACTGATTATCACCGAAGAAATAGGGGCGTTTCAACGAATTGAAAAATACATTAATGCTCATAAAAATGATCATGTATTTGGGTATTTAGGATACGATTTAAAGAATGATTTGGAAGAATTACAAAGCAATAATCCTCCGAGTATTGAAATGCCAATAGCTCATTTATTTGTTCCAAAACATGTTGGATTTACAGGGGGAGAAGGTTTGCTTGAGGTACTAAAAGGAGATGCTAGTGTTTTAAATCAAGCGTTTACGAATTTATCTGCAAAAGTTGACTCAAAATCAATTGAAAGATCTCAAATTAAAAGTACCCTGACCAAAGGTCGTTATCTGGAAAAAATACATCAAGTTAAATCGCATATTCAATTGGGTGATATATACGAAGCTAATTTCTGCTACGCTTTTACAGGAGAAAATATTGAAATAAACCCACTCGGAGTTTATCAAAAATTAAATGAGAGAACTAACGCGCCTTTTTCTGTGTATGCAAGGTTAGGACAGTATAATATTTTAAGTGCAAGTCCGGAAAGGTTTATTAAAAAAGATGGCGCCAAAATAATTTCTCAACCGATAAAAGGAACAATTAAAAGAGGTGAAACAAAAGAAGAGGATCAAGCATTAATTGAACTTTTGGCCAACAATCAAAAAGATAGAAGTGAAAATATTATGATTGTTGATTTGGTGCGAAATGATATGTCTAAAATTGCGAAACCAAGTTCTGTTAAAGTGGATGAATTATGTAAAATTTATACTTTCAAAAACATTCACCAAATGATTTCTACGGTCACCGCAGAAGTTGAAGATATCTCATCACTGGATATTATCAAGTCTATGTTTCCTATGGGTTCTATGACGGGTGCTCCTAAGATTAGAGCCATGCAATTGATGGAAGAATATGAAGAGAATAAGCGAGGGTTGTACTCTGGTTGTATAGGATATTTTTCACCAAATGGAGATTTTGATTTCAATGTCGTAATTAGAACAATCTTATATAACAATAAAGAAAAAAAATTATCATTTTCTGTTGGTGGAGCCATTACAGATTTATCTTCGCCTGAACAAGAGTATGAAGAAACCTTATTAAAGGCAGAAGCACTGATTCAAGCATTGACGGAATGAACTTATTTGAGCAAATAAAAAGCACTTTTCATGAAAACAATATCTCACCTACTGAGGTTAGGTTATTGTTGGCTGTAAGTGGAGGAAAGGACAGTATGGTGCTAATGACTATACTTGAGCAAGTTGGCGTTTATTTTGAAGTGGCGCACATGAATTATCAGTTGAGAGAAGAAGCGTCCAACCTAGACGAAGCATTAGTACGGAAAATCTGCCAAGAAAAAGAAGTTAAATGTCATGTAAAAAAAGTGGACACTAAATCTTTTTGTGAAACGAATAAAATGAGTACCCAAGAGGCCGCAAGAGTATTGCGCTATGAATGGTTTGAATCTTTGCTCAAAAATGAATCTTTGGATTATATCACCACAGCACATCATGCTGCTGATAATCAAGAGACATTTCTACAAAACCTTAAAAGAGGAAGTGGTTTGCGAGGATTAAAAGGTATGGTGTTTTTGCAAAACAGACGTTGCAAACCAATGATTTCAATAACTCGTAAACAAATAGATGATTTTGCCAATGCTAAATTGATTCAATATAGAAATGATGCAAGTAATAATCAGAATCATTATCAACGGAATTTAATTAGAAATAAAATTTTGCCTTCAATAGAGATAGAAATGCCTGGATTTAAAAAAGGCTTGTCTAAGAGTATTAGTAATTTGCAGCATGATTTTGATTATTTAATTAAAAGTTTGGAAAATGAGAGTAAAATCGTTTTGGAGGAAAATGGAACGGACTTCATCATTCGAAATTATAAAAATCAACACCCGAGATTAATTTTACACCTTTTGGAGAAATTTGGATTTAATGAATCTCAATGTTTTGATGTTTTGAATGCTAATCAGGCAGGAAAGCAAGTGAAAAGCGAAAGCCATATTGCTACCATTAATGATGGCAATTTATTAATTCATCAACCGAGGGTTGATGCTAATTTCTTATTGAAAATTGAATCTATTGGTCAATTTGAATTAGACGATTGTACATTATCGATTTCAGAATCAGAAAGACCAGTTTCTTTTAGCACTGAAAAATCTATTGCATGGATAGATGGTGATAAGTTAAAGTTCCCATTGGAAATAAGAACTTGGCAACATGGTGATAGGTTTCAGCCGCTTGGAATGAAGGGGACAAAAAAAGTAAGTGACTACCTTACGGATCAAAAAATTCCATTGAATGACAAGGCTTCTTGTAAGGTGTTGATTTCTAGTGGTAAAATTGCTTGGGTGTTAGGAGAATGTTTGAGTGATCATTTTAAAATTACGGAATTTTCAAAAAAAGTGGTAAAACTTGAAACTATTATAAAGTAGCAACCGTATTAATAAACTGTTTCTAGGAAATTTTATAACCTACAATCTGCGTAGCAAGCAGATTCCAAAAACCTTACTGTATTATGAACACGACATCAACTGTGGCTCCTATATTGATAGAAAAAGAGCAAATACCATCACTTATTTTCCCAAAAGAACCTATTTCAAGAAGTAAAGATGAGTTGAGTATTTTAAGGAAGAAGTTGAGAGATTCAATGGTTTTGGGAAATATTCATCATCAAAAAATAAAGATTGTATTTCAAGACTCGGAAGGTCTTAAAGAAGTTCGTACCACAATATGGGCAGCTGATGAAAGATTTATCGTATTGAAAAAGGGAGTTTCTATACCTGTGGATAGAGTTGTTGAGTTGACATTGTAGATAGCATCATTTTCAAAATACGACATTTAGCGTATTAGCAAATTCTAGGTAACATATATTTTTGATTAACTATTAAATCTATATGTTATGAAAACTAAAAGTTTTATTCTATTAGGAAGTGCTATTTTATTGGCGGCAACTTCATGTAAAAAAGAGGGGTGTACAAATCCTGATGCAACAAATTATGATGAAAAAGCAAAAAAAGATGACGGCTCTTGTATTGTAGAGAGCGCAGATGGTACTGCAGCTGAGCCAGATACATATATGCCTGTATATTCTGGCACTTTTGGTTCTTTGATTGCTATTAAAACGATCAACACGACAACACAAGCTGGTTTTACAGTTGATACTGAAATTGGGACTGCTGTAGTAGCGCTTAGTGAAGATGGTGGGTCAAATTGGATGGATGCTGGAACCGTAACCTGTGAAGGAGAAAACCTCACTAAAAATGCCAATAATTCATATACTTACATACCGGGAATGACGAATCCAACTGGACTTACTTTTTCAATTCCAGTTAATTGGACTGCTTCTGGTTCTTCATGGCCTGCTTTTGGGTTGGACAATAATGATAGTTTTTCTGTTGTAGGTGACATTTCAAGTTCTACATCAATTTCTTCGTCTTCTAGTTACACACTTTCATCGCCTTCTATTACAGGAGCAGATTCTGTTTATTTCGGAATCTATGGTCCTGATGGAACTGTTTATAAAATAAAAAGTGGAGCAACTACTTCTTGTACATTTACTGCAGCTGAATTAAGTGACTTAGGGACTGGTTCTGGGTATATTCAAGTAGTAGGATTAAATTATGAACTTACTACGCTTTCAAACAGAGATTATTATATGATTAATGAGTCTGTACGGTCTAAATCTGCCACAATTCAATAAAAGAATACCTACCCCGATGATTGAAAGCACAATCCTTGTTAGGGTTGTGCTTTTTTATTGTGCTTGATACTTAAATTCAATCCAACCTTGCTTGCGCAAAACATCATTAAAGTTTTGATTAAACTTCCAAAGCCCAGCATATTCTAACGCAGCATTACGCAAACACTCATTTTGGGTGTTGGTTTTTGCCTCGTCTATTGTCTTACTAACAACTTGACCTTTTTGATTAACTTTTATATTTACGCGCACAATTCCTTCAGATTTGCATAGGTAAGAAGGCTTTTTTTCAGTTAAGGCATTTCTGTCCTTTACATAATAAGTCACAATGGCTTGCACATCCATGCCATATCCTGCATTGTCGTTTTTTTCAGCACCTTCCTTTACAAGGTTGGGGTTGGTATTGTTGTCTGGTTTAGATTTATCTATAAGTTCAGGATTATCTCCTTTCAATGAATTAAATTCTGCAGCTTCCATGGCTTTGAGTTCATCCCAAACTTCTTTTTCTGCTTGTGATTTGCTAAATGAATTGGTATATGTGGTTTTTTCTTTTTCTACATTAGCGCTTATGTTTTCTAAATTAGCATTATTACTGTTTTGAAGTTCTTGAGTTTTATCTGTGTTTTCATCTTCTAAAACAGGGTCTTTAGAAAAATCTAATACAGCAATGGTTTCATCTTTTATTTCTTGAGGAACATTAGTTTTCACAATAAACCAATTACTCCACACAAAAATGGACACATAGAGGATTAACACACCAATTATGCTGAATTTAAATTTTTCTATGAGGTTAAAAAATTGCATTTACTTATTCTACGAAGAATTCTTTCAATTGGTTCAGAATAGGTAAAACAGTATAAATACTAATAGTGATTGAGCCTAGCCAAACAAGGAAGAAAGCAAGTTTCCCACCAAGATTTACATCATTGGCCACAGGACTTTTTAGAAGGTTTCTAATAGCTGGTGCGAGTACATCCTCTTTTTCATCATATTCTTTGCTTTCTGCTTCCATAATGTTGTCCAGTTTAGCAATGTGGATATACTCTCTTCTTATTTGCCAGTATTCTTTGTCTGAAAGGTTGGCATAGGTTGTGTTCAAAGGAATATCAAGAAGGGAAATTCTTTTTCTAATTTTTATTAATTTCATGCTATTGGAAATTCTAGTGAGCAAGAATCCACCAAAAACTATTACCGGAATAGAATCAAAATAAAACCCTACACCAATCAATAATGAAGAAGATAATATATGAAAGACCATTTTTGCAGTATCATTAAAAGAAAAGAAGAGTAATTCAAAGAGTTTACCTCCATCCAAAGGATCTACAGGTACAAGGTTAAAAACATTTAAAGCAATAAACATAGTACCATATACCAAAAAGTAAGGGTTTAAACCAAGGTATTGAACGCCTAGTATTAAACCAACACCAATAAAGATTCCGGGTAATGGTCCTGCGAGAATGATAATGATTCGTTGAAATTGACTCATTTCTTCTTTACGCCCTGTCACTACCGCACCAAGAAATGGAATAAAAAACATACCTACATCTTCATATCCATAACTTTTCATAGCAATAAGATGTCCCATTTCATGAAGAAATAAAACCAATACTACAAGGAATATAAAATTAACAGACACTGGAAGAAATAAGAACAAACCAATAAATGCTACAAGGCTTAATACAGTCTTGATAATACTTGCGGTATTCTTGTCGTTTATCTCCGGTTTGGGGGGATAGTATGTGAAGTCTTCCGATTCCATCTTAACAAAGATATTGGATTTTGCCTTACTAGCAGTTGTTTATTGTTGAGAATGTAGGAACGTAAAAATCATTTGATAATCCATTTGATGTCCATGTCCCACCCTTTTTTTAGATCTATCTCTTCATTGTAATATTCTACTCGTTCGGGTTGGATATGCTGGTAATAGTCTCCTGTGTCCCAAATTCCATTGTTATTACTGTCGTAAATAAGTTTAAATGCGTATTGTCCATTTTCCAAGTTTTGAAACTCAATTTTACCCAATTGATTAGGAGTTAGTTGTAGTGTTTTAACTGAGTTCTCTCCTTTCATGAGGATTAAGATATAATTCGAAGGTTCTGACGTTGAAATTGAGAGCAATATATTTCCGTATTTATTGGCCTCATTTTTCTCAAAGGTGGCGCTTATAGTGTCGTTACTTATGTTGTAGTAACTAGTTACGGCATTGGGCAATAATGTAATGGCGTATTGAAAATCGGGTTTAAAATCTGCTGCAATGACTAACTTAGTTAAGTTTGTTTGAATAACTTCAAATTCAATAGGGGTACTATCTTGAAGTAAAGTGATTTGATTTTCGTTGACCTTTTCAATAGGTTGTAAAAACTCGAAGTATAAGTCTTGTTGTGGTTTTAGATTAGTTCCAGCATTTGATTTAAATTTCAAAATAGAATCTGTAGGTTGTTTGAGAAAAGTGTTGAATTTTTTACTATTTCCCACAATCATAGGATACTTATTTTGTTCTGCAACCGTGGGCTTAATCCAATAATTAATGGTGTCTCTAGTTTTGGCAATGTAAAAATTATTGTCAATGAAAAGTGCCTTTACAGAATCTGTAAAAACAATAGAATCTTTGTGCAGGTTGGTATTGAGTATGATGGTGCCTTTACCATTAGGATTTATTGATGAGGCAGTAATTTCTAATTGTTTAGGTTGGTTGAGAAAGACACCAATTGTATCTGCAATAGTGTCTGTGCTTGCAACGAATTTTTGGTCTAAGTATCCTATTAATTCTTCTTTTGGATCAAATTTATAGTTTCCATTTTCATCCTTTAGTGCGACTACTTTATATTCTCCGGCAGCAATGTTTTGAATCTTACATTTACCTGCTGCGTTTGTTTTGGCAAAGTAAGATGGTTTATTTTTATTGACTACAGAATCTTCATAATCTCGATATAACATTACTAATACATCTTTTTGTGCTTTTTTGCTAGCTGCTTCATAGACAAATGCTTCATATTCCAAAGAGTCGATATAAGATCCAGTAGAAAAAACATACTTATAATTTCTGAAAATATTACCTTCTGTGATGTCCACGATGGCATCTCCAAAATTTATAATATAAGTTGTGTTGGGAGTCAAAGGTTCTTTGAAGTCTACGATAACCTTTTTCCCTTTTGTATAAATGTCTGGTTTTGATTCTAGGAATGGTGTGATGATAATTTGTTTATCAGCATTTTTAAGGATTACCAATTCGTTGAAATTGATAGTGATGCTCTGGGTGGTGAAATTTATACTGCCATTAGCTGGAGATGTCAATTTTACACTGTCGATTATGGGGGCTTGAGTGTCTTTTTCTCCTCCTGTGATAGGAGTTTGTTGTGCACACTGCATCATCAAAAATGCGAAGAATGATATGATAAATATTCTAGTCAACGAGTAATGATTTTACTTAGTAATTTACCTATTTTTTCCAAGCCTTCTTGGTCATCTGTGTCAAAGTCATTCAGTTTTTCACTGTCAATATCAAAAACACCTATTACTTCATTGTTTTCATTGGTGAGTGGTACAACAACCTCCGATTTAGAATCGGAACTACAAGCAATATGTCCAGGAAAAGTATCTACATCTGGAACTAAAAAGGTTTTGTTTTTTTCCCAAGAAGAACCGCAAACTCCTCTACCTTTCTTAATTCTTGTGCATGCTACCGGACCCTGGAATGGTCCTAAAACTAACTCATCTTCTTTGACAATATATACTCCTACCCAAAAGAAACCAAAACCAAACTTAAGACAAGCCATGACGTTACTTACATTGGCTACCCAATCTTGCTCATCTTCCGTAAGAAAAGTAAGTTGCGTTAATGCTTCTGCATATTGTGCTGATTTGGGTTGGGTTTTGTCTATGATGAATGAGTCTGCCATTATATATAATAAATAGGTTGGCAAAGTTAGCGTTTTTGCGCTTAGTTCACAGAGAGTGATAAAAGTTACTTCACAAACAATTTAAACCCTTTTCCATGGACATTGACAATCTCTACATTCTCATCTTCTTTGAGGTATTTTCTAAGTTTTGCGATATAAACATCCATACTCCTACCATTGAAGTAGTTGTCATCTCCCCAAACAGCCTTAAGAGCATGATTCCTTTCCAAAACACCATTTACATTTTTGCACAATAGTTTAAGTAAATCAGATTCTTTGGTGGTCAATTTTTGTTGCTCGGAGCCAAGTTTTAATAATTGTTCATTTACTATGAAATAGTATTTTCCAATTTGAAATTCGCCAATATTATCATCCTCGGAAGTGCTAACTCTTTTTTGGATTGCGTTGATTCTAACTAGTAACTCCTCCATACTAAAAGGTTTAGTCATGTAATCATCTGCGCCTACATAAAACCCTTTTAAGGTATCTTCCTTAAGTGATTTTGCTGTTAAAAATAGAATTGGCACATTTTTATCAATTCCTCTTATCTCCTCGGCAAGTGTAAATCCATCTTTTACAGGCATCATTACATCAAGAATAAGAAATTCAAAATCACCTTTTACAAAAGCATCATAACCTTTTTGCCCGTCTGTAGCAAGCGTGCAGTCATGACCTTTGGCAATTAAATATTCCTTTAGCAGTGTGCCTAAATTTGGATCATCTTCTACCAGTAGTATTTTTATGGATTTACTCATCTTCGTCAATTTTTATGGTTGGTAAATATATGTTAAAAGAACTTCCTTTTCCTAATGCGCTATTTAAGGATATTTCTCCATCGTGAGATTCTATGATAGACTTGACATAACTTAGTCCGAGACCAAATCCCTTTACATCATGTCTGTCTCCTGTAGGAACTCTGAATAATTTTTCAAAAACTTTATCTTGGTGATCTTTGGCTATGCCAATGCCATTGTCTTTGATTTTTATCATTACACCTCCAACCAGGTCAGTAGTTGTAATTTGAATGATGGGAGTGCCAGATGTATATTTATTGGCATTGTCTAGTAGGTTGTAAATAACATTTGTAATGTGCACTTTATCACCAAATATTTTAGTGTTTTTGGCTTTTGTATCTTGATGGATTATTCCATTTCTTTTTTGAACTTGGATGTTTATATTTTGAACAGCATGAGTTATAATTTCATGGATGTCTAGGTTTTCTTTTTTCAATTTTAAATCACCTCTTTCAATCACGGCACTTTGCAATACATTTTCTACCAATGAACCAAGTCTTTTGTTTTCATCGGAGATCATACTAACAAACCTTATTCTTGTTGCGTCAGAATTTCCAATGTCTTTATCAGATAATGCTTCACATGCAAGAGATATAGTTGAGATTGGCGTTTTTAGTTCATGAGTCATATTGTTAATGAAATCATTCTTTATAATAGAAAGCTTCTTTTGTTTCACAATAGTAGCAATGGTGTAGTAAAATGCAAAAATGATAATCAAGACAAAGAATGCGGAAACTCCTAGCATCATCCACATAGATTTAATAACAATTGTTCTTTCATCTGGAATTTCTAAGATTAATATAAACCGTGAACTAAAAAAATCGGTGGGAAAAAGGTCGATTTGGTATGTACTGTTGAGTAGCATTTCTGCATTGTCTGTATTGCCGTAAATCATATCTGCATGCTCGGTAAAAACACCAAATTTAAACTTAGAATTTATTCCGTTGTTTATTAGTACTTTATCAATAATAGAGTCTAAGGTTACTTGTGGCATTCTTTCCTCAAGGTTTATAGGTTTACCGTTGGAAAGCATTTCTTGCATCAATTCCTGCATGATTTTATCCGGATGATTAAAACTATTGCTTTGAGAAGAATAATAAAACGTTCCGGTTAAAGAATCATAGGTGATAGAGGTGTTCATTCCTTGATTAAGTTTGTTTAGAATTTTTTGAGGATCTTTACTTTTCACATTCATTCTAGCCTCATATTTCCCAACCTCTTCTACAATATCAAATAGCGTGTTGTTTATTTTGCCTTTCAATTCACTTTTACCTTGTTCAATTGCTGCATTAATCCAATAGAATTGAATAAATACTAAGCCTAATAAGGCAATCCCGCATATTATTGTGATAACAACTATGTAATTTTTTTTAAACAAACGCAAGCAGTGTTTTTATGCTAATTTCAAAGGTAATTTATAAATTGAGAGTTAAAAGCGGATTAACAGTATTTAACTAAGTAAAAGAATTAAAAAATCAGTCTCCAATACTTATTAATTAGATATTTTTGTTAATCAAAATCAAGCATATGAAATATAGTATTAGCGAAATTACCGACATTATACAAGATAGAAGAACTATTTATCCAGAACAATATTCTGAAAGAAAAATTCATAAGGAAATTATTGAAAAACTCTTGAATAACGCTATTTGGGCACCAACACATGGCAGCACGCAGCCTTGGAGATTTCGGGTTTATACAGAAGATGGTCTTGGAAAGTTGAGTGAATTTTTGGGTAATTGTTATACATCCTTTGTTGGAGATAAGTTTGATCAAGGAAAGTTTGATAAAATTACAAGTAGACCACTTTTATCCTCAACTGTAATAGTTGTTTCTATGAGTAGAGATAGTCGTGAGAAAATTCCTGAAGTGGAGGAGATTGAAGCGGTGGCTTGCGCTATTCAGAACATGCACCTTACGGCTACTGCATATGGTATTGGTGCTTTTTGGTCTAGCCCTCAATTTATCTATACAGATATGGTGAATGAATTTTTTGAATTAGAGGAAAAAGATAAATGCTTGGGAATATTTTATTTGGGTTACCCTAAAGCAGATGTGTCTTGGCCTAAAAACCAAAGAAAACCTATTGAATATGTTACCAAGTGGATAGGGTAGGCGGCAAGTATGGTTTCGGATCAATTTTTCTTCTTTTTATCTGATTTTTTCCATTTAAATTCCCTGTTTTTTGAGATGTAATATCTTAAGGAAAGGTGTAGTTTGTTATAATTTACAAAAGGTCCATTAGAGGTAGTGATGTTGTAACTTGCTAAGACATGAAAGCCTATTAATTTGAAGCCAATTGTTGGAGAGATGCCAAATTTACTATACTCAAAGTCTGAAAGAACTGTTAGATTTAAACCATAAGTGAAGTCTAATCTTCCAAACTTAACCCATGGGCCTGCTTTAAAACCTGCGGCATTTGCTTCAAATTGATACTCTCCTGTAGCGGCAATGGCCCAAGTAAATGGTTTTTTTAATTTGATTTCCTTCCATTGTCTTTCCATTCCAATTTCTACACCGAAAAATTTACCTTTTTGAACACCAATCAATAAACCAGTTTTTATAGTGTTTAATTCTGGAATAGGGTTAGTGAATGTAGGGTGTGTGTTTCCTTTAATGACTCCCATTGCAAGTAGCACAAGACCAATGGTCCAAATTAATCTCATAGAGCTTTAGTCTTTTAAATAGTTTTTTTCAAAAAACTCTAAATACGTAGGAATGTCTTTTTCTAAGAATAATGAGGAGAAGTTCTTGTCTGTTATGACGAAATAATCAAATTCCTTTAATTTTTTAACTTGATTGTCATTCAGTTTAAAAGTTAGGTAGTAATCCATAGCGTCTTCCTTGTTGATAAAAGATCGTACAGTAATAATTTGATTGTTTTCATCAATAAAACTGCTTTTAGTTTCCAATGCCTTTGTACTGAATGAGGCTAGGTTAAGGTCAGATATTTTTGATTTGGCTTGGTTTACACTACCAGCGTCATTTGGAAATACCAAAACAAAGAAATGTTTGCTGTCTGAAGCGTAGATATATGAACTAGCGCCAGATTTTGCATCGATGATTGATTGCGTATTTCTAAGTTTGTCTAGGGTGGCTTTAGTTTGATTGATTATAATTTCATCATCACAGTTGTCTACTACAGCTTGCAATGCTTTTTCTACTTCTGTTAAATCATTTGGGTTCGGGTTTTTGTATCCTGTAGCAAGGGCTTTCATGTAATAGTACTTACAGGAATATGGATTATCCTTTATTTTTAGGCGACTATCAATATCATTAATTGTACCCTCATAATCCTTTGCCATAAACTTTTTGTAGATACCTACGTATATTGATTCTTCTTTCTGTGATGCTTTGCTAATGTTTTCTAAATATTTAGGGTCTTGAATTATTTTAGCATATTCAGAATTGGGATAATCTTTGGTAATCCAGTTTTTGTATTTATTTGTTTCTGTTGTATTTCCCTTAGACTTATTAATCAAGTATGATTGGTACAATGATTCTATCGATTTGGTATTAGGAAGATACTTTTCTAGTTTTTGAAAAGTTCTAAATGAAGCATCAAGATCATTTAATTTTTGCTTGTAAATATTGGCAGCATTGTAATACCCGTTTATAATGTCTGTTTCTGCCTTAGCTTCCAAATCAGGTTTGCCACACGGTAAATTTTTTGTGTAATAATCCAATGTTAATTTAGGGTCTTGTTTTTCTTCAGGTTTTGTGCTGCTTTCTGTCTCAGCAAAAATGGAGGCCGATTTATCTTCTCTTCGCCAATTGTCTTCATTGAGCCTAGTGCTCCAAACTTCTTTAAACTTTTGAAAGCCACTGTTTCTTAGTTTCTCATTAAATGCCCAAAAATCTCCTTTAGTTGCGAGGTCTACTCCACTGGCGGGTGTTAGAGCAGCTGCGGCTTGTGCGTCTTCTATTGCTTTTTTACGAGCTATTTCTTCATCGATAATAGCGTAAATTTTCTTGTCTAGTTCATTTTGAGAAAGTTGACAAAGATTCATTAAACTATCTTGATTGTCAGCAAGGTTTAGGTTTTCTACTAATTCTGTTAAACTAATATTTTGAAACTCTATAGTAGCATACTCAGGATGTTCTTTTGGTAGATTGGATAAGGTACTGTCGTAGTATTTCTGTGCTTTGATGTATGATTTCTCAGCATAATATAACTTTCCTAAACGTAAGAATGATTTACTTTTTTGATCAGAATTAGATGTGCTGGCTCTTACAGAACTCTCTAAGTATGCAATTCCTTCTTGTGTGTTGTTTTCAGAAAGTTCAATATCTCCTAAAGCGTAATATATTTGATCTAGATAATCCACATTTTTGTCGTCCTTGAGCATTTTTCTCAATTCAGCTTTGATTCCTTTTTTATCTCCACCACTAAATGCTAGCGCTTTATTGATTTTGGCAATGAAAGCCATGTCGTACTTGGGATTTCTTTTTACCACTTCAGCATACAAATCACTTGCGTTTGCATTGTTCTGCTTATGATTTAATTGAGCAAGAATAAAAATTAATCTAGTTTTAAATTGCCTATCTTTTACTACTTCAATAGCTTTTTCCAAAGCGATAATTGCTTCTCCATTCTCTTTCTTTCGCAAATAATAATCAGCAAGTGTAGGATAATAATCTTTTAAGAAGTCTTTTTCAATTTCTGGAGGTCCCGTTGGCTCTTCTTTTTTCTTAGTCGGTTTTCTTTTGGGCCCTTTTCTTTTAGGTGCAGACGACTTTTTCTTAGATGGTTTTTTCTTTTTTTCTTTGTTTTGTTTGGCTTCTTCTTGCTCTTCTATGTCATCTTTTAATTCATCTAGAATGGATTTTGCAGCAGGCAAATTGTCCATTTCCATATAAATTTTTGCTTGCCAAAGTCTTGCGTCATAGGTAATAGACTCGGTAGGGTATTGTTTTTCAATAAATTTAAACTTCTTGAGAGATTTAGAAAATTCACGTTTGTAAAATTCTGACTGCGCAATCACAAACCAGTTGTCGTCAATCCACTCACACCATTCTACTCTTTTAAATTGTCCAACTTTTTTGTTAGGCATTTGGTGCTTAAAAATAACCATCTCACATTTCTTGATAGCAGTATCCATTGGGGCTTTAAATCCTTTTGATTCGGCCTCGTTTGGGTAAAGGTAAACGGGAATGATTTCGTCATAATTTTCAACATACCCACTTTTAAAGCCGGACATTGTTTCTTTGATTAGTTCATTGGCATTCCAATACCCATTATAATGAGCAGTAGTATTGTGATAAGTTTTGTTTAACCAAGCATCCTTATCTGTACTACACTTTACAAAAAGTGCAAATGCTAATAGCGTTATGATATATAGAGTCCCCTTCAATCTTTGTATACAATATTAAAAATGTAGCCTTATAACTTAAAAGCACCAAAAATATTTTATTTTTTGCAGATAAATAAATAATTAAGCAACATTCGGACAAAGATAGTTAAAGTTAAAAATTGTTAGACAAATCTGTTTTAAAGATATTATTTACCATATTTGCATGTGGCTAAGAAGGAAAAGAGAAAAGAAAATAGTGAAAGTTTAAGTTGGTTTGATAGACTTAGGAAGAAGTCTAGGATAGCCATTTATGACGTTGATTCTTTTGAACAGAAAAGATTTTTCCTGCTTTCTAATTGGAATATAATCGTTGGAAGTTTATTTGTTTTGATAATTGTTATTTCTGGAACTTGGTTTGTTATTGCATATACGCCTTTAAGACAATCTATACCAGGGTATCCTAAAATTTCTGAAACCGAAAAACTGAAACGTCAAGAATTAGAAAATTTGAAACTCATTGAAGAACTTTCAGAAAAAGAAAGAGTAACAAATCAGTATAACAAATCACTGCTAGAAATTCTTTCAGAACAAGAACCTACGGACTTATCAATGTTGGAAGATTCAATAATACCAATTGATACAGCTATGCTGAACAACATATCTTTTGAAACCAGTGATAAAGATTCTATCTTGAGAAGTGTCGTGGCTGAAAAAGAAAAATATGGGTTTAATGCTAATAAGGCTGTTTCTGGAAATGCTTCAGATAATATTGCTGGCGTATTTTTCTTTACCCCTCTTAAAGGTGAAGTGAGTGGTGAAGTAGATACTAAGGTTGGGCATTATGGTATTGATATTAAAGCTCCTGAAGATGAGGCTGTAAAGTCAACATTAGCCGGTACTGTCATTTATACGGATTGGAGTTCTGAGAATGGGCATGTAATTCATGTTCAACACACACATAACTTGGTGTCTGTCTATAAGCATTGTTCTTATTTACTAAAAGAACAAGGTGATTTAGTTAAAACTGGAGAGCCAATTGCTATCATTGGAAATTCTGGATCCTTGAGCATGGGTACACACCTTCACTTTGAATTGTGGTACAATGGTGTTGCTCAAAACCCAAAACAGTTCATCAATTTTGAATAAAATCAATAAACTGTTTTGGTATATTTTGTATGTTGAAGGTAACTTCAACGGTTAGATAAAGTTCTATCTACACCTTTTCAATTATTGTAGCGTATCCTTGACCTACTCCGATACACAATGTAACCAAGGCATATTTTTTATTTTGTTTGTGCAATTCAATCATTGCTGTTTGCAAAATTCTAGCTCCGGTCATACCTAGTGGATGACCAATGGCTATAGCTCCTCCATTAGGGTTGATTCTAGCATCATTGTCTTCAAGTCCAAGCGCTCTGGTGCAGGCTAAACTTTGTGCAGCAAATGCTTCGTTGATTTCGATGATATCCATGTCATCCATGGTTAAGCCTGCTCTTTTCAATGCTTTTCTACTAGCTTCTACAGGCCCAATTCCCATAATTCTTGGTTCTACACCTGCTACTGCGCTACTTACAATTCTTGCTTTAGGTGTAAGATTATTTCTTTTGGCTGCGTCTTCAGAGGCTAACAGAATTGCTCCTGCGCCATCATTAAGACCTGATGCATTTCCTGCAGTTACGGTACCACCTTCTTTTCTAAATGCCGGACGTAATCCAGCCAAAACTTCTAACGTTGTATTGGCTTTTATGAATTCATCTTGATCAAAAATTATTGGATCTTTTTTTCTTTGAGGGATACTAACTGCTATAATTTCTTCTGCTAGTCTACCAGATGCTTGTGCTTTAGCAGCTTTCATTTGTGACCAATATGAAAACTGGTCTTGATCTTCTCTGCTAATTTTATATAAGTCAACTAAATTTTCGGCAGTTTGCCCCATTCCATCTACGCCATAAACTTCTTTCATTTTAGGATTGATAAATCTCCATCCAAAACTAGAATCAAACATTTGAGAATCTCTACCGAATGGTTTTGAGGCTTTGGAAATAACCAACGGCCCTCTGGTCATATTTTCAACACCTCCTGAGATATAAATGTCTCCATCACCAACAGCAATAGCTCTTGCAGCATTTATGGTGGATGCCATTCCTGAGGAACATAATCTATTTACTGTCTCACCTCCAATTGTAACTGGTAGTCCCGCAAGTAATAATGACATTCTTGCTACATTTCTATTGTCCTCACCAGCTTGATTAGCACATCCAAATAGAACGTCTTCAATTTCACTAGTATTAAGTGAAGGGTTTCTGTTGATTAATTCTTTCATTACAATTGCCCCTAAATCATCAGTTCTCACTGGAGATAAACTTCCTCCGAAACTTCCTACTGGGGTGCGTATTGCGTCTATAATGTATGCTGCTTTCATATTTTATTATTTTTATTTTTCACACGTTTCTTTAAGTTTTTTCAATCCTAATTCAAAATCAGGACCTAGAAATTTATCCATCATAGAACCAAAAATTCTTCCTACCGGATTGTTACCTGCATCAGAAGTGAAGTCCCACGTAACTGTTGCTGTTTTATCATTAATATTATGGATTTCAAGAGTAACAAATGCGTCACCTTTTCCTCCAAATTTTAATAAGGATTTAACTTTTTTATTTGGCTCACTTTCAATTATTTCCATGAGACCATATCCAACTTTTTTGGGATGGCCTTTCCATTCATATTTCGCTCCAACTCCACTGGATATGTCATTGTACTGAGTTGTCATTTGAGGATCTTTATCTGTCCAAGGAGACCAATTTTCTACAAATTTTTGAAGATTATTTGAGTAGTCAAAAATGATTTCAACTGGTGCGCTAATCTCAATTTCTCTTTTCATATATGAATGTTGAGGTCTGGTGAATCCATAAACTGCAACAATTAAGGAAATTCCAGCGATAATAGCTGCAATAATTAAAATGATGTTCATTGGCAATTGTTTCCACAAATTTAATAAAATAAACGCACCACAAAGTACTTGATAGGTCTATTTTAAGAATCTCCTATTGTGAATGATGTATCCAAAACTTACTAAAAAACTTAGAGGTTTTTCTTTAGCCTCATAGTAATTCAAGCTGACGCTCAGTGGTCCTATAGGGGAATGGTAAATGGTGCTTGCAGATCCGATAAAGGAAGCGGATCGAAGAGGGTTTCCAACTTCAAGTCTTTTATAAAATGGTTGATTATACTTATTTTTATCTATTGGGTAAAAAGATTGGAAAAGGTACCCTTCTGCTCTAATATCAATGTTGTTGGTGATGGAAAAAACTGTTTGCATTCCTGGTGCAACATAAAAATGCGTAGCATAATCCGAAATAAACATAGAACGACTTTCTGCAGTTGGTTGAAAACTGGGAGACGCAATTATTGTAGCAGTATAATTGTCCAAAAATTGTTCTGTATACATAGCGTTACCTTCCACACTGATTCCTAAGTGTAGAAACTGATTAAATGTAAAGTATTTTTGGCCTTTGAAATTGACATTAAAAAACTCCTGAGGTTTGTCTGTAGCGGGGAAAAGTAGTTTAGATGTGCTGCCAGGAGATGTGTTTTCAAGTCCATTAAAATATAGCATATTTAGTTTTACCATGCTCCCTTCTGAGGCAAATTGTTTTCTATTTAAGTCAGATTGAAAATATTCCAAATTAACTGTATGTCCTGCTAGATTTGTTATGTCTGCGGTGTCACTTGGAGAAAATTCGTTGGTTTGGTAATAACTGTTGTTTATACTCCCAAATGCATACCCTGCTGTTATTTTCCCAAAGTAACTTACAGGAAGGATGGCATTTAATCCTCCATATCTTTCGTTTTCAATTATAAAAGAAGGTTTTGATTCTTCAAAAAATGTAGAAAAACTCTTGAAGTAATCAAATCTGTTCAGTGTAAAATATCCTTCAATGGAGAAGGGTGTTTTGAAGTTGAAATCTAGTTTAGAAGCCAGTTTTGCGGAGCCATAATATTTTCCAAAATAAGACTCTCCAATTGTTGTAAATCCTATTCTACCTAATCTTGAGTACTTCAATGCTATGTAACCAGTGTTAATAGGTTTAGAACTAAAGACGCCTCCAAAACGCAATGAAAATGGTTTTTCAGGATAAACATCTAAATGTAGCGTGTAATTTCCGGTGGATGAATCAATTTTTGCAAGTGGATATAAGAACTTTATTTTTTCATCCGCAACAAGCCTAAAGTATCTTTTTTTTAATGTTAGCAGATCTACTGTCTCATTTTTTTGAATTAATGATTTTTTTATATGCTTCCCTATATTGTCATTTACCCCAGAAACAATTATCTCATCAAATTTAATAGGACGATATTTTGCATAAAATTCTTTTCTTTTTTGTTCAATTTCTTCTTTGGTTATCCTTTCTGTTATTAATGCTTTTATTGCATCCATAGATTTCATAGTGGCATCGTAACCTGCTTTAATGGCTTTGTCACCTTCAGCAAAACCGAATATGCTGATGGGTTCGTCAGGTTCGATTAATATTCCGTTATCACAAACGATAGACGAAGGGTTTCGATCTATAATCATGGTTTTGATTTGAGAGAACAGGTCGTCTTCGTCTGGTGGTGTAGTTGTATCTGTGAAATTTACTCCTATGATGATGTCCGGAAAAAATTGATTGTACATTACGTCTGTTGGGAAGTTATTGTACAAGCCTCCATCAAACATTAATCGTCCGTTTACTTTTATAGGCTTTAAATAACCAGGATAAGTCATTGAAGCTCTCACTGCTTGATTTAAATGGCCTGAATCAAAAACTACAGCAGATTTACTCGCAACATCTGCAGCAACACATCTAAATGGCACAAATAAACTGTCAAAATTATAATTGGTCATGGCGCTAATGGGAGAATAGCTACTCATGCTTTCAAAGTCAAGTAGTATGGGGTTTGTAAAGTTGGTAGGAATGATTTTGGTCAAAGAAAAGTCTTTGGTCATTTTAATATTAATCCATGAAGGATCGTCTTCTGGCTTTCTGAAAAAATGTGCAAATTTAGGCTCAATTCCACCAGATGACATCAATTGAAATTTTTCAGACATGACCAGCGAGTCCATTAATTCTGGAGACCATCCGGCTGCATACATACTACCAATCATTGCTCCAGCACTTGTGCCGGTAATATAATGAATAGGGATGTCGTTTTCTTCTAAAGCTTTTAAAACACCAATGTGAGCATACCCTAAGGCGCCACCACCACTTAAAACTAATCCAACTTTCTGGCTAATAGCAAAATGGCTGAGTGTTAAAATTAGTATGAGTAAATTTGTTTTTAAGAACATTAGAGGTTTTGTGTGGCTTAAAATTAACTTGATTCTTTAGTAATGAACACCAAAATTGATAAAAAGTTGCATCAATAAAAAGTATAAATAGGAAAAATCACAAAAAACTTTCTAATTTTGATTCAATAACAATTGTAGAAATCATTATGAAAATTGGATTTGATGCCAAACGTGCTTATCAAAATTATACTGGATTAGGAAACTATTCACGTGATCTTTTGAAGAATCTTTTGGAGATGAATCCTAACTATGAATACTTACTTTACACACCGAGGATTACACAAAACCCATCCTTGAAGTTTCTACAAAATTATGACAATGTTGAACTGATTACTCCGCAAACGCAGTTGGACAAAACCTTCAAAGGCTTGTGGAGATCTGTAAACTTGGAAAAAACATTGGTGAAAGATGATGTGGATATTTTTCACGGATTGAGCAATGAAATTCCAAGAAGAAGCAATGACAATAAAATCAAATATGTGGTTACTATTCATGATTTGATTTTTAAAAGATTCCCAAGAAATTATAAGGCAATAGATAGAAGAATTTACAATACAAAATTTAAATACGCTTGTAAAAATGCGGATAGAATTATTGCTATAAGCGAGCAAACTAAAAAAGATATTGTTTCATTTTATGAAATAGCACCGGAAAAAATAGATGTGGTTTATCAAACTTGTCATCAAAATTTTAAAAAGGTGTATTCAGATGAAATTAAAAATCACATAAGAAGTAGGTTTGAACTTCCTGAAAAGTACATTCTAAATGTTGGGACAATAGAAACTAGAAAAAATCTTTTTGGAATTCTACAGGCAACATTAACGATGAAAAATGATTTGCCTATTGTAGTGGTTGGAAGAAAAACCAAATACTACAACTTCTTGAAGGTTCAAATGCAAAAACTTAAAATAGATCCAAATAGGGTTATATTCCTAAAAAATGTATCAATAGAAGAGTTACCAGCTATTTATCAAATGGCGAGTGTATTTGTGTATCCTTCTTTTTTTGAAGGTTTCGGGATCCCATTGATTGAAGCGCTGCATTGTAATGTACCTACAATAACAACAAAAGGGTATTGTTTTAATGAAGCTGCTGGTCCTAGTTCTATTTATATTGATTCAAGCAACCCTATAGAAATTGGAGAGGCCATTGATAAAGTCCTAGAAGATGAAAGTTTGGCAAATCAAATGCGTGTTGATGGTAAAGAATATGTCAAACGTTTTGAACCTGAATTGTTAACGCAACAATTGATAGAGGTTTATCAGAAATTATAATTTTTATGGATACCATTATTAACGATGCATTAGCCGTGCTTAAGCAAGGTGGCGTGATTTTATATCCGAGCGACACAATACCAGGAATAGGTTGTGATGCAACAAATGAGAAGGCGGTTTCAAAAGTTTTTGATATAAAAAATAGACCAGAGAATAAAAGTTTGATTCTTTTGGTCTCTTCTGATGCCATGTTACAAAGGTATGTGGCAGAAGTTCCTGAAGTAGCTTGGGATATTTTGGATTATGCCGATAAGCCTACAACAATCATCTATCCTAAAGGGAAGAATTTGCCTGAGATTTGTTTAGCAGAAGATGGTTCAATCGGAATAAGAATAGTAAAATCAGGTTACTTAAATAAGTTAATTCACAAATTGGGAAGGCCGTTGGTTTCTACTTCTGCAAATTATTCTAATGAGCCAAGCCCAAAAACGATGGAAGAAATACCGGAGTCTTTAGTAGATAAAGTAGATTTTGTAGTAAATTTGCCGTCCGAAACAGGGAAAAAGGCATCAGCTATAATAAAATTGGAGGTCAACGGTGAATTCAAAATCATTAGAAAATAACAAATTACAGATTCAAGAACCTATTAAGTCTATTTTTGAAAATGTGGCGAAATGCAGTAAAAGCATTGGACAGCCAGTTTTTGTGATTGGAGGTTTTGTGCGTGATTTGATTTTGAATAGACCATGTAAAGATTTGGACTTTGTAACGGCCGGAAGTGGAATTAAACTTGCAGAGTCTGTTGCAACATTATTGAAGACAAAACAAATTAGTGTTTTTAAGAATTTCGGAACAGCCATGATTAATCATCAGGATTATGAATTGGAATTTGTAGGTGCTAGAAAAGAAAGTTATGATAGAGGTTCTCGAAAACCAATTGTAGAGGACGGAACTTTGGAGGATGATCAGAAAAGAAGAGATTTTACAATCAATGCTTTAGCGATAGATTTGTCTGAAGAAAATTTTGGAAACATCGTAGATCCTTTTAATGGTTTACAGGATATTGAAGATAAGATTATCAGAACGCCACTAGATCCAGATATCACTTATTCAGATGATCCATTGAGGATGTTGAGAGCCATTAGGTTTGCTTGTCAATTGGGGTTCAAGATTGAGCAAGAATCATTGGATGCTATAGCTAGAAACGCACATAGAGTGGAGATTATTTCTCAAGAAAGAATTATAGATGAGGTAAATAAAATGATTTTATCTCCAAATCCATCACTAGGATTTAAATTAATGTTTAATACTGGGTTGTTGGAGAAATTTTTTCCAGAAATGGTAAAATTGCAAGGGATAGATGTCATTAATGGAATGGGGCACAAGGATAATTTTTACCATACGTTGGAGGTGTTAGATAATATTAGTGAAAATACAAATGATTTATGGTTGAGATGGGCAGCCATTATGCATGATATCGCCAAACCACCAACCAAAAGATTTCATCCAAAAATAGGTTGGACTTTTCATGGTCATGAAGATAGAGGTGCTAGAATGGTGCCAGGGATTTTTAAGCGATTAAAATTGCCTTTGGATGCTAAAATGAAGTATGTACAAAAATTAGTAATGCTTCATTTAAGACCAATAGCGCTTACAAAAGAGACAATTACTGATGCTGCTTTGAGAAGGTTAATAGTAGATGCTGGAGATGATATTGAAGATCTTTTAACACTTTGTAGAGCAGATATTACTTCTAAGAACCCTGAAAAAGTTAAAAAGTATCTAAAAAGGTTTGATGAGGTTGAGCAGAAGTTGAAGGATGTTGAGGAGCGAGATGAATTAAGAAATTGGCAACCTCCAATTACAGGAGAAGTAATCATGGAAACTTTTGGCTTAACTCCCTGTAGAGCGATCGGTGATGTAAAGAAAATGATTAGAGAAGCTATTTTGGATGGAAAAGTGGAGAATACGTATGAATCAGCTTTTCAGTATATGCTGCAAGCGGGGGAGGAATTAAACTTGACAGTAAAAGAGGAGTCACAAAAGTGATTAACTTTGTAAAATTATTATCGATAGAATAGATATGCAAACATTTGTTTTTAGAGTAGTTGTAGACACAGAAGAAGATATTTTTAGAGATATTGAAGTAGCTGGTGACCAAAATTTTGAAGATTTACACGATGCTATAGTACACGCTTTTGATTTTGCTGGAGACCAAATGGCTTCCTTTTATATGAGTAATGATCAATGGGAGAAAGGTAAAGAAATTGGATTGATGGATGTAAGTCATTTTGATGGAGATACAAGTTTTCCATCCATGAAGAATACCATGATTACTGATGAGGTTACTGAGAAGAATCAAAAGATACTTTATGTATATGATTTTCTTAAAATGTGGATTTTTTATGTAGAGTTGGTTCAAATTAATGAATTTAATCCTGAAGTAACTTACCCTGCTATCGTTAGAGAGTTTGGTGAGTCTCCAGATGAAAATTCTAAAGAGATAGATGACTTGCTTGCAGGTATTGACCTTGGGGGTAAGCATGATGATTTTGATGATGATTTAGGTGGCGATTATGATGACGATGATTACGATGATGATGATCCATTTGGAGAGTTTGAAGATAGTTATGATGAATATTGATTAAAAATATTAGCGAAAATTAAAAAGTTTTATTTAATTTCGCACCTCTCAACAGAGAAACAGGGTCTCTTGGCCGAGTGGCTTAGGCACTGGTCTGCAAAACCAGTTACAGCGGTTCGAATCCGCTAGAGACCTCTAAGAAGCCCTAACTATCAATTAGTTAGGGCTTTTTTTATTATGATTCTTCCATCTCCCATATCACAAATCAAACTTCAATTTTTAGAAGAAAATGAAGTTAAACTTTTCATCAAAAGAGATGATTTAATCCACAATGATATTAGTGGAAATAAATGGAGAAAGTTAAATCTTAATGTAAAACATGTTCTTCGGCAGCAATACAAAGGAGTTATAACCTTTGGTGGTGCGCATTCCAATCACCTTTCTGCAACAGCGTTTATTGGTAAGGAAAATGACATAGAAACTGTAGCTATTGTACGTGGCGATGAACATGTAACAAGAAGTGAGACTTTAAAGTTTTGTGAGGCAAATCAAATGAAACTGATTTTTGAAACCAGGGAAAATTACAGAAAGCGAAACGAAGCAGAATATCTGAAAACTTGGCAAGAAAAATATCCAGACTACTTTATAATACCTGAAGGTGGTGCCAATGATTTAGGTGTAAAAGGATGCGAAGAAATAGTCACTGAAATAAATTTTGACTTTGATTACATCACTGTTGATTGTGGCACAGGTGCAACACTATCAGGAATGGTTAGACCACTTCAAGCACATCAAAAAGCCATTGGTGTTCAAGTCTTAAAAGGAAGAGATTTTATATCAGAAGAAGTAATGAAGTTTTCGCACGATTATAAAGAAAAATTTGAAGTTTGGACGGACTATCATTTTGGAGGATACGCTAAATATCAAGATGAATTGCTGGATTTTATGCGATGGTTTTATAAAGAAACTGACATTAAACTAGACCCAGTATACACTGGCAAACAATTTTATGCGATTTTTGACCAAATAAAAAAAGGTTATTTCCCTGAAAAATCAACGATAGTCTTGACACATACTGGTGGGCTACAAGGGATTCCTGGATTTGAGAAAAGGTATGGGGTTAAAATCTATTAGCCAAAAAACATATACGACAAGAGTATTGCTGCAATTATACCAGCAAGATCTGCCAATAGACCAGCTGTAACAGCGTATCTAGAGTCTTTTATTCCTACTGAACCGAAATATACAGCCAAAACATAAAAGGTTGTTTCCGTTGACCCTTGCAACGCTGCCGCCATTTTACTGCGAATGTCCTCAATACCGAATTGGTCAAAAACCTCTAGCATGGCTCCTCTAGCACCACTGCCACTCAAAGGTTTCATGAATGCCACCTGAAGCGTATCTACGAATTCTAAGTGCGCAAAAAATAAACCGAAGAACCATTTCAATCCATCCACTAGGAACTCCATTGCTCCAGATGCTCTAAAAACACCTATTCCCACTAGCATGGCCACTAAGTATGGTATAATCTTAATGGAAGTTTGAAATCCTTCTTTAGCCCCTTCTATGAAGGAATCGTAAACATTTAACTTTTTGCGGACGCCCATTGTAATGAATAGCACAATAACAGTGAGTAGTAATCCATTTCCAAATACAGATGAATAGCTGGAAATTTGATCTGGGGTCATATTCATAAAACTCCATATAATTAATCCAATCACAGCGGTGATAACCCCTAAATAGGTTAAGATAGTTTTATTGAAGAGACTAATTTTTTGCCAAATGGCAACCGTGATTAAACCAACCATGGTAGAAAAATAGGTTGCCAATAAAATAGGTAGAAAAATATCTGCAGGATTCACCGCATGTGCTGATGCACGCAATGCCATCACAGAAACTGGTATTAATGTTAGTCCTGATGTATTAAGGACAAGAAACATTATTTGAGAGTTTGAAGCAACAGTTTTAGAAGGGTTATCCTTTTGTAATTCATCCATTGCTTTCAAACCTAACGGTGTTGCGGCATTATCCAAACCCAGCATATTAGCAGAAAAATTCATAACCATTGCTCCATGTGCTGGATGGTTATCTGGCAATTCAGGAAAAATCTTCTTAAATAATGGACTAAATATCCGAGACACATGATTTATTGCCCCAGCAGATTCTCCTATTTTCATTATACCTAGCCAAAGAGACATTATTCCAATAAGATAGATTGAAATATCTACACTGGTTTCAGCCATGTCGAAAGTGCTTTTGATAATGGTTGCAAAAACATCTTTGTCTGATGCATCCATTATTGTTTCAAGACCCAAAGAGTCTCTAAAATAATAAAGCAAGGTTCTAATCAATGCCACCAAAAAGGCAATGAGAAAAAATGCAATCCATATGTAATTTAGTACCATCTAAGTACAAAGATGCATTAAAATAAAGGAGGAATAACTTGACTAATTACAAGTTTTAACGAAGTTTTTCAACAATACTAATCCTTGAACTCCGCTCACCTCTGGGTGAAACTGTACTCCGAAGATAGGTTTGAACTTGTGTTGCATAGCCTCCACTTCACATGTAGGCGAAGATGCTAACAATTTAAAGTCCTCCGGAAGGCTAATTTCTTCACAATGATCTTCTCCCATGATAATTTCGTCCTTTAATTCATTGAAAAGAATGGAAGAATTAATAATTTCTAGCGTTTCTACCCCTCTTGATTCTTTGCCTACCGTACAGACGGCACCATAAAGCATTCCGATGATTTGATGACCAAAGCAAATGCCTAAAATTGGGTTTTCAAAAGTTTTTAAGAACTCTAATTTGTTTAAATAAGGCTGAGGGTCATTATCGGTTATTAATGTGGGGTTACCACTTAAGATAATGCCACGCGCGTTGTTTACGTTTTTTGGGAGTTTATCCCATTTGTAAACAATCGATTCTGCATTCAGTTCTTCCAGACATCTCTCAATATCTGAAACTTTAGAACTGCCAAAATCTATAATAATTATCTTAGAATTTATATTACTCAAAGCGATTCTTTAAGAGCTATCATTTTTATACATGCAATAGCGCACTCTATACCCTTGTTGCCATGTTTACCGCCAGACCTGTCTATACCTTGCTGCATTGTGTTGTCAGTCAGTACGCCAAAAATGGCTGGTTTATTATATTTCAATCCCACATTCATGATTCCTTGCGTAGCACCGTGACATACAAAGTCAAAGTGCTTAGTCTCTCCTTGAATAACACTTCCTAAACAAATGATACCATCAACCATTATTTTTTCAAACATGTATTGAGCGGCTAAGGGTAATTCAAATGTGCCTGGTACCCATTTGACGTGTATGTTTTCTTCAAGAACACCATTGTCTTTTAAGGCAGATAAAGAGCCTTCTAATAATCCGCTTGTGATATTGTTATTCCATTCGGAAACAACGATACCAATTGTCATGTTTGATCCGTCAGGTATAGACGCTTTATCATACGCAGAAAGATTTTTGCCTTCAGTTGCCATTAAAAAAAGAATTGAAAAGATTTACTTTAAATCGTATGCAGATGTACCTGCGCTTACTAATACTAAATTTTTCTCCGCATCAGACTTTAATGGGGAAAAAGGGAAGTTTTCAATAAGGTCAGTGTAAAGTTTTGCAGCTTCCTTATAGTTTTGTGTTAATTCATTAGCATTTGCTAATTTCATCATATATAAAGGTGCTGTCATTTCATTTTTAGGTCTTCTTTCGTAGGCTTGTTTGTAGTAATCTTTTGCGTCAGTTACTTTTTCCAGGTCCATGCAAGCGTCTCCACAAGCACCGAGTGCCAAAGTTGCTAAGTTTTCATCTTCAAACTCTACATTTTGTAATGTAGCAAGTGCTTCTTGAGGTTGCCCATTGTTTAAATAAGCAATTCCTAAGTCGTAAGTTGCGATGTTTCCACCAGCATAACCTTCAAACTTTTTAGCCTTTGCAATTAATCCTTGAGAAATTTGTAGTGAATCACCATTAATAGCGTCATCCCAATTTTGGGTGTCTACAATGTGAGATTCTTCTTGAAATAAAGATTCCGCTGTTTTAACGTTTTCAGGTTCAACAACGAATTTTTTGTATCCCATCCAGCCTAAGAAAAGTACTAGTACACTTCCAACGGCAATAATGATATACTTACCATTCCCTTGAACAAAATCGCCTGCCCTTTCTAGGAAAGAAAGTTGACCTGCTTTTTTACTTAATTCTGATGAAGGTGCATCAACTTGCTCCTCTATTTTGTTTTCTAATTCTTCTGACATTGTCAATTTTTTTGGACTTGCAAAAATAGGTTTTTTAATTTAATCACAATGACATTTTCCTTTTTTATCTATATTAAAAGTAGTAATTGCTCTTTTTTTGTGAATTTTGAGTGGAGATGTAACTTTATCTTAATTCAATCGTCTTACAAACAGACAGAACAAAATGACTCATAAAGAATATAATAGTTGTGTGGATTTACATGCCGATGGCGTGTATAGATTTGTGCTTAAAAATATTCAAAATGAAGATGATGCGAAGGATATTGTTCAAGATGTTTTTGTGAAAATGTGGGAGAAGCGGAATGAAATAAAAAATGAGACTTCTAGATCTTATCTTTTTACTGCTGCTTATAGAACCATGCTGGATAGAATTAAAAAACATAAACCATTGTCGATAGAGGTCACAACATACATCGAGCCTAATCATAGTTCAAGTTATTCCGATGCGGGAGAGCACATTAACAAAGCATTACACCAATTGTCAGAGAAGCAAAGGGCTGCAGTTACTTTAAGAGATTATGAAGGATATAATTACAATGAGATTGGAAAAATTTTAGGGATGAATGAGTCACAGGTGAAGGTGACAATATTTAGAGCAAGAAAAGCGCTTAAGGGTATTTTGGGATCAATAGAAGCATTAATATGAATAAAATAAACAGACATAATTACGAAGCATTTTTACTAGATTATAGTGAAGGTGTTTTGCCTGCAGAAGAAGTTGCGGAATTATTGTTGTTTATGGAGAAGAATAAAGACCTAACTGTAGATTTGACAGAATTTGACTTGCCTTATTTGGATGCTTCTAATGAAAGTTTTGATCAAAAGGATGCGTTGAAAAGTATTCCGAGAATGGAGGAGTTAGTGATTGGCCACACAGAGAACATATTAAATGATGAAGAAACACTTGAATTAGCGTCTTTAGAAAAGAGTTTTACTGGTGTTAAAGCTTTAAAAAATGCCTATAAGTCGACTGTTCTGCCTATTGAGAATATTACTTACCCTAATAAGAATGAACTGAAACGAACTAGAGTTATTCCAATGTATTGGTTGGGTGCTGCAGTTGCAGCTGTTTTTGTTGGAATGATGTTTATGTTTAATTTTGACTCAAGTGATAATGGTAGTTACGCTTCAGGTACATTGATTACACCTATTGATAAATTTGAAGTACCTAAAACTCCTTTGATGGATGAATTAGCAAATAATACAACAGATTCAGTTGGAATAAAAGTAGAAAGTCCTATTCTGCCAAAGGATGATAATTTTGCACAAGCAAGTGTGCCACAGGATGAGGTGAGTAATGATACCGTTGCTAAAGAAATGCTAGATGTAGTTCCTGAGAAATTTGATGATATGCATCAAAATATTGCAGATATAGTAAAGGATACTTTAATTCCGACTCATATTGATGATGTATTGAATAATGAGAATGAATTGGCTGTTAGTGTTAATCCAAAATCAGATCCTTTGACAATTAAAGAGTTTCTTCAAATTAAGACCAAGGAAATTGTTTTGAAAGAAAATGAAGTTTCAGAAGGTCCAATCAATGGAAATGAATTATTGGCCTCATTGGCAGAAGGGTTAAATGAAAAGACGAAAATTGCTGTTGCTTATCAGAATGAAGAGTCTGATAATAAGAAGGTTACTAGGTTTAAGTTGGGAAAGTTTGAGTATTACAAATCTTCTTCAAAGTAACATTGCTTAAAATATAGCAGTAAAGATTCTTATTCCACTGATTACTGCACCAGCTATAGAAAGAAAGTATCCTAAATTGACATTGTTGGTGATGACTGAACCATATATTTGAGGATTACTCTCGATCGATTCTTTGTGTTTTTTTGCCACGTTGTAACCATAAAGACCTGCTAGAATTCCTACAAAATAAAAAGGTAAAATAGATGCTACAATGGCAACAATCCCAGTTATTTTACTCGATTTACTCATTTCTAAAGTGACAGTATCTCCGTTTGATTTTGCTTTAGAACGTTGTTTTGGATTTTGAGATAGATTTGTTTTAGTAGAATTTCTTTTTTCTTTTGTGATTTGTTCTTCTCTTTCTTTTGCGGCTTTATTTTCTGCGATAATTTTTCGAAGAATATCTTCTTTGTCTATCCTCTCCTGGGTGTCTTTAATACTTTGTTCGAAACTTGGAATTTCAGTGCCGTTCTCCGAAAGGTTAAACTCTACGTCCTTTTCTTGTGTGTTTTGAGGTTGCTCAGTTTGTGGCTCAAATGAGATTTTAGATTCATTGATTTCTTTATCTGATTCTGCAATTGGAGGTATATTCTCTGTGGTTATTTCAACTTGACTAATCGGAATTTCGGGGATTTCAAACTCCGATTTTAACTCTTCTTGAATAATCTCAGGGACTTCGATTTCCTCCATCTTTGGAGAGTCGTCTTTTGGTTCTTCATTTCCGAAAGTAACGTCCAATTCAGGAAAAACAATGTCAGGTTTCTCAAACTCTATAGAGCTCGCAGCCAGTTTTTCTTCTTCCAATTGTTGACGAAGATTCAACTCTTTTTCAAAAGAGACTCTTGCAGCATCCATGTCTGGCCTTTCGTACTCAGCCATTCTGAAACGTTCTTCTGCAGGCCTATCAAATAGACTGTCTGTTACTTTTTCTTGAACTACGGGCTCTTCTGTTATCTGAGAAGTCTCGTTAAGATTACCTAGATTTTCTTTTTCTGCAATGGTTTTATCAATTAACTTTTCCAATTCAACTCTTTTGACTCCAACCTTTTTAGCCAGGTCTGCAAGTTCAATCCTTTGACCTACGCCAGGAGGACCATCTTGAGTGAATTCCTTTATTTTGTTAATTAATTCTTCCATTTTGCGTAAGTTTATTTTACACGCATGATGTTCATTGTAGCAGCAGACATTTCATCCTCAATGTTTCCAAATTTCTTAGTGTAATCTAATTGACTTTTCTTGATGACTCTTAATGCTTCCTCTCTCCCGTATGTTGCATCTATTTCAACTTTAGCAGATTCCTCTCCAGGAATGTTTTTGTAGGTTAAGAAATAGTGACGGAGTCTATTTATAATGCTTTCTGGACAGTCTAAGATGTCTTTGTACTTGGAGTAAATTTGGTCATCTTTTAGCACCGCAATGATTTTGTCATCTGCTTCATTATCATCAATCATTCTAAATCCTCCAATAGGAATAGCTGGAACGATTATATTTCCATGAGTGATGTTTCGTTCTGTAAGTACGCAAATGTCTAATGGGTCCATGTCTCCTATGATACCGCTTTTGCCACTTGCTTTCATGCATTCTTCAGCTACGTTTTCACCACAAAATGTTTGAGGTACAAACCCGTAAAGTGCTGGTACAATATTGGAGAATTTCTGAGGTCTATCTACTTTGATAAATCCAGACTCCTTATCGATTTCATATTTTACGGTGTCAGAAGGTGTCATTTCTATAAATGACATTACAATATTAGGAGCATCTTCTCCAATATTAATTCCGTGCCAAGGGTGTGATTGATATCTCCTTGCTGCTTTTTGCCATAATTGGCTAAATTCTTTTTCCATTATTTTTCAAATTTCCTTTGCATAGCTAATTTAGTAAAGTCTTTATAAACTCCCTTCACATCTATGCTACTGTATATATTTTTTTCTTGTGCAATTTTTGTTAAATCAGTTATAAGCAGTTCTTGATCCTCTCTTTTTAACCAATCTAGGTCTAGCAAATAGGGACTTCCTTCTTTCATCATTAGGTGGATGTCATTTTGTCTACTATCTATCTTTTCAATATCGGACCATTTTATAATCGTTAACGTATTTGTGATAATTGTAATACTTCTATTGTTAATGAGGATTTTATATGGTTTTGCTATTAGGTTGAAAACAAGATGTGTAATACCTTCTATGAAAAATAGTGTCCCAACTATACCAAGTGGCAGTCCAATTTCAATGTAATTCAACATTACAAATCCAAAGAGTCCGAAGTATAATAGCATTACACCTTCATAAACAATGATTTTTTTAAATCCGAATAATGAAATGGAATAACCTTTAGATTTCAATCCTAAGAATAGTCCTTGCCATCTTGACAAAGTTTTCAAAAGTAATATGGCAGCTAAAAAGATCGCAATTCCCATGAATATATCCTCGATATAAGGAATATTGATATCCATATCATCATTGAAGAGAATAAAGCCAACTCCTGAACAGAGGATGACAAGAAATATAGATATCACATTGAGAATCTTTTGCATTGAGCAAAGGTAGGCAATTCCTTATTATCAAAAACGACAATTTAATTAGATTTTACACTAAGATAACATTCTATTTTATTCCAAATCGGATATAAGAGGCTTTGCAGTTCAATGTTACATTGGCTGGTTTACCGCCAATAGGGATGGTTGTAAATAGTCCTTGGTACTGATGAATATCGTCAAAAACATTGTCGCTTTCCAGCGAATTTCCATCACTGGGAATGCTAAAAGATTTCCCTTTTTCTAGATGTACATTGTAATTGTAAGCAATATTTGGTGTAAAGTCTACCTGTATATCGGTGTTTTGTCCGTTCAAAGTGATTCCATTGAAAGAAGTTGCTACCTCTTCGATGTCCAAGGATCCAAATTTAATATTGCCGTTGATGCTTGTATTCAATTTTTCAATTTCTATGTCGGATAGTGAAGCGCTGAAATTTATCTCACCAACTTCTTCTATTTCAATTTCATCACCAATAGTTTTTAAAACTAAGAAATCTATGTGTTCTATTTCTACATCGCAAGAGGCAAGGTCCATGTTAAGCGATCCTGCTTGATCGATACTTACATCAGAAAATTTGGAAATAATGTCTCCTTTTTCTATTTCGCGAATTTTAATGTTACCATATTGAACTTTGATGGACTTAGCATAGGTGATTTTTCTAGCTGTAAAGTTGCCATGAGAAAGGTCAATTTTCAACTTACCAGTGCAGTTGTCTAAAGTGATGTCTCCAAACTTATTCTCCAATTCTAACTCAATATTTTTCGGCACTTTTACTTTGTAATTAACAGAGATAGATTGTGCGTCAAAAATTTTCATGAAGTCAACTCGAACACCATTAGAACTGCTTCCCCATTCTGTATTGATAGATAGGTAGTCTGAGTGATTGGTAAACCTTACATCTACTTGGTCCATCATTTTATTTAGTCGTTCTAGTTTTTGGCTTTCTACACTGATGGTTACTGTCACTGAGATAGAATCTTTGTCCCAAGTTTCGATATCGATATTGCCATGTTTGCTATTGATTTCTAGTTCAAAGTCTGTACTTGCTTTGAATGATTTCTGAATAACCTTGCTGTCTTCAAAAACATCCTCTGTAGCCCATGTGAACTGTGCAAATAGCAAAAGACTAATAATAAATAGTATATGTTTCATCATCATTGTGTTGTGTTAAATTCTTATCGTCATAGTTATCTTGCATATCTGCCAAAAC
The DNA here is from genome assembly GCA_041583015.1 of Parvicella sp. GTDB lineage: Bacteria > Bacteroidota > Bacteroidia > Flavobacteriales_D > Parvicellaceae > Parvicella. The sequence goes on along the minus strand of JBFHGR010000021.1, from coordinate 2,721 downwards.
ACTTTCCAGTAGGTCCAATTTTAGTTTGTAATTCTTTATCATTTCATTTACAATCAGGTGATTGTCAACAGATTCTCCGAGTTCGTTTTTAAGAGCGATAAATTCATTGTCCAAAAATTCTAATTCTTTTGCTAGGTCTTCATCTAGGCCAAGTTTTTCAAGTTCTGCCTGTTTGGATGCAACTTGTTGCAAATAATATGACTCCAACTCTGCCATTTCTGGAGATAGCTTACTAAGGGTAAAGTCTATGAATTCATTTTGTGTTGCATCTTCACTAGTTGTGGCTACTTGGGTGCTGTGATTGTTAAAGAAAAGTGAAAAACCAATGGCTGAAAATGCGATTACAAATATGGCTGCAGCTGCATACAACCACTTAATAGAAATCATTTTGCCTTTGGGAGTTTCCTCTTGGGTGGAAATGCTACCAAAATCCATCATAGGAGGCATTTTGTCATCAAAGGAGTCTTTATTGTCCTTGATAAATGATTTTAATATGTCCTTTTCTTCTTTCATTCTAATTGTACATTAACAGTTCTTTTAACTTTTTCTTTCCTCTTAAGTATTGCGTTTTGGAAGTACTCTCAGATATGCCTAATGCTTCGGCAATTTCCTTGTGAGTATACTCTTCAAATAGGTAAAGCGTAAGCACCAATCTAAATCCATCAGGGAGTTGGTTAAGTTTTTCTTTGATTGCTCCAACTTCTATTTTTGTTTCAGCCCATTCCTTTTCTTCTTCTGCTGGTGAAGATGCTAGGATGTGTTCGTCTGCCACGATTTCAATCTTATTTTTCTTTATAGCATTGAGAGATTTGTTGATGCCAATTCTTTTGATCCAGCCATACAGGGAAGCGTCTCCTCGATAATTGTGAATGGAAGTAAAAGCACTTATAAAAGTGTCCTGCAAAATATCTTCTGCTTCTTCAGTATTTTTTACTATTCTCCATATAGCATTGTACACTCCTCTTGCGCACTGCTGATACACTTGATTGTACGCGGCTTGCTTTCCTTTTTTGCAATCCTCAATTAATTGAGCCGTTATGGATATCTTTTGTGACAATTTTTGTTGCTAAAACCAACCCAGCCTAAGTGAAATATTTGCAGTAAATCCTTCCATTGGTAGGGCTGAAGTTCCTGCTAAGTTAATTCTATCTGTAAAAAGATAACCAACTCCTGCATTTAATCTTAAATGTTTAAATATATTTAACTCTGCACTTAGGCTTGGTTCGGCAAACACAAAGGTGTCAAAATCATACAGTGTACTTTCCCAATCTCCAAAATTATTATTGTAATAATTACCGTAGTCTATTATTCTTCTGCTGTTTAATGACATAGCTCCTGCTCCTAATTGTACTGGGATTGTTAAGTGAATTAAAGAGTTGGTGAACAAAACAGGTTCTATTTTCACACCTCCCATGCCAAGTTCATAATAGTGTCTAAATCCTTGTGCGTCAAAGAAATTGCTTTGCACGTCATTTACTTTTCCGTAACCAAAAAAGCCCACATTAATTTTATGCCCAAAAACGATGTTTGCTTCTGCGCCTACAAGCACAGCAACTTGATTGTTTAATTGAATGCCTTTAGAATTGAAACTAATGAAGCCTCTTACACTATGATCTCCTCCTCCTAGTAATGTTGATGGATTGTAATTATTTTCAAACTGTGCAAATAAAGTTGTGGAGCATAGCAATGCTAGTAATATTGATAAGTTTTTCATGTAGTGTTGTATTTAAATTAATGTCCTTGAATGTTTCCGCTTCCGTTTACTGTGGTAGATGTTGTTGTGGGGCTTCCATAATAATCTATATCTCCAGAACCATTTACTACAGCGGTTAATGTATCTATGGCAGTTACTACAACGTCTCCACTACCATTGAGTGTTACTGTTGCATTTTTCGATTGTAAAAATTTAGTGTTTACATCACCAGAACCTTGCAAAAGAATATTTAAATTGTTGGTATTGCCTACAAGGTATGCATCTCCTGATCCTTTGAGGTTGAAGTTAACGTTTTGTGCGGTAGTGTTAATGTTGATGTTACCACTTCCAGATAGTAATACATTTAACTGATTGGCAAGTATATTGTTGCCGTCAAAATTCCCACTTCCCTCTAGAACAATGTTTTGAATGGAATCACTGTTGATATAAACTTTAATTGGTTTGGTGTTGGCCAAGTTATTATTAGCTTCATAGATAATCATTTCTCCATCTACCACATTGGTTTCAATGTAGTCAATGAGGTTTTCTCCTGCTTCTACTCTCACGCTAAAAGAGGTGTCTTGACTTAAAAAAACGTCAATGCTTCCTTGTAAATATACTTTGTTGAATGTAGGTGCTTGTCTGTATTCGGTAGTCATTGCTCCAGCGGTTCCTGTTATCATTTTGTTACAACTTGTAGCCACAAGAATAATGGTAAATGTTGCTAAGATTATTTTTTTCATAGTTTGATTTTTTTAAGTTCTTTCTCTAGTAGACAGCAGTTTTTTAAATAGTTGCATGGGTTGATGAAAGTTTTGTGAAAAAGACGCTAGACTTTTTCTGTTGTAATTATATAAGCAGGTCATTTCGAGTGATTTTAAAGAGCGATAGCGAGATAAAATAGTATCGAGAAAAGACCAAACCAAAACATTGTTATATTTGTATCAATGAAAATAACCTTCGATAAAGTCATACCAAATCCTATGAAAGAAGAGCAGTTCTCGTCACAGAGTGTGTGGGGACATGGT
>JBFHGR010000020.1:0-37212 GCA_041583015.1 Parvicella sp. | reverse complement strand
CCATGGATGCGTGCAAATACCTTGTGGAAGAAATAAAAGAGAAACTTCCCATATTTGGGAAAGAGATTTTTGAAGATGATTCCTATGTATGGAAGGTAAACAAATAGTTTATTGTATTACGTACAAAGTCTTTAGTTATTTCTAATTAGTTCATTTTCCCTGTTTATAAAACAAAAAGACTTTAAGGTTAAAGTCGCTCATTAATAAAGCAGCCTTCTTCCTTAAAGTCTTTTTCCAGTGATTATCTGTCTAATAGTTAGCTGTTAGTTGCTTATCCTTATGATATTTCATAGAATAAGAAAAAGATAGTTTTTTGGTTTCTTTGGCTCCTATTTTATACTTCCAGATTAACATACCATCATCTTTATTGTACTCCGCTTTTGAACTACTCAATAACTCCACCTTAATATCTTCATTCGTTGTAATTGGCCATTGATCTTCAATAGTAAGGTTAATACTTCCCGCTTTATAATTCTTCACCGCAATTTCATAAGTGACAGTTTTGGTCTTCTCATTAGACAGTGCTTTTACTTTCTCTTCATCATCTGTTTTCTTTCTTGTTACATAGATTCCGTTGTCTCTACCTAGAGATAAATCTAATGTATCGCTCATTACGGAAGGATTAATCCTTGTCTGCCCAACATAGGTTCCATCATAGTAAATATTAGCCACAGCAGGCAGTAAATTCATATCTTCCCAACCAGTAAGATGTGCAATTAAGAATGCATCCTTATCCAATTTAGGTACAATGAAATGCTCATAAGATGAAGCAATGTTTTCACTTTTCACTGCCATCATGTGATACTGACCATCACTTGGAATAGATTGTTTTAATTTCAAATCAAACTCAACCATGGCCATGTTTTCCGACATGGAAGTAAAATTAGAAATTTGTTTTGCTTCAGGCATTTTGGACGCATAATCTTTATCGTTTGTTGCTCTTACCATATTAGGAGCAGATTCTGCAACTTCTTCCAAGTCATAAGCATCATCCATTACAGGCTGCGCATAAGCATTACCAGCATAAACAGGTGCTTGTACAGGTCTATAAAAATCTACATACCAAGGCGCTAAAGTTGGTTTTACATTGCTTCTATTGGGATTAATTGTAGATAATTTCACGTTTACATTATCCCAATTTACACCTGTGTTTTGGTAAACATTGGCTTTGTAAGTTAATTTAACAGGAGAAGTAATATCGTCAGCACGCAAGTCATAAGCAGGAGACCATCCAGCATTATTTACCATGTAATTCAACTCCAGATATCCTGACGTTGCATAATCTGCAGAAACAGTAACGATGACCTGCTGCACTGGGTCCATTGGTTTTACTTGCTGATTCAAGTTCCTTTGATTGGCTGAATAATTATTTAATTCTGTCAAACGATTTGACATTCTTGTTTGATCCATGGTTAAATCTGACTTTTTCCGTTGAGACTTGAGTAGCAAACCATTAATATCTGCCAATTTTATTCTCAAGTAATCCATTGCTTCTTTCAAAGCAACTATGGAATCATTAGCCGCTTGACCTTTTATGACTCCACTATTCAGAAGAATTTGTTTTTCGGAAGAATAAGATTGAATATCATTTTCTACATCAGCCAATTTCCAAGAAAGATCACTCAAAGAATCTTGTAAAAACCTAATTTCTCTCAATATTTTCTCTGGAATTTCTGTGGATACATGACTCTGCTCTGGTACTGGATAAAATATTTTTGAAGACACATCCATAATAATAAACTCCCCCTTACCTTTTACTTGAATGGAGTTTTTATTAAAATCTTGTGGCATGCCCTCTATTATTACTTTGGTAACACCTTTTGGCAAACTTACTTTTCCCGATCGATGAATTTGAGCACCTTGCAAGAATATCGTTACATCCTCAATTTCAGTTTTGATTTTCTTTTCAGATTCTGCATAGGATGTTCCTATCAGCATTAAAGATAATGCTGCTATAAATAACTTTTTCATAACTATAATTTTGTATTTTACTAAATGAGACTTCTCTATATAAATGGTCTATTTTATTTGATAACTAACATGGCCTTAATTAGTCATTTCGTTTCGGTTTCTTTTAACCTTGTTACAGTGCAAAATGGGATAGGTTCAATTGGAAGTAAAAAAAATTATCATTTCAGCATAAATAACCTAACTTTGTAATCATACATTATCATTATATGAAGACATTAAAAATTATCGTAGCAAGTTTAATTGCAACTACAACCTTTGGTCAAACAACCATTTTACAACAAGATTTTAATGCTGGTATGCCTGCTGGTTGGCAATTGATAAATGCAGACAACTTGCCTCCTTATAATGATCCGGCAGTTAACTTTATTACAGATGCTTTTGTTATCGCAGAAGACAATGATTCAATAGGAATTGGAGATAATGTAATGGTAGCAACCTCTTGGCATGAAACCGCTGGTGATGCAGATGATTATTTGATCCTACCTAAACTGACCATGGGTGCAATTGGGAACTATATTTCTTTTGATGCAAAATCCCTAGATGCTTCGCATCCTGACGGTATAGAAGTAAGAATATCTAGAGGAGGTATTAACCCTTGGAATTTCTTTAACGATGAGCCTGCATATGATAATGCTGCTGTTAGTCCATACTGGACTAATTACATTGTTTCTTTAGACAGTGTGGGTGTTGCAAACGAAGATATTTTTATCGCTTTTAGACATACTGGTAATGACCAGTTCATTCTAGCAATTGATAATATTAAAGTTTGGATTGAAGACCCTGTAAGTGTTTTCGAGAATGATTTAGCATCATTGAGTATTGCTCCTAATCCCTCTAACTCTATCATCAACTTAAACATTCCTACCAATACACCTTTTCAAATTTTGGATGTAACAGGGAAAGTTATTACTGCTGATAGTTATGTTGGAAATATTAATATTTCAGATTTTTCAAATGGTATTTACTTCATTAAAGTAAAAGGGTATCAAGTGGAGAAATTAGTTAAAAACTAGATCCTAAAAGTTCCTAAGGAACGACCTAAAAGAAATGCTCGCATTTCGCCCTAAAGCGAAGCACCCTAACTACCCTTTCCTTCTCTTCCTTTCTTTCTGAATCAATGACAACTCTCTACCAGTCTGTCCAGCTACCGAAGTATTTTCCTGTGCCCTTCTTATCAAATAAGGCATAACCTCCTTAACAGGTCCATATGGCACATATTTAGCCACATTATATCCATTGGAAGACAAGTTAAAACTGATGTGATCTGACATCCCTAGTAGTTGTGCAAAATACAACCTGTGGTCTTTAGGATCAAGTCCTTTTTCTGCAATTAAATCAACTAAGACATTAGCGCTATCTTCATTATGAGAACCAGCACAAATTGAAAATACATCTAGGTTGTCCACACAAAATGCCAACGCTGCATTATAATCATCATCTGTAGCCTTCTTATTAGGTTGTATGGGGTCTTTATATCCTTTTTCTTTTGCGCGAGCACGTTCTTTCTCCATATATGCGCCTCTCACTAACTTCACTCCAATCTTAATTTGATCTCTTCTTGCTTTTTCACAAAGTGACTTAAGATACGCCAATCTATCCCAGCGATACATTTGTACAGTAGTGTATACAACTGCAGCTTCCTGATTGTACTTCCACATCATTACTTCACACATTCTGTCTATTGTATCTTGCACCCAACTATCTTCTGCATCCACAAAAACTGGGACGTTCAAATCATAAGCTTTTTTACAAATTTTATTCATGCGCTCCACAAACTTGAGATAATCGCTTCTTTCTTCATCATTCAATCCATCAATTGACTCATTTGATTTTTCCAAAATTGAAAACTTAGAAATACCAGAAGGTTTAAATACCGAGAACGGAATTGCATCATCAGATTTTGCTCGCTCTATTGTATCAATTATCTCTTGTGTTGTTGCATCCAGATCAGCATTGGTTTCTTTTCCTTCCAATGAATAATCCAAAATAGTTCCTACCTTATTTTTATCTAAATCTTCTATGGTAGACTTGCATTCTATGATATTTTCTCCACCGCAAAATTGTGTGAAAATTGTTTTCTTTATGAGCCATTTAACAGGCAGGTGTAATTTTAAAGCAAAAGTCAAAGACCATTTACCAAAATTGACCAATCCCGGTTTACTCACCATTTTAAAAAGCCAATATGCTTTTTTTAATTCCGCTTTACTTTTATTTCGAAAAGCTACTTCAGTGTTTGAAAAATCTATTGCCATTTTCGCAAAAATATAATGGCGAAGATAAACATTGATTCAAAATGAGAATTAAGATTTTTGATAATATAATTCCTTTTGTTTTAACAACCATTGGATTGCTTTTTCTCTATCGTTAAAAACTTTGGTGGGTTTTACTGGTTTATTGAACTTCAAATAGAAGTTAGAGAGTATTTTATGCGCTTGACTGGTCATGACCATTCCATCTGCAATGGTAAACTGATTCTGATTATTACTAGCAGCAAATGCACGTGCCTCAGCATCAACTTCAGAATTTGATTCTGCTTCCATCAAATTAAGGTATTTTTTTCCCGAGCCGATTGTTCCAACCCAGTTTACCACTTCCTCTACATCTTTGAGCTCTACAATACAATCTTTTTTGAAAAGCACATTCATAATTCCATTGGTATACAATGTCATTCTAATTTTTTCAAAATCTTGAGTTATTTCAACTTCCAAATTCATCTAAAAGACATCAACCAAAAAGCGGCACTTTCCGCATCTGAAAAAACTCTTGTAGGGCGTACCGGTTTATTAAATTTAATATAAAGATTTGCAATTATTCGTTGAGATAAACTTTTTACAACAATAGCATCAGCAATGGTGTGCGCGCTCCCTACTTCTGATGCGGATTCTTTTCTAAAATCATCTTCCACCTCAGTTCTATATCCTCCTTCAGTCAGCACCAAAAATTTCACATCTCCAAAAGAATTAAGCCAGTCACGAGATTCGATAACGTCATTAGCAGACAAAGTCTCCTTATCTTTCATTTGAAAATGTAAAATATCACTATCATAGATTGTCAGAACGCATTTAGAAAACTCTTGCTTTTCAACAACCTTACCTAAAAGAAGTTCCAAAGTAGATTGACTCTTATATGTTTTTTCTTCGACCAAAATCAATTTTACTACGATAAATTTACATAAATTTATAATAAAAACAAAATCAGCCTATATTTTTTTTCTTCAATAAATCTTAACTAATTCTACTCCAATGCGATTTTCTTTTCATTTGAAGCATCAACTCTTGACGAATATCAAGGTTCTTTTTATGCGTTAAATCAGGGTCTTCTTCGAGAACCTCTGTTGCACATATTCTCGCTAAATTAAGCAGTTGATTATCTTTGGCCAAATCGGCAATTTTCAGATCTAATATTCCACTTTGCTGAGTGCCCATAATATCTCCTGGGCCTCTCATTCTAAGATCTACTTCCGCAATTTCAAACCCATCACTTGTGCGCACCATCGTCTCCATTCTCAGCTTAGCATCTTGCGAAAGTTTATAGCCAGTCATCAAAATACAGAAAGATTGCTCTGCTCCACGCCCCACTCTACCTCTTAATTGATGCAAAGTAGATAACCCAAATTTCTCTGCACTTTCAATTACCATAACAGAAGCATTAGGAACATTCACCCCTACTTCAATCACAGTTGTAGCAACCAAAATTTGAGTCTTTCCCTCTGCAAAAAGATTCATTTCATAATCTTTATCTGCTGGTTTCATCTTGCCGTGAACAATAGAAATCTGATACTCAGGTCTTGGAAATCTTCTGGAGATACTTTCATATCCATCCATCAAATCTTTGTAATCCAACTTCTCACTTTCTTCAATAAGAGGATAAACAACATACACTTGTCTACCTTTGTTAATCTCCTCTTCCATAAACTGAAAGAGCAATAACCTTTTACTATCAAAGTAATGAATAGTTCTAATTTCTTTTCTTCCTGGAGGTAATTCATCAATAACAGAGACATCCAAGTCTCCATAGAATGTCATCGCCAATGTTCTAGGAATAGGCGTAGCCGTCATCACAAGAATATGCGGTGGTTGCACATTTTTCTTCCAAAGTCTTCCTCTTTGCGCTACACCAAATTTATGTTGCTCATCCACAATGGCTAATCCTAAATTCTTAAACCTCACTTTCTCTTCTAAAATAGCATGAGTTCCAATCAAAATTTGCATCGAACCATCTTCTAACGCTTCATGGATTACCTTTCTTTCGGCTGTTTTGGAACTACCTGTGAGCAAACCTATTTTTACCCCCATAGGCTCCAACAATTCTAATGCCGACTGTAAATGTTGGTTAGCCAATATTTCAGTAGGTGCTACCAAGCAAGCTTGAAAACCGTTATCTAACGCAACCAACATCGAAAGAATAGCAACCAAAGTTTTACCACTTCCCACATCTCCTTGTAATAATCTATTCATGTGATGACCTGTAGCAGTGTCTCGTCTTATTTCTTTCACCACTCTTTTCTGAGCACCTGTCAATTCAAACGGAAGATGATTTTTGTAAAAAGTATTAAAATGAATTCCTACTTCGCCAAAGACGAAACCTTTTGTTTTTCGTTGAGTGATTAACTTCTGCTTAATCAAAGCCATTTGCATAAAAAACAATTCCTCAAACTTCAGCCTCATCTGTGCTTTTTTCAACAATTCATTACTTTCTGGGAAGTGAATTTGTCTAAAAGCCTCCTCTCTATCCATCAAATTATACTGCTGAATTATCTCGTCAGACAATGTTCTATGAATTTTACCAGGAATTAAAGCGATTAAGGTTCGTAATATCTTCTCCAAACCTTTAGTATGCAAACCTTTGGCTGAAAGTTTTTCTCCAGAATTATACACTGGCTGCAAATTCCCTGCTCGAGACAATGTTTTCTCATAGGGTTCAACTTCAGGATGTGCTATATTATACTTTGCACCAAACCTTGTCACCTTACCAAAGAGTGTGAACTCTCCATCCGCTTGGATAATTGGCTTTACCCATTTGGCACCTTTAAACCACACCAAATCAATAGATGCAGAATCATCCGTAAAAACTGCAGTTAGTCTTTTTTTTCTTCCAGTTCCTACTTCAGTTACCTTGGTAATTCTTCCCTTCATCTGGACAGGCCCAGTTATGGCAAATGATTCTCTTACCCTTGTAAAAGACGACTTATCTACATATCTAAAAGGAAAATAATGAATTAAATCATTATAAGTACGCAACCCTAACTCCTGAGCAAGCAGTTCAGCCCTTTGAGGCCCCACTCCCTTGAGAAACATAATTTCAGTTTTTAGAAATGCATCTGAACCCATGGAATTAAACTACTGCCTTCATTGATATAACAACGCGCTGATTAATATATGCAACCTCTAATACTTCATTGAACCCTTTAATAAACCATCTGATGTTTTTTGCCTGATGGTAGTCACCTTTACTCAAACTTTTAAGATTATATGGAGTTCCAAGTTCTGATGAAAGTATGTCAACAATATCTTTGTAGTAATTATCCATGTCTTCATCTAAACTTGAAGAAATAGCAATAGAAACTTCATCAACCGTTCCATCGTCAAAAACGTAAGCATTATAGAATTTCAATAAATTAAATTCTACATTGCTCTCCATTAAGAAACTGGAATTGTTCTTTAAATTTTCGTCAAGTTCTTTCAGATCAAAACTTGTAGTATGTCCTAAAACTAAATCATTAGAATTAAACTGTGATAATAGTTGTTTCAAATAGTCTCTACTTTCCATTTGTAAGACTTCATGCGACCACTTTTTGTCTTCTTCAAAAAAATCTGTTTCATATTCATACAAGAAGATATTATCAAAAGTTTCGTCTAATACGAAATTAACCAACCACTCTCCATTGTATTTTATTAATTCTAGAACCTGCTCATACTCTTTAGCGTCATAATCTTCATACATACAAACACAGGTAGCCGCATTTTTTGTAATCTCACAAGTATCAATTCTATTAAAATAAATATTCCTGAACTCAAATTGAAAATTCTCCAATTTTCTCACTGATCCTTTAGAAATATTATCACAAAATAATTCTGCCTGCTTAAAATTCTTATAAAAAATATTCTCTATAAATTCATTGGCAGTGAATTTCACATCTTCATATTCAGACACACTTTTCTCATCATCTTGTCCACCACAAGAAGACACTACTATTACTACAAATATTGCAAGATAATAGTTCAAACTTAAGTGCTTAATTGATTTCATTAGAGAAATTTTACAATTACAAGTTTAAGCAATTTTGCCATGGAATGAATTATAAGGTTGTGAATTTTTGAAACATCACCCAATATTTACCTTATTTTTGCCACTATGAATCCATTGAGGTATTTATTTTTTCCCATTACTGCAGTTTACGGGTCTATCGTATCTGTGAGAAATATGCTTTATCAAAAAAACATATTCAAAAGTTCTTCTTTTGATTTACCAATTATTTGTGTGGGTAACCTTTCTATGGGTGGCACAGGCAAAACCCCGCATACAGAGATGCTCATCAGATTACTTCAGGATGAATATAAAGTAGCCACTCTGAGCAGAGGTTATGGTAGAAACACCGCTGATTTTCAACTTGCCAATGAGGAAAGCACAGCATTAACTATTGGTGATGAACCTTTTCAATATTTTAGAAAATTCCCCAAAATAAAAGTAGCAGTTGAGAAAAAAAGAGTACTTGGTGTACTTTTTATTCTTAACAAACAAGAAGAAACAGAAGTAATATTACTGGATGATGCTTTTCAACACAGGTCATTATCTGCGGGAATGAATATCCTATTGACAGATTTCAATAAGCCATTTTTTGAAGACAAACTACTGCCCATTGGAGAACTTAGAGAAACCAAAAAAGGAAGTAAAAGAGCGGACATTGTAATTGTCACAAAATGTCCTGAAGCATTGACAGAACAAGAAATGCAACGATTCTACGAAAATATTCCAGTAGACAAGGACAATCTTTTTTTTACGAAAATCAATTATAAAAGAATTTACAACGGCCTAGATTTCAAAGATCTAGACGCACCAATAAAGAATTACGAAGTCTTACTAGTTACCGGAATTGCGAAACCAAAGCCCATTGAAAATTACCTTAAAAAACTAGAGGTAAAATTTGAGGCCATTCACTTTGGCGATCATCATAGATTCTCTAAAAAGGATATTACCACAATCTCCAAAAAATTTGGTACTTTTACCCATTCGAAAAAAATCATACTTACCACAGAAAAAGACTTTTCTAGAATGTTAGTTTTAAAAGAGTTTAGTGACTTTCCAATCTTTTGTTTAGAAATAGAAGTAGAGTTTTTACGAGATAGAAATAAGTTTGACAATAAAGTTTTAGAATATGTTAGAGCAAATAAAAGAGACAGCGAAATATCTTCAGGAGAGGACAAAATTTAATCCCTCAGTAGGAATCATCTTAGGAACTGGATTAGGTGCCTTAGTAGATGAAATAGAAACAGAACACTCAATACCTTATGAGGAGATTCCTAATTTCCCAGTAAGTACTGTAGAAGGTCACAGTGGTAAATTAATCTTTGGTAAACTAGGCGGAAAAAATGTTGTAGCCATGGCTGGACGTTTTCACTACTACGAAGGCTACACAATGAATGAAGTTGTTTTTCCTGTACGAGTGATGAAGTTCTTGGGAATTGAAGCCCTTTTTGTAAGTAATGCATCAGGTGGAGTCAATAGAAAATTTGAAGTTGGTGATATCATGATTATTGATGATCATGTAAACCTTTTCCCTACCAATCCTTTAATAGGCAAAAACTATCCAGAATTGGGACCACGTTTCCCAGACATGATGGAACCTTATGACAAAAAAATGATTGCTAAAGTGGAAGAAATAGCTTTGGCTAACAACATTAAAGTTGTAAAAGGAACCTATGCAGGTCTTTCAGGACCATGCTTGGAAACACCTGCTGAATATCAATGGATTTATAACACTGGAGCAGACACCGTGGGAATGAGTACTGTTCCAGAAGTAATAGCAGCTAGACATATGAGCATCCCTTGCTTTGGCTTTTCTATCATCACAGACTTAGGGGTTCCAGGAAAAATTATTGAAATGACCCATGAAATTGTTCAAGGAGTTGCTGAAAATGCTACCCCAAAAATGACTTTGATGGTGAAGGAGTTATTGAAATCTATGTAAATTATGTTAATGAGTAGGGTTCTAATAACTTTGCTTGTTACCTTTGAATTATTCTTGCTATCAAGAGCAAGGAAAGAAGATACACACCAAGATTGAAAATTGAAAAGTTAATTCAAAACGAAAAATGACTTTAGAAGAAGTATTAAAAAAATACGAAATTGTTATAGGACTTGAAGTTCACGCGCAGTTGAACACAAAAAGTAAAGCCTATTCATCAGATCCAAATGAATTTGGTTCGGTACCCAATACGAACGTAAGTCCTGTTAGTCTTGGACACCCAGGTACTTTACCAAAACTAAATAAGGAGGTAATTAATCACGCTATCAAACTTGGCCTCGCTTGTCATTGTGATATTACAAGGGAAATGCATTTTGATAGAAAAAACTACTTCTATGCCGATCTACCCAAAGGATATCAAATCACTCAGGATAAAACACCTGTTTGCAGAAATGGTTATGTATTGATAAAAGACGTTGATGGCAACGAGAAGAAAGTAAACCTTACAAGAATCCACATGGAAGAAGATAGTGGTAAGAGCATCCATGATCAAGATCCATTTGACACTTTAGTGGATTTGAACAGAGCCGGTGTCCCTTTGTTAGAAATAGTATCAGAACCTGTCATCAAAAATGCAACTGAAGCTTATAACTATCTTATTGAGGTTAGAAAACTGTTACGTTACTTGGATGTTTGTGATGGTAACATGGAAGAAGGTAGTATGCGTTGTGACGCCAATATTTCTATCATGCCAATTGGCAGTAAAGAATATGGTAACCGTGTAGAGGTTAAAAACATGAACTCCATTAGAAATGTATATCGAGCTATCGAACATGAAGTTGTGAGACATGCAGAAATTCTTGAAGCAGGTGGAGAGATTTACCAGGAAACAAGAAACTTTGATGCTCCAAGTGGCACTACAATTGGCATGAGAAGTAAAGAAGACGCTGTGGATTACAGATACTTTCCTGAACCGGATTTGGGAGGTATAACTATTGAGCAAGATTACATTAATCACATCGAAACATTGTTACCCCCTCTTCCTAACTTCTTGTATAAAAAATACATCAACGATTTAGGACTTTCTGATTATGACGCTACCAACATTGTAGAAAATAAAGATATTGCACTTTATTTTGAGGAAATAATCAAGCATACGAAAAGTTATAAAAATGCTGCCAATTGGTTGATGGGCAGTATAAAATCTTACCTCAACGAAATGTCTATAGAAATTACGGAGTTTCCCATTGAGGCAGAAAAGATTGCGCAATTAATCACATTGATTGAAAGTGGAAAAATCAACAATACCATTGCTACGCAAAAGGTTTTCCCTGAAATGTTGACCAATCCAAAAGCTAATCCAGAAGACATCGCAACTCAAAACGATTGGATTGTTCAAGGTGATAGTGGAGAGATTGAAACCATCATTAAAGGAATTTTTGAAAAAAATCCAGATGAGACCAAACGCTTTAAAGACGGGGAAAAAAAACTTACTGGCTTCTTCATGGGACTGGTAATGAGAGAATCAAAAGGTAAGGCCGACCCAAAAACTACGACTCAGTTGTTAAATAAAATAATAGAGACTTTATAATGAGATTATTTAAATCAAGCATATTAGCATTTGCCGCCATAGCAATTACATCTTGTGGAGAAACTGATACAAACACAAATACAGAAAACAACACAGAAGTGGACTCAGTTGCTACCATCAACAATGTAAATACAGAGATTGCGACAATAAACGGAAATATTCAAAATGGTACAGGAATGGTTGTCAAAATGTATTTATATACAGGGAATCAACCAATGGCAATAGATAGCACAACTGTAGACGCTTCAGGAAACTTCACCTTAACTAAACCACAAAATGGATATGAATTTGTAGGGATTGGTGATTCTCCTATGAATGCAGCCTTAGTAATTACTAATGGTGGAGAGACTATTTCATTGAATGGATCTAAGGAAAATTGGACTAAAGATTATTCAATAGAAGGTTCTACACATTCTAAAGCATTAAAAACATATTTCAGCAAACGTCAAGAATACACGACTAGTATCCAACAATTGAAAGCAGAACTTCAGTCAATTGGCAACACTAATCCAGCTGCTACAGAAGCCATCAATCAAAAAGGAATGGCCATGCAGACAGAATTTGAAGCATATAAATATGCTTTCATCAAAGAGAACATGGATTCTCCAGCCATATACGCAGCTTTCCAGGACATTTATGACTTATCCAAGGATGAGGAAATACTTAAGAACATGTCTGCTACTATGAGCAAATACATGCCCAATTCTGTCTTTGCGCAAGCGGTAGAGCAAAAATATCTACAAGCAAAACAGCAAAACGCACAACCTACCCCTGCCCCTGCAGGTTCTTTAGTTGTTGGTGCAGTTGCTCCAGAACTTAACTTCCCAGGATTAGACGGTAAAAACATTTCTTTACATAGTCTAAAAGGCAAAGTTGTTTTACTTGATTTTTGGGCTTCTTGGTGTGGCCCTTGTAGAAAAGAAAATCCAAACGTAGTAAAACTATATAATGAATACAAAGACAAAGGATTTACAATATACAGTTACTCATTGGACCAAGATAAAAATAAATGGGCTAATGCAATTCAAGCAGATGGTTTGATTTGGCCTAACCACGTTAGTGACCTTAAGGGATGGAATGCTGCTGGCGGAGCCATTTATGGTGTAAACAGCATCCCTCAAACTTATTTAATTGGTGCAGATGGCAAGATAATTGCTGTTGGACTACGCGGAATCGAATTAGAAAATAAACTTAAAGAAATTTTAGGATGATCAAAACGTTTAAACTTATAACACTTTTTCTATTACTAACCTCTGGATTTTTTGCGCAAGAAAAAGAAATTGAAATATCAGGAGTCATTGAAAATGGCGCTGGAAAAACAATATTCTTGACTGCTTTCAAAGGCAATCAGCAAATAGTTAAGGATAGTGTTGTAATAAACAAAAAAAACAAGTTTGAACTAAAATTAAGCGTTGAAAAACCTGATTTTTTTGCAATTAAAATAAGTCCTGAAGCATACGCTTTATTGACTTTGGACAACACAGAAAAAACGAATAAAAAAATTACTTTCAATGCTGACGCAGACAACTTTGTAAAATCATATACTATTGAAGGAAATGACGATAGCAAAGAAATATCTCAATTCACTCGGGATATCTATGAATTTCAAGAAACCAAAAACTTATTGAATTCAAAAATGTACTCAAAAGAGGCGTCATTTGAACAAAAGAATGCCGCTCAAATATCCTTAGACAGTCTAAATAAGGCATTCGTAAACACACGAAATGCGTACATTAATAAAAATCACAAATCGATTTGTGCAATTGTTGCAGTAGGCTACCTCAACCCAATTGAAGATTTAGAATTACTCAGAAAAATTGAAGCAGGACTTGCTGAATCTGTTCCACAATCCGACTATCATCTAGGTGTTAAAACGCAACTGACACAAATAGAGACACAAATCAAAATCCAAGAAGAAGAAGAGGCTAAAAAAGCAGCACAAGAAGCCAAAACGGCTATCGGTGCCGTTGCACCTGAGTTGAATTTCAAATCACCAACCGGAGAAGTAATAACTTTGGAATCTTTAAGAGGTAATTATGTATTGATTGATTTCTGGGCATCATGGTGTAGACCGTGTAGAATGGAAAATCCCAATGTGGTTAAAATGTATAATAAATACGCAAAAGACGGTTTTACAGTATATAGCGTATCATTAGATAAAAACCCTGCAAGTTGGCAAAAAGCAATTTTGGACGATGGTTTAATTTGGCCTAACCATGTTAGTGACTTAAAACAATGGCAAACAGAGGCTACCAAAATATACGGTTTTAATGGAATACCATACACAGTCCTAATAGATAAGGAAGGGAAAATTATAGGTAAGAAATTAAGAGGACCAGCCCTGGAAGAAGAATTAAAAAGAATATTCGGGTACTAGTTTATTTTTCTTAATTAATTTTGTGTCCTTATGGAAGAATCAACAGCAGTAGTAAATAAGGAAACAATTATTGAATTAAACAAAAAGTATCGACAATTATCGGTAGAAGATCGAATAAAAGAATTATACAAGGACTTTGAGCAAGAAACAGTAATGCTCACTTCTTCTTTTGCTACAACATCTGCGTATTTATTACATCTATTTGCCAAAACACACCCGAGTCAGTTAGTTTATTTCATAGATACAGGCTATCATTTTGAAGAAACACTTTTATATAAAAATTACTTAACTGCCATCTATGGACTGAATGTAGAAGATGTAAAAGCTGAGGATTGGAAACACGAATTTACTACAAAAGACCAAACTTGGAAGACAGATCCAGACCTTTGTTGTTCCGTAAACAAAGTAGAACCTTTGGCTGCCCTTCAAAATAAATACTCCGTTTGGGTTTCTGGACTTATGAAGTGGCAAAGTGATCATAGAGCAACTTTGGACATTTTTGAAGAAAGAAATGGAATTTTGAAATTTTACCCATTGTTAGACGTTTCTTCAGAAGAAAGAGAAGCGTACATCAAAAAACACTTGCTTCCTTTTCATCCGTTACAAGCTAAAGGTTATTTTAGTGTTGGCTGCAAGCACTGTACCTCTCCTGGTAAAGAAAGAGAAGGAAGATGGAATAATTCTCCTAAAACCGAGTGCGGTCTACACTTGTAAATCAATACACAATTATTGGAATGTGACTTACATCTCCGTCTGACTCCAACAGTCTAAGCCTATACATTCCCGCAGAAATAGATTTTAATTCATTAATCTCTATTTTATTTTTACCTTGAAACAACTTAAATCCAATACTATGGATTGTTCTTCCTATGTCATCTATCACCATTATTTCAATTGTTTGGTCAATATGACTACTGATCATTAAAATTAAGGTCTCTTCATTCTTTAGCGGATTAGGATATACATTATGCACTTTAAGATTAGTAGATAATAAATAACTGAGCCCAGTCACACTTTGATACGCCTTAAACATGTTTGGAATTCCGTACCCCATTAAAGAGTCTGGATTATTAAATTGAGAACTATTCTCTTGAATTATCCTTTTAATATCCATATTATCAAGATTGGGTAATGCTTGCCACAATGTAGCTGCCATCCCAGACATCATAGGAGCACTAAATGATGTGCCATTTGCTCGAATAATTGACCCATCCCAAGGTGCCACCAAATAACAATTATGGCCTACGGACATAACATTTGGTTTCACATCACCATCGGCAGAATATCCAAAACTACTAAAAGCTCCTCTAATCCCAAGACTATCTACAGCTCCTACTGTTAAAACAGAATCAGCATCCGCTGGAGTGCTAATATATCCCCAGGAATTGCTCCCTGAATTTCCTGCACTAACACAAACGAATATCCCTTTCGAGGCTGCTATATCTGCTCCAATGGCTGCCACAGTGGTGTTACCATCCAAATCAGCAAAAGAATGATTAGTGGAAGCGTCATCAAATGTCGTATAACCCAAACTTGAATTAATGATATCTGCTCCTGCAGAATCTGCATACTCTGCGGCACTTACCCAGAAATCTTCTTCTAGAATATATTCACCATTCACATCTTCAGATCGAAGCAAATGAAAACTAGCTTTAGGTGCAGTTCCATGAAATTCCCCTTCAATTTCTCCAGCAATAACAGACAATACCGCACAACCATGATAATGGTCTGAGAAAACATCTCCATCATGATCTACAAAATCTTTGGTGCTTAAAATTCTGTTTTCAGCAAATGCGGTAGCCATTGCTTCAAGTTCATTAGCATTCTCAAAACCAGAATCAATAATAGCAATATGAATTCCTTGCCCTTTGAATCCCAAATCATGTAAGTAATCTATTTCGTGTAAATGATTTTGGTTATAAGTAACACCATAAGGATAATGAGGGTATACAAAAATATTCTCTTTATCCTGAAATATCAAATTATCCAGTTTACCAGGCTTAGTTTGCTTCAACATTTTCGTTTGAGCAACCCCGCTAATAAAAGTGAAGTTTTTTATCGTATTAATATCATTAGTGTCATTACATGTAACAATCAAAGAATTTAACCATTTTGATTGATTTTTCCACTTTACAGAACCAAACCCTAAGACACTATCCACATATAATTGGCATACCGGTAAATCTTGCTCAGTAATAGGAATAGCATATTTATTTCGTCTAGCGATTGCTCTTTCCGACAAAAATGCTGAAGGATCATTAATGGAATACACACTAGCATGCTTATCCGTAAAGTTAATCTTGTAATAAAGTGTATCCTGCTGCGCTGACACAAAATTAGGCCATAAAGCGACAGCAAATGAAATGCTTATAAAAAATGATGTCAAAGGCTTTTTACCTACCATAATTAATCACAGTAAGTTCCAATTCCTCTCCATCTCCATTATCAATATTGATGTATCTTTTTCGAACCAACCCTACATAATTAGCATAAATCTCATATGCTACCTGATTTTGAAATGGATTGATATTGTCTATTTGCATTACCTTGACAGTACTATCAAAATCCAATGAATTGTAACTTCTAGGAAGATGAATACTATCATAAGCATAAGACCATTTCTCTATAGTATTATTAATGTTTCCATCCCAACTTTTACTATCTGAAATCGGGAAAATCAGTTTGGTAAATCGAATATTTTCTTCAACTTTCTCAGCAGTTGTGGTGGTTATATTACTATACCAAACATCCTTTATTTCATATTCATGATGAAGGCTATCCTTTTCAAACCTTTCAATTCTAAATGTAGTCCTACCTTCATTATCGATAAATTCTTCTGCTATAACTTCTTTTAAATAAAAATAAGTTGTGTCACTGCCTAAAGATTCCACATGAATTATCCTTCGTCCTTCATATTCAACCCAAGAATTAATCTCTGTAGGAAAATATGTATAATACATTTTGGCCGGCTGATTATCCGACTTCTTACATGAAATCATTGTAATAAAAACTAACCCAAAAAGTATTAAATTTCCTTTCATTTTTTTTGTAATGATTCTAAAAATATTTCAGCACTCTTACCATGAAGCAAAATATCTTTACGATAAACTAAATATGTAGTATCCCCGTCTTTATCGATACTTCTCCATCTCCCATGCTTTTTACCATCTTTATAGTAACCAACCATTTCTTCTTTACCAGCCGGTGAATACCAAATACATTCACCTGTTGGCAAACCATCTTTGTAAGTACCTTTAGTTTGCAATTTACCATCTTTATAGTACTCTTTCCAAACTCCTTGGGATAATCCTTTTTCATAATATGTTTCCTTCAACACCTTCAATTCTTCATCAACAGCAGTAGGAAAATACTCATAGCACATACCATGTAAAACACCATTTGCATATACTTCCTTACTCATTACTTTTTTCTCATTGTTAAAATACCACCAAGTTCCTTCTTTTAATTGGTTTACATAATTACCTGAAGACATTAAACTACCATTCAAATGGTAAGATTTACACTCTGACGTTCCATCAGGGTTATGTATAACAACCATTGATGGCTCACCAGATCTATAATAATAAACGAACTTACCTGTTGGTTTATCATCGACAAATTGACCAACATAGCGAACCGTCTTACCATCCTCATGATATTTTTTCCATGGACCTTGCTTCCCCTTGCTATTGGTTGCATTCTGTGCATAGCCAATAAATGAAATGCATAATAAAAGGAGAAATAATATATTTTTGATTTTTAAATTCATCTTAAATTTTAAACTTTTTTATTTCAATTATAATGCCGAACACTAGTTATAATCAAAATTTCCATGGAAAGATACAAATTTATCAAAGTATTTTTAATTTACTTTGTTGCTAAATGGAAAATAAAAGCAAAATCTCAACCAGCGAATTACTATTAAGAGGCATTCTTTTTTTAATCTTCGCTTGCTCAATAGTTTTCAAATTAATTGTTGGAATGGATAATTTCGAAATTGGTTTGATGGAAGCTAATTTATCAACTTCATGGGTTCAGTCACTTTTGATAACAAACACAGTGATTACTCTGGAGGTTAGCGGTGCTATCTTTGCCCTTTTTGGAAGGTTCAATTGGTTTCAAAATTCAATTTTTGTAATAACATTCTCTCTATATTTATTGTCCATCTTGTTTAGTTTTAACTCAACTTACTACCAAGATTATACTTTAATTTTCTTTGGGTTTGACATTCCAACAGCAAAAGATTTATATTTTTTCGGAGGATATTTTCTTAATATCACATTATTTATTATTGCTTTAATATGTTTCATTATGCTCCAAAGAAAAAGTAAACTGCAATTAATGAAATGGCCGTTTCAGTTTTCTACCATATTCATATTAGTGTTTTGTTGTATCTATTTTGGGTCATTAAACCTAAAACAGTTTAAAGTTAAATCAGAACCTTACAATTCTAGCATCACTAATTGGGACAAATTCAATGAAGCAATTATAGATCAATATCCAGAAATACTCAAAGACAACTGGACGATTGCTTTTTTTAGCACAGGCTGTGACCATTGCAAAAAATTTGCTCGTAAAATCTCTTTTTCACCAGGTGAAAATAAAAATATTCTATATGTATTTTGGTCTGAAGAGGACGAAATTTCAACTTTTAAGAAACAGAACAACATAAGTGGCATTCACCTAAAACTTCCTCAACATGTAATTATGAATATTGCCGGTATGGAATATCCAGTTTTCTTTCAGTTTGTTGATGGTAAACCTGCACAATCATACACGGGAAGTGAGTTTTCTTATGCGGTAATGGACCAAATTTTTGAAGAGTAATTACTTTCCTAAAGTCTCTATGTAATTAGCAATTTTCTCAATTTCTTCATCACTTAAATAGCCGCCATTATCTTTACCATAGGGCTGCATGATACCATCTCCACTTCCGGATTTTATAAAAGCTATTTTTTCTTCCAATGTCTTTTGTGACTGACTTAAATCTGTTGCCCCTGAAACACCAAGGTTACCTTTTTTCCCATGACAGGAAATACAATTCTGCTCGTAAAGTTTATCTCCTGGCAATGAAGATACTGTAGTCACCGAAGATTCTTCTTCGGTAGATTCACACGAAATAAAAACTGTAGATAATCCTAAAAATATTAGAACCAACCTGCTCCTGGTGCTAAAAAAGGCCATGGAATTCTAGATAAAATTAATAATAACGCTATACCAAAAAACACATAAGTTAGTTTAAACTTCTTATTGTCTTCTGTTACTTTCTTAGATTTGGAATGTCCTATTGTAACCAAAACTGCTGCAATTAGCATCATCAACGGATGTTCCAAAGCATATAATCTAGGTAATTTCTCTGACATTTCGGAAAAACCATTCATTCTGCCTTGCATAAAATATAGCACCAATCCAATCACAACTTGCAAATGAACAAAACTCAATGTTAAAACACTTACCAATTTATCGTTCTCAGTATACGTTCCATTCTTTTTTTTCATTAAAGCATTTACTATTGCATACAACAACAATCCTAATGCCAGCCAACGCATACCTGAATGTGCGTGTTTTAAAATCGATTCCATCTTTCCAAGTTTTTGACAAAAATATACAACATTTCAACATAGGACAATCATTCTACGAATAATACTTCCTTTTAGGTTCAAAAAACCTATTTTTGCATTCAGAAATGAGCGAACCGAAGAAGGATAAAGAAATGAGTTTTCTAGGACACCTAGAAGAACTGAGATGGCGACTTGTCAAAGCAGTAATAGCAATTATTGTGATAGCTATTGTTATATTCATATATAGAATTGAAGTTGTGAATACTGTTTTTATGTCTTTAAAAAATACAGACTTTCCAACGTACAAGTTTTTCTGTTGGCTTTCCAATTGGATGGGGATGGAAGACGGACTCTGCGCTATAAGAATAAATATAAACACGCAAAGTATCTCTCCTACTGGACAATTCAGCACCAGTATGTATATGGCATTCATAGGAGGTTTCATCATTGCATTTCCTTTTGTTTTCTACCAACTATGGTCATTTATCAAACCAGCATTAAAAGATACCGAATACAAAATTGCTAGAGGATCAGTGTTTTGGGCTTCTCTTTTATTTTTGTTTGGCATTGCTTTTGGTTATTTTTTAGTGAGTCCGCTATGTGTTCAATTTTTTGGAACTTTTAGTGTCTCCGAAAATGTAACCAATGATTTCACAATCAATAGTTACTTATCCCTGATAACTACCACTACCCTATTCAGTGGATTATTATTTGAACTACCTATGGTAATAATGATCCTATCTAAACTTGGAATCATTTCTCCTGCTTTTCTAAAGAAATACAGAAAGCATGCGTTGATAATCATACTTATATTTTCTGCTATCATAACTCCACCAGATGTCATTAGTCAAGTTTTGGTAGCAATACCTGTATTAGTATTGTATGAAATTGGTATATTAGTAGCCAAACGAATTGAGCGCAAAAGACCAGTTTAATGAGATTGACTCTATTTCTTATATTAATTACATATTTATCGACCTCTGTTATTGCGCAAAAAACAAAGGTTACAGGATACATTATGGATGCTGTAACAGGAGACACTCTACCTTTTGTAAATGTTTATTTTCAAGACACAAAAATTGGCGCATCTTCCAACCTAGAAGGAAAATACGTACTTGAAAGTTATTACGCATCTGATACTTTAGTAGCTTCTTTTGTGGGATATACAACCTTTAAATCGAAGATTATAAAAGACCAAGAACAAACCATCAACATTCTACTAAAACCATCAACAGAAGCATTGCCAGAATTAATTGTTTTGCCAAGTGACGAAAATCCAGCGCACCCAATACTTAGAAAAGTTATCAAAAATAAAGAAATTAACAACAGAGAAAAATTAGACGCATACGAATATGAAGTGTACAATAAAATTGAACTTGATTTAAACAACATTACAGAAGAATTCACAAAAAGTAAAGCTTTTCGGAAATTCGATTTCATTTTTGAAAATATAGACAGTACTTCAGAAAAAACATACCTTCCCATGTTTATGTCTGAATCTTTATCTGATTTTTACTACAGAAAAAACCCTAAAGAGGAAAAAGAGTATATCAAAGCTACAAAAGTATCTGGTGTAGAAAATGAAAGTATATCTCAATTCACAGGTGACATGTACCAAAAGGTCAACATCTACGAAAATTTTCTTCCTGTTTTTGGAAAAAACTTTGTGAGCCCAATTTCCGACAGAGGGCTTAATTATTACAGATATTACTTGATTGACAGTATGTTTATTGATAAGTACTGGTGTTACGAAATGCAATTTCTCCCTAAAAGAAAAGGAGAATTAACTGTCAATGGTACTATGTGGATTAATGATACTACCTATGCCATTAAATATGTTGAAGGACAGATATCCAAAGATGCAAACATTAACTTTGTTAATGAACTAACCGTAACCCAAACCTTTGAACAAGTTCAAGATGAAGTATGGATGCTTACAAAGGATGAATTATTGGTAGACTTTGAGGTGGCAGAAAAAGCAATGGGATTTTATGGTAGAAAAAATACCAGTTATAGAAATTTTGTTATCAACCAACCTCGAGATGACGAGTTCTATAAAGGTGTTGAAAACATCTACGTTGCCGAAGATGCCCAGAATAAATCCAATGACTTCTGGCACCAAAATAGACATGATACACTTACCGAAAATCAAGAAGGTATCTACCAAATGATAGACACCTTGGAAAACTTGCCTATCATCAAATCATATATTGATATCATTCAAACACTTTCTACCGGGTATAAGGTATTAGGACCCATCGAAATCGGACCGATATACAGTTCATATAGTAACAACATAGTGGAAGGTCATCGTTTTAGGTTTGGTCTTAGAACAAGTAATGACTTCAGTAAAATGATTGAATTTAGTGGTTATGCTGCCTACGGCACAACTGATAAAGAGTTCAAATATGGAGGCGGCACACGTTTTTTCATCACAAAAAAACCTAGGAGATTAGTCCAATTGGTTTATAAACATGATGTTGAACAAGTTGGAGTTAGTTCTAATGCATACAACAACAGTAGTATTATTACAGCATTTAGAAGAAATCCGTATAACAAATTAGTTTTTAATACAGAGTACAGAGGCACATACATAAGAGAATGGTTCCCTGGATTTTCTAGTGAAATACTGCTTAGAAACTCTAATTTCTTACCAATAGGCATAACAAGATTTGATGAACTGAATAATGATGGTTCAATCTCTCCACAAGTCCAACTTTCTGCCACAGAAATAGCCTTCAATACCCGGTTCGCATTTAATGAAGAATTTATTTCTGGTGAATTTGAACGAATTTCATTAGGTACAAAGTACCCTATCCTTAGTTTGACATATACATACGGAATCCCCAATGTGCTAGGTAGCAAGTACGAATATCATAAATTACGATTTTCATTTAAGCACAAAATTCCAATGGGAATATTTGGAACATTTAAGTACTCCTTTGAAGTTGGCAAGGTATACGGAAAAGCACCTTATCCGCTTTTGGAAGTGCATAACGGTAATGAAACGTGGAATTATAACGAAACTGCTTTCAACATGATGAACATTCTTGAATTTGTAAGTGATGAATACGTTTCATTCAATGCTCACCAACATTTTGATGGGTTATTTTTAAATAAGATTCCATTACTTAGAAAATTAAAATGGAGAGAAGTCTTAACTTTAACAGGTGTATATGGCAGAATAAGCGATGATAATGTTGCCGTTATGCAATTACCTCCTTTCACATCCACACTAAAAGATAAACCATACTTAGAAATGGCTGCAGGAATAGAAAATATATTTAAATTCTTGAGAGTTGATGTCTTATGGCGAATGACTTATCTAGACAACGAATACTACGGAATAAAAGTTAAGCAGATAGGAATACGTGGTAAACTACAATTTGATTTTTAATGGAATTAAGCACTACAGAAATAAAAAAGACCTACAGTGGAAGGCAAGTTGTTAAAGGAGTCAGTGTCTCCGTAAAACAAGGAGAAATAGTAGGTTTACTTGGTCCAAATGGAGCAGGAAAAACCACTTCATTCTATATGATGGTAGGGCTAATTAAACCCGATTCCGGCAAAGTGTTTCTGGATGGAAAAGACATCACCAAAATGCCAATGTACAAAAGATCTAAATTAGGCATAGGATACTTACCACAAGAAGTTTCCGTATTCAGATCACTGAGTGTAGAAGATAACATTTTGTCCATTCTTCAAATGACCAAACTTTCAAAAAAAGAGCAAAAAGATAGGTTAGAAGAACTAATAGAAGAATTCGGGTTGGGACATGTAAGAAAGAATCTAGGAAACAAGCTGTCTGGAGGTGAAAAAAGAAGAACAGAGATAGCAAGAGGTCTTGCTATAAATCCCAAATTCGTATTACTCGATGAACCGTTTGCTGGAGTAGACCCCATTGCAGTGGAGGATATTCAAAGTATTGTATTGAAACTTAGAAAAAAAAATATAGGCATATTAATTACTGATCACAACGTTCAAGAAACCTTATCAATAGTAGACAGAGCTTATTTATTATTTGAAGGAGCGATTTTAAAATCTGGAACTGCTGAAGAATTAGCAGCAGATGAACAAGTAAAAAAAGTATATTTAGGCCAGCATTTTGAATTAAAGAAAAAGATATTTACGAATGTATAGAGAATTATTTATTGTTTTATTAGTCTTGATTCTATCAATTTCAACCAATTATTCACAAAATAATGATTGTAATACAGCCTATTACTTTACAGATAGTATAGGCAAAGTAGAACTGAGCAAAGGGTATGGAAAAACACAAGAAATAAAAGGCTACTCCATAAAAAACAAGTATTTTTTCACTAAAGAACATAATACAGCTTGGTGCATTATTGCATTTACGCAAGATGCAACATTTCAATTTGAACTTAACCCAGAATTTCCTAATGATGATTTCGATTTCACAATACTAAAGTATTATGGTGAGTCAACTTGCGATTCAATAAAACAAAAATCTGCCACTCCAGTAAGGAGTAATTTATCTAAAAGAGTGCCAGACAAAGGCAGCATAACTGGACTAAAAGAAGGGTTTGAAAACAACTATTCAGCCGCAGGACCTAATCCAAGTTTCTCAAAACCTCTAAATGTCCAAAAAGGTGATAGTATTCTAATTATCTTCGACAGTCCTTATGGTAGTAAAGGAGGCTTCTCAATAGTAAATAAAACTAAATATTTCCCTGAAGCCATTGTTGAAGAAACACCTGAAATAATTGAGCCAGAGACAAAAAGAGTTACAATGATTGTTTTAGATGCTGAAGGCTCTCCTATTCCACAACCAAGTATTTTCTTAAAGTCATTAGGTAAAATTCATCGTGAAAATCAACAAATTGATGAAGATGGAAACGTCTATTCAGAGTTTTTTAAACCGGGAGTAGATCAAATTGTTATTGCAAGTCAACAAGGCTATTTATATCAGAAATTTAATTTCAAATGGGATGGGAAATCAGATAGCACAATAACCCTTCAGCTAACTCCTTTAAAAGCTGGCACTAAATTACAATTAGAGAATATATTATTTATATCAAACTCTTCACAAATAGCTGCTAAAAGCAAAGATGAATTAGAAGATTTATTAATCTTTCTAAAAAATAATCCCACCATGGAAGTTGAAATTGGCGGACACGTTCATGCAACTAGCAGAAGAAACAAAAGAAAG
This sequence comes from Parvicella sp., assembly GCA_041583015.1. Taxonomy (GTDB): domain Bacteria; phylum Bacteroidota; class Bacteroidia; order Flavobacteriales_D; family Parvicellaceae; genus Parvicella. The sequence goes on along the minus strand of JBFHGR010000020.1, from coordinate 12,354 downwards.
TACAAAAAACTAAGCGAAGAAAGAGCTTTAACCATATACACTTATGCTATATCCAATGGTATAAATGCTGAAAAGTTGACCTATAAAGGATATGGAAATTCACAAATGATATACCGTCCTGCTGAGAATGAATCCCAAATATCAGCCAACAGAAGAGTTGAATTTACAATTATAAAAGTTAAATAAATGTATATCCTACATATTGAAACATCTGTAAAAACTTGCTCTGTTGCATTATCATTCAATGGCAATTTAATTGACACCAAAGAATCACATCCTGTAGGTTTTGAACATTCAGAAAATCTAAACATTTTTATTGAAGATGTTCTAAACAACAACAACATAACCCTACAAGATGTAGCGGCAATTTCCGTTGGCTCCGGACCAGGTTCATACACTGGACTAAGAATAGGTACAGCCACCGCAAAAGGACTCTGTTACGCGCTTGAGATTCCTCTTATTGCCATGGACTCCTTAAGTGTTATGATGGATAAATTTTCCAAAGAAATTAATTCACGAGAATTTGACTTTTACATCCCAATGATTGACGCAAGGAGAATGGAGGTGTACGATGCCATTTTCGATAAAAATCTTAATTTGATAAGCAAACCAAAAGCGCGAATCATTGACGAGATTTCCTATCAAGATTTAGATGGAAAAATCTTACTTTTTGGTGAAGGTGCAGACAAGTTATCTGAAGTAGATTTTGTGAATGATGTTACCATTCAATTCGATTTCAAAACATCTGCTTCGGGAATGTGTGAAAAAGTATATCAAAAATTTCTAGCCAATCAATTTGAAGACTTAGCGTATTTTGATCCGATATACTTAAAAGAATTTCAAGCGGGCTAATCAACTCACAAATGCAATTACTTTCTCATAGACTTTCTGAGTAGCGCCTTTATGCTCATTCACAAACAACTTACACCTTTCTGACATTTGATTTAACAAATCATCATTGATCAACAACTTATTCATCGCTTCAGAAAATGATTTTTCATCCGCTAGCATAAAACTACCACCAAATTCTTGTAATTGCACTCCTTCTGGATATTTAGACACTTGATTACCATACATTAACACATTACCCATGCTTGCGGCTTCCAAAATATTATGTAAATCATTCGTAAAACCGCCACCCACGAATGCAATATCTCCATATTGGTATAAATTGGCCAACATACCAATATTATCTATCAACAAAACTTTGTAATTAACTAACTGAACAGATTCCGCCCTAGAATAACGTACCAAACCTCTTTCAAATCTCTTTTCAATTGCCAAAAGATGTTCCTCAGAAATATCATGAGGAGCAATGATTACTTTTAAACCTTCTGGGAAATCATTTTTAAGATATGCCTCTAACACTTCTTCTTCATTAGGCCAACTACTACCTAAAATAAGCAATTTACTATCTCCCTTGAAAACTTTAATTAATGGTATAGGAGTACTTCTCTCCGCTATTTGAGACACCCTATCAAATCGTGTATCCCCACAGACATCTGCATTATCAAACCCAAATTTTTCTAATATTTTTTCACTCTTTTTATTTAGACAATAAATAGCGTCTATCTTTTTCATTACACTTCTTTGCCAAGAAGCCGACTTTTTAAAGTAAAATTGATTCTCTCTAAAATTGCATGAAAAGAATAAAATTGGGACACTTCTGCTTTGTAATTCACTTAAAAAATTAAACCAAAAATCGTACTTGACAAAAACTGCCACACTTGGATTTACTATATCTAAAAATTCTCTAGCGTTTTTCTTTGTATCCAAGGGCAAATAAAAAACTCCATCGGCATCTTTATAATCTTTGCAATACTCATAACCTGACGGACTAAAAAAGGTCACTATAATTTCCAACTCTGTAGTGGACTTCAATCTTTCAATCAAGGGTTTTGCTTGTTCAAACTCTCCAAGCGATGACGCATGAATCCAAATAGGATTATGCCAAGTTCTACTACTTAACTGTTCTTGCCACTTCCTTCTTCCTTCTACCCATTTCACGGCTTTAGAATTGCCCAATAACCCAGCAGTAATAACTCCCAAACCATACGAACGTACTCCTATATTGTATAGAAACTTCATTGATTAATCAGATGGGGCTTTTCTGTATACAGGAATAACCCACCCTACTCTAATTCCTATTAAAAAATCAAGCCTTTTGTCTTTATATGGACCTTCCAAGTCCAATTGATAATCTCTTACTCCTTGAGTAAAACCTTGCAAAAACTCTATCCCAATAGTATAATTGGCTAAATTGGTATTTCCCAAATGTTGATATCCAATATACTCCTTCACCAAGAATCCCCAGGTCATTCGATCAAAATAGACCAAATTTTCTGCATTGAGCATAGGCACTAAATTATCTTGGTTCTCAATTCTTATTTTATGCCTAATAAAACCAAGACCTAATTTCCCAATTAATCCAGAGTTTGGATTAGGCCCAATCACAGGAAAAACTTTCCCTAGATTAATAACTCCAGTAAATCCTCTTTCATATACTTCTATATTATTGGGTTCTCCTCCAGCGTTAACAATTTGCCTACTTGAAGTTAGTAATGGATCTAATATAGTGGTGACTTTCACATTTTTACTAAACATAAATGTACCTTCAAATTCAAACTGCCAATTTTTTGCCGTTTTTACACCACCATTAAACCCAACGCTACTATTCAAGCCGAAGGATTCTGCCATATCTAACAAAGGTGCTTGACCTGCAAAACTGAAACTAAAAATTGGAGCAAGAATAGTATCATCTTTTATATTTTGTGCCAAGACAGTGTTTACTCCACCAATTGAGAGAATTATCAGTAATATTTTATGAAAAGTGTTATGCATTTTAATTTTTGTGTAAATATGGTGACAGATTATCTTTTTATTCTATTTACTAACGTAAAAGGTCATTACAAATTATCCTCCGCAAACCATTCCGCATAACTATTACCTGTTTCTCTCAAAAATGCAGAATGTAGTTCTACATTTTCGGGCAATTTACTTTTTAAAATTGTAATGATTTCAATCAACATATTTTCACACGTGGGCTGATACGGGACAAATCTTACTCTTTCGTTTTGCGCTTCAATCCCTTTGAATCTACTGTCGTTTCTTAAAATTAATCTATGATCAAATTCTTCATAAACAAACTCTCTAACAATTTGCTTTATGTCGCCAAAATCTACCACCATTCCGCAATCGCTTAAATGAAATTCTTGCGAAGGCTCTCCAATAACAGTCACTCTCAAATGATATGAATGTCCATGTATATCTTTGCACTTACCAGAATATCCATCTAGTGCATGTGCGGTTTCAAAATCAAACTCTTTGGTTAGTCTTATTTTCATTATCTTTCTAACTTAATCTGCAAAATTAATCATATTTATTGAACCAATTTTTACTAGCAGTGTAATTAGTATAAAAGAAACCAAAATGAAACTTCTAATATTCCTTTTCTCTTTTGTAATTTGTTATTCTCTTTGGGGCAATAATAGACTACAACCCACGAAACTTTACAGTGTTTTATCCGACTCAGTCAATTCTAATGTCCCTAATGGAAAATGTCTAATAACAGGTACAGTTATTAAGGATGGCTCTCCACTAAAAGGGGCTTTAATTTTTAGTGAAAGCGTTGGAAATATTCGTTCTAATACAGATGGAGATTTCAGAATAATAGTCGATACTTCAGACACATACCTAGTTATTCAGAAAGAAAACCTTCCTGAATCATATGTTGAATTTTATAAATTCTCCAACCAACATCACATTAATTTAGAAGTGTACATTCCCTTGGAAGAGACTACAATAATGGTTGATAAACCCGTTATTTATCTTTACAACGATACAAACATTGATTTTAACGTGAACATCAACCCCAAAGGAGATTTTACATTTACATACCCGTTAATTGACAATCAAAACAACTGGACTGGCGCATTATCAAAAGATGGAATAATGATAGACAAAAAAGTTTATCCATATATTTTCTATGAAACAAAAATGAAAGACTTATCCTTCATTATGATGGACAAGACAATAAAAGGCAGTGTCGTTTCAGCTAAAGATGTTGTTACTTTTTTAGAGCAAAGTCTAACCTCTCTGGATCTCAACAGAAAAGAACAAACAGATTTCATAACCTACTGGGCGCCAAAAATGATGCAGCACGACAAAGTCTTTGTACAGTTATGGACAGCAAATGATTACAATGCCATAGCAACTATCAATATCACACCAACTCCTGATCAAATACAAAGAGTTTTTATGGTTTACGCACCAATGAACAATGATATGGAAATGGAAACAACTCCACAGAAATTCACCCCTATAAACAGAACTGGTTTCACCGTTATTGAATGGGGTGGAAGTGAATTACCAAGTCAAAAATTATTATTACTTAAAACATTATAAAATGAAAACTATCTTAACCCTTATTTTTACAATCTCTTCCATCATATCTTTTGCTGGTTTAAAATCAAAAACTGTCCCAATGTATCAAGTAATATCAGACAGCATAGACCCTGAAATCCCTTCAGGCAAATGTTTGATCACAGGTATTATCACCAAAGATGGTCAAGTAATAAACGAAGCCTTAATCTACACTGAAGATGGAACAAAAGTCAACTCCAATAAAATAGGTGAATTCAAAATCTTTGTGGATACTTCTCAAACATATTTGGTTATTCATAAGACTCCATATAGAGATGCTTACGTGGAATACTTAAAATTTGAAAACCAACATCATATTCACCTTAAAATATTTATACCTGAGAAAGAAGTAATGATAATGAAGGAAAAACCTGTGATATACGCTTACGCTCCTGAGCAAATGGATGTAAACATAAAAATAATCACATCAGAAGATTTTACATTCACTTATCCTCAAATTTCGAATGTAGGAACTTGGGATTTTACAACACAAACAACTGGTAATATCTTGCTAGACAAGAAAGAATATCCATACTTATTTTGGGAATCTGAGTCCGAAGAAATTAATTACACTAAAAATGAAGCAGTTATTTCAGGCAACATCATCAAAGACGAACTGGTCGTTTCTTTTCTAGAAGAACATCTTTCAATTCTTGGTTTGAATGACAAAGAGAAGACTGATTTCATAACTTATTGGGCGCCAAGAATGATACAGCATAAATACTCGTTAATTCAATTTATGCTAGATGAAGATTATGATAAAATTGCAAAAATAGAAGTAACTCCTACTCCAAAGTCCATGAGAAGAGTATATATGGTTTTCACCTCATTTGATGATTACCCTAGTCAATACAATATCAAAACACAAACATTAACACCGTCAAAAATAGACCGATCTGGGTTGACAATTATTGAGTGGGGAGGTTCTGAAATTCCTCAATCAAAATTAAACGAACAATTATGAAAAATTACATCACATTATTATTCTCGATGCTTATAATCGGTCAAGTTTTTGGACTAGACAAAGTAAAAACGGTCCCCAAATATGTGATTAGAAGTGATGCTGAAGACTCCACTATTTCATCAGGATTTTGCCTCATCGAAGGACATGTACTTTTTAAAGGATTACCAGTTGCAGATGTAACAATCTATTCTTTTAGTTATAACAATTCTAGTATCACTAACAAAGATGGTTACTTCTCAATAATTATAGACACGACTAATGCTGGCATTTACACTTCTCATGCTGATTTCATCCCTAATTACTTTGAAGAATACCCATTTAAAAGCGGACACAAAATTGTCATGTCTTTCAACATTCAAAAGCCGGAAGTTTATCAAAATACTATTTTTGATAGTCCTGTTAGGAAACCTGTAATATATGCTTATGGAAAATCTGGAACAACCTTTGAAATGGGAATATCCACAGAGGCAAACATCACATTTACTTACCCTCAATTAGAAGACAAATGGTGCATTACAATTTCAGAAAACGGCTTATTACAAGACAAAAACAATCAACAATATCCTTACTTATTCTGGGAAGGAGAAATGGCTAATCTGAACTTTCAAAAATCAGAAGAAAAAATCATTGGAAGCGTTGTTACTAAGCAAAACACTGTTGCATTCTTAGAAGATAAGTTAACACAATTAGGCTTTAATGCTACCGAGAAAACAGATTTCATCACTTTCTGGAGCCCATTGATTATGAAAAATGAAAATTCTTTCATACAGTTTTTGGTGGATGAAGAATATGAAGCGATTTCTACATTGGACATCTCGCCAAAACCAAATAACATGCGTAGAGTTTACATCCTGTTTTCTGATGCCAAAGATATGGACGATAGATTCATAGATACAAACGTGCATTTCAACTCTTTTGACAGAATTGGTTTTACCATTCTAGAATGGGGAGGGACTGAAATCACTCAGCCTAAAAAGTTATAATCTATGCATGGACATGCTATCCAAATGTTTTCTTACTTCTTACTTAATTTGAAAATCCCACCAGCAATTGCACTTACAGCACTTCTAGATATTTTGGTAGAAAGGACTCCAATTTTATTAGCCACACCATGAACGGCCGTCACCTCACCTTTAAGCATTTGCTCGTACCCAAATTTAGCTACTTTCTCAGCAGAAGGCAACAAAGGAAAATTAGCCACTTTCTCATCTATATTGGCATTTAAACCAAAATTAGATTTCGTAGGTCCAGGGCACAATGCAGTTACCGTAATATCAGTTCCCTTTAGTTCTCCAGCCAATCCCTCAGAAAAACTCAAAACAAAGGCTTTTGTAGCAGCATAGACAGAAATATATGGTATACCTTGAAATGCAGCAGTACTTGCTACGTTTAATATTTTGGCTGCTTTATTTGCATTTTTTTTATCTTGAACAAAGTAATAACATAAATCCATCAATGCTATGATGTTCAATTGTATCATTTGTTGCAAACCTGCAATATCATTTTCCACAAAATCACCAGTCATTCCAACTCCCGCATTGTTAATCAAATAATCAACAGTCAATTTTCTCGCATCAATTTCATCTAGCAACTTCTTTCCAGCATTTTCCTCTGTTAAATCCATTGAAATCACTTCGCAACTTACACCATACCTTGATTCCACGGTACTTTTAAGCATATTAAGTTGATGCACACTTCTCGCTACAACAATTAAATCGCCACCAGCTTTAGCGTGACAAATGGCCAATTCATATCCAATTCCCGATGATGCTCCTGTGATTAATGCTCTTTTCATTTTATTCAATTTTGCTTTATAAAGGTACAAGCATTTGAAAATTAACAGATAAATTTCTTTGCAAACTATCAATAAAACGCTAATTAATTTCAAAACTAACTATCTTTGCAAGCCTTGATTACATCAACTCACATATTGGAAGAGGTTAAATTGCCAAAAGATTTAAAACCCCTTAACACTGAACAATTGCAGCAATTATGCAATGAAATTAGAGTGAGAATACTTGATGTCATGTCTAAAAACCCTGGTCACTTAGGCGCCAGTTTAGGCGCTATTGAACTAGCTGTTGGTATACACAAAGTATTCGACACACCTTCAGACAAACTCATTTGGGATGTTGGCCACCAATCATATGCCCACAAAATTTTAACTGGCAGAAATGCTGTTTTTGATGAAATAAGACAATTTAAAAACATCTCCGGCTTTCCTAAAATGAGTGAAAGTGAATTTGACAATTTTGGAACAGGGCATAGCAGCACATCTATCTCTGCGGCATTAGGAATGGCAATGGCCAGCTTCAAAACCAACCCACTTCAAACACACATTGCAGTGATCGGAGACGGTAGCCTTACAGGGGGGATGGCATTTGAAGCATTAAATCACTTAGCTACCACGCAAGCCAATGTTTTGGTCATCATCAATGACAATGATATGTCTATAGATCCAAATGTTGGAGGACTGCAAAACCATCTTAATAACATTGACGCTAAAAACAACATTTTCACAAATCTAGGGCTTCCATATTCAGGTCCATTTGAAGGAAATAACATTGAAGTAGTGGTCAATCAACTAACAATTCAAAAAAATATTTTAGGGCCTAGGGTTATACATTTCAAGACACAAAAAGGTTTTGGCTATGATCACTCTCAAAAAGGAAATGCTACGCATTGGCATGCCCCTGGTAAATTTGCTATAGAAACAGGTCAAGGTCTTGAAGGTGAAAAAGAATTCCCTAAAACATATCAGCATATTGTGGGAGAATCTCTTTGTCGATTGGCAGAAAAGAATGAAAATATTTTTGTCATCACTCCTGCGATGGCTTCAGGGTCCAGATTAAAAGGTTTTGAAAATAATTTCCCGGAGAGATTTTTTGATGTAGGAATTGCAGAGCAACATGCGGTTACTTTTAGCGCAGGAATTGCCACACAAGGAAAACTTCCATTCTGTGTGATTTACTCTACCTTTCTTCAAAGAGGTTATGATCAATTAATTCATGATGTAGCATTGCAAAATTTAAAAGTTATTTTCCTGGTAGACAGAGCAGGTTTAGTGGGTAATGATGGAGGCACCCATCACGGTGCTTTTGACCTAGCATTTTTGAATTGCATCCCCAATATGAATATTTACGCACCTTCTGACGAGGAAGAATTGGCCAATATCATAACAACCATTTCCAATTCAATTAAAGGCCCAACTGCTATCAGATATCCTCGAGGTAAAGGCTCAAAAATGTATGCGGTAAAAGGGGAAAATTCATTTGAAAACATTAAACAACTTAAAAAAGGAAAAAACAAGGTTGTCATTTCTATTGGAGGAATAAGCACTATCGTATCAGAAGCATTGAATGAACCTAACCAAGAAATTGCACATTTTGCATTGCAACAAGTAAAACCTTTACCTACTCATCAACTCAAAAGTATTTTTGAGCAATATCAAGAAGTTTACATCATTGAAGATGGGGTTAAATCTGGCGGCATAGCATCCAGCATACAATCATGGAGTATTGATAATTCTTATCAGAACAAAATCAAAACATTGGGTTTACCAGATCAATTTATTGAGCATGGTTCTACAGAAGAACTTTATGATGAAATTGGCTTTAGTAAAAAAGCAATTTTCAACTGGTTAACGGCTCCTTAAAGTTGGATAATAAAACTATCTGCGTCTAAATCTGCAGGAAACTTAGTTCTAAAGGCTTCCAACTCTTCTTTAATCAATGTTTGAATAGAAACACCTTCTTTGGAATCAATGTGAGAATCTATCGAATTTCCTTTAAAATCAAACACCACAGATTTCCCATCATAATCATTATCATTTCCATCCTTACCCACTCTATTCACTCCAAGTACATAACAAAGGTTTTCGATGGCTCTAGCTTTTAGTAAACTATACCAAGCATCACTTCTTACAGCAGGCCAATTGGCAACATAAACCAAACAATCATAATTTTTCAAATCACTTCTTCTACTCCACACCGGAAAACGTAAATCATAGCAAATCTGAAGACAAAACTTGAAATCTTTATACTCCACCACCACTTGTGATTCTCCTTGTGTATATACCTGATGTTCGGATGCCATTCTAAACAGATGACGTTTATCATAAGTGGTTATTTTTCCGTTTGGTTCAACCCAATATAATCTATTATAATACTCCCCACCTTCTTCGGTAGCAATAGAACCTACAATACAAGCGTCTTGAATTGCCGCTTGCTCTGCCATCCAGTCTTTTGCTTCACCGCCATTTGGCAATGCTATTCTAGATGGGTTCATGCTAAATCCTGTATTAAACATCTCAGGTAACACAATAAGATCTACGTCCTCGTTTATGGAGTCTATCAATTGAGTGAGATGCTGTAAATTACCTTTAGAATCTTCCCAAAGAATATCCTGTTGTATCGTTGCTATTTTAAGTTTAGATGACATAATAAACAAATGTAATTATTTTTAATAATGTCAACTTCAAATAGACTATTTTATAATTTTCTGCAAAAAAAGCTAACATTACACTGACATTTGTTTAGTATATATTTGGGTTTATCACTAGAAATATTACTTTTATCCGAGATAGAAAATTTTGGTCTTATTTTTTCGGTATTTTGTAAATTGATTGTACCCAGTAATAGAAGATAAAAAACTATGATACGACTTAAGGGAATAATAGCATTAATGGCTATAGTGATGATGACAAGTGTTGTTTTTGGACAAAACGCATTGGATGCAGATGGAAAAAAAACAGGACCTTGGCAGATAACAGGTGCTATGAGCAAAGAAAAAGGATATGCTCCGGATGCAATTGTGGAGGAAGGTTCATATGTCAGAAGTAGAAAAGAAGGACTTTGGAAAAAGTATCATCCCAATGGAAATTTAAAAAGTGAAGTAGAATATTCAAAAGGTAGAGCAAGTGGGAAATTCACAACTTACTTCGCAAATGGTAATATAGAAGAAAAAGGAGATTGGAAAGGTGGCAAATACAAAGGTGACTACGAAATGTATTATGAAGATGGAACTCCACGTCAAAAGAAAACCTTTAACGAGAACGGTGCAACTGAAGGAAAAGTTCAAATGTGGTATCCAAATGGTCAACTTGAATTAGAGTTCAACACTGTTAACGGTCAAGAAGATGGTAAAGCTGTTTGGTACTATGAAAATGGCGACAAGAAAAAAGAACAAAACTTTACGGGTGGTGTAATGGATGCTCCAGCAGAAGAATTCGCAATGGAAAAACCTCCTTACGTAGACCCTAATAAAAAACCAGCTAAGAAAGGACCTAAAATACAAGGTAAATTCAACGGAAGTAGTGGCTTAAAAGATTGCTATGGTAAAACTTACGATGATGACAAAAACTTATTGATGGATGGATGCTTCCAAGATGGAAGATTATACAATGGTCGTCATTATATCTATGATGAATATGGTTTACTAGACCACATAGAAGTATATGAAAATGGTGAATATGCTGGTAACGGTGTTATTGGAGCCAAAGATAAATACTAAAAATATAGAAATATAATTTCACGAATCCTTCAAGTCTTTGGCTTGAGGGATTTTTTTAATACTTTCTTAACCAAAGATGCTATTAGTACAGAACCTTTATCCTCTAAAGAAAAAAAGGACGTGAATAAGAGATGAAAACGGTAAGAAAAAAAGGGAAAGGTCAATGATAAAGGGATTTTATATACTTTCTGTTTTTATTATATTTTTAATTAATTCTTGCTCACTTAATAGAAACATGAAAGTGTATGGTGTTCCTTGGGATCGTCATACGTTTAGACCATTACCTATAGAGGGGTTTATTGAAAAAGATAGATATTTATGTACGATAAAAATTAATACTGATTCACTAATCCAAGAAATTAAGAAACTACCTCTATCAACTGATACCTTAATTAATGTAAGGGTTGCTTTTCAATTTCATAGTGAAGAAGTTTATTTTTCTAAAAATGGTCTATTGCATTATAAGGGTCTCTCTTATCAAAATGGCGATAGGCTATTAAATTGCAATTGAATATTTAGACTCGACATATACGAAATATTACCCCTCCGCTACCGCACGAGAAATAAAATAAGAAGTTCCCTCTCGCTCGTTGGTGTTTAGCGCTAGCGTAACTTCAAACCCGCTCCCCCGCTGCCGTGCAAATCCCTTCGCGCGGAATCATGACATTGAAGATAATAGCATCTCAGAAATAAGTTCTTAATTCCAATAGTTAACAAAATTAAAAATTTGAGTACTTTGGTAGTGTGAAAATGATCAAACGAACGCGAAAGGATTCGCGCACGAGCAATGGAAGTTATAAGAGAACCAAACTTGTTCTTTCATAAAACTAAAGTTCCTGAATGTACTTATGACCTTTATTACAATGGAATAAGTGCTTACTCTTCTGAAATTCTTGCAACAAATTGGAACAAAAGGACTGAGAATTATACGGACTTGTACTTTGATATTTATGGCTTCAAGGTTAAAGATATAATAGATGCGATAAATAGTACAATAGAAACTCGTTATTATAAAAGTGATACAATCCCTTATTACTACTATAACAACAAACTCATTTACAAAGCCACAAATCGAGATAGTTATTACGATGAAAACAAACGAAGAATAATTGTTTTCGGACCGTACATCAACTCTTGGACCAGAAGCATTAAGGCTATGTACAACAAAGACGGGGTAATTTTCAACCAGAAAACTAACCCTCGCTACCGCGCGAATTCCTTCGCGTGGTTCATGACATTTAGGATAATTTCTAATTGGAAATATGGTATTCCAATTCGTGCAGTCAGCAAAGAAATTCGCCAAACCAAATCACCCATTTTTTTAGTTATTCTTTTTACTCACTCTTGTTTATTTTCTGGTGTTCGTGATATCGCTACGCTAAGTTCAAAGGATAAAAAAGCTTCAAAAAGGCAACTCCACCACAAACACGGTCCCCTCCCCTTCTTTGGTTGTAAAT
>JBFHGR010000019.1:0-38058 GCA_041583015.1 Parvicella sp. | reverse complement strand
TCACTTACCCATCCAATTTGTTTGCTTGGATTTCCTACAACTAATGCATAAGGTTTGATAGGTTTTGTTACAACTGCTCCCGCTCCAATTAACGCGTATTCACCAATTTCATTGCCGCAAACAATTGTTGCATTTGCACCAATGGAAGCACCTTTTCTTACATTTGTTACAGCGTATTCACCTCTTCTATTTACGGCACTTCTTGGGTTAATTACATTCGTAAAAACCATTGAAGGTCCTAAGAAAACATCATCTTCACAGATAACTCCTGTATAGATAGAAACATTGTTTTGCACTTTAACATTTTTACCCAAAATTACATCTGGAGAAACAACAACATTCTGGCCAAGATTACAGCCTTCTCCTAATGTGCAGTTACTCATTACATGTGAAAAGTGCCATATTTTGGTTCCTTTACCAATGTTGCAATTGTCGTCAATAACCGCTGTGCTATGTGCGAAATAGTCACTCATTATTTAACAATGTATTTATCAAAATTATTATGCTCTTTCTTATGCAGTTCATCATGAGAAAGAGATTTGAAATATTCGTATGTTATCTTCAACCCTTCAGCTCTTGAAACTTTTGGTTCCCAGCCAAGAATAGCTTTTGCTTTATCAATATTAGGTTGACGTTGCATTGGGTCATCTTGAGGAAGGTCTTTGTAAATTACTTTTTGAGTAGTACCTGTAAGTTTTATAATTTCTTCTGCAAATTGGCTAATTGTAATCTCATCAGGATTACCAATGTTTACAGGTTCTGCATGATCAGACATTAATAGTCTGTAAATTCCTTCTACTAAATCGTCAACATAGCAAAATGATCTTGTTTGTGATCCATCACCAAAAACAGTTAAATCTTCTCCTCTCAATGCTTGTCCAATAAATGCTGGAAGTACTCTCCCGTCATTTAGTCTCATTCTAGGTCCATAAGTATTGAAAATTCTTACGATTCTAGTTTCTACACCATGATACCTGTGGTAGGCCATTGTGATTGCTTCTTGGAAACGTTTTGCTTCGTCATAAACACCTCTAGGACCAACTGGATTAACATTTCCCCAATAATCTTCAGTTTGTGGATGAACCATAGGGTCACCATATACTTCTGAAGTACTGGCAATAATCATTCTAGCACCTTTTGCTTTTGCTAACCCTAAAAGGTTGTGAGTTCCTAATGAGCCAACTTTTAAAGTCTGGATAGGAATTTTTAAATAATCTATAGGACTTGCTGGTGAAGCGAAATGTAAAATGTAATCAAGTTCACCTGGAACGTGGACAAAATTGGAAACGTCATGATTAACAAAGTGAAAATTTTCATTTCCAAAGAGGTGTTCAATATTTTCTAAACGACCTGTTATAAGGTTGTCCATACCAATTACATAGTAACCCTCTTTGATAAATCTATCACAAAGGTGTGATCCTAGGAATCCTGCTGCTCCTGTTATTAAGACTCTTTTCATTTTCTTATTTCTTCACTGTTTCTCTACCAATACTACTGTAATAGTATCCTCTATTTCTCATGTCAATCAAGTCGTACAAGTTTCTTCCGTCAAAAATCACTTTTTCATTAAGTAATTCATCCAATTTTTTGAAATCTGGAGTTCTAAATACTTGCCACTCTGTTGCAATTAATAATGCATCGGCATTTTCTAATGCTTCGTATGCACTTTCAGCATATTTTATTTTGTCTCCAATAACACCTTTTACATTGGGCATTGCTTCTGGATCATAGGCACAAATTTCAGCACCAGCCTTTGTTAATTCATCAATCATGTACAATGCCGGAGCCTCTCTGATATCATCAGTGTCTGGTTTGAAAGCAAGTCCCCAAAGCGCTAATTTTTTACCTTTAAGGTCACCTTTGTAGTAGTTCAATACTTTTTCCGCTAATATGAATTTTTGTTTATGATTCACGTCCATAACAGAATCAATGATAGAGAAACTATATCCCGCTTCTTTACCAGATTTAGCTAATGCCTGTACATCTTTTGGGAAACAACTTCCTCCATATCCAATTCCAGGGAATAAGAATCTGTTTCCGATTCTTGTATCTGTTCCCATTCCTCTTCTTACATCATCTACGTTGGCACCTATCAACTCGCAATAATTGGCTATTTCATTCATGAACGTAATTTTTGTTGCTAAGAAAGAGTTAGCAGCATATTTTGTCAATTCGGCAGATTTTTCATCCATAAAGATGATTGGGTTTCCTTGTCTAACAAATGGTTTGTACAATTCTTCCATTACTTTTCTTGCTTTGGCAGATTCTGTTCCGATAACAACTCTGTCTGGTTTTAGGAAATCATCAACAGCAAATCCTTCTCTTAAAAATTCAGGATTAGAAACCACATCAAAATCTACAGTGGCATTTTTTGCAATTACTTCTCTTACTTTTTCTGCTGTCCCTACTGGTACTGTACTTTTATCTACAATTACTTTGTAATCTTTGATCATTCCGCCTAGTTGTTCTCCAACACCTAGGATGTATGATAAATCTGCAGAGCCATCTTCACCTGGAGGTGTTGGCAATGCTAAAAATATAATTTCGGCATCTTCAATAGCAGCAGATAGGTCAGTGGTGAAAGAAAGTCTATTTTGTTTGATGTTTCTTTCGAAAAGAACGTCAAGATGTGGTTCGTAAATTGGAACGACACCTGCTTTCATTTTCTCTACTTTATCTTTGTCAATGTCCACACAAATTACTGTGTTTCCAGTTTCTGCAAAACATGTACCTGTAACTAAACCTACGTATCCTGTTCCTACTACTGCTATTTTCATATCTATTTCTTAAAAAATTCTTTAATTCCGTTTATTATAATGTCTTGTGATTCTTGAGTCATTTCAGTGTGAATTGGCAGAGAGATAACGTTTTTGCAAAGATCTAGTGTTACAGCGAAATCTTCATCACTTGAACCTTCTTGCTTATAAGCTTCTTGGTGGTGCAAAGGAATTGGGTAATATATCATGCATGGTATGCCTTTTTCTGTCAAGAAACTTCTTAGTGCATCTCTATCAATGCCTTTACATTTTAGTGTATATTGATGAAATACATGCGTAGAGTTTGGAGAGATAACCGGTGTTTGTAATTCACTGATTTCTGCTAGTTGTTCCGAGTAATACTTTGCTGCAGTTAGTCTCGCCTGATTGTACTCATCCAAATGTCTTAACTTTATTCTTAAAACTGCTGCTTGAATACTGTCTAACCTACTGTTTACACCTACCGTGTTGTGCACATATTGAACACTTTGTCCGTGGTTGGCCACCATTCTAATTTTCTTTGCTAATTCATCGTCTTCACAGAAGATTGCACCACCATCACCAAAACAACCTAAGTTTTTTGAAGGAAAGAAGGAAGTACATCCAATCGTTCCGATTGTTCCCGCTTTCTTTTTTGTTCCATCACTAAAGGTATAGTCCGCTCCTATTGCTTGGGCGGTGTCTTCTATCACATATAAATCGTTCTCCTTAGCAATTTCCATTATGGCTTCCATATTGGCACACTGACCAAATAAATGAACTGGAACGATTGCTTTTGTATTTGGCGTAATTGCCGCTTTTAATTGTTCAATATCTATGTCAAAAGTGTTTGGATTGACATCAACTAAAATTGGTTTCAACTTTAGTAAAGCAATAACTTCTGCGGTAGCTACGTACGTAAAACATGCGGTAATTACTTCGTCTCCTGGTTGCAGGTCTAAGGCCATCATTGCAATTTGCAAAGCATCTGTGCCGTTGGCACATGGAATGACATTATTTACGCCTAAGTATTCTTCTAATTCCGATGCAAATGACTTGACTTCAGGTCCGTTGATGTATGCTGATGAGCGAATAACGTTGATAACTGCTTCATCTACTTCTTTTTGTATTTTTTGGTATTGACCCATTAGGTCTACCATGTGTAATTTGCTCATTTGGTTGAAATATAAGATTGCGAATATAATACTTATCTATCAAAATATTAATGAATTCTTTGAGTGGTTTTGATTTTATGACAAGCATCATTTAAAATTCATTGAATGATTATTTATGGTTTTTTTAAAACTATTATTATTTTCTAACGTATTCGTGTGGTATGTTAAAGATTTTTGGAACACTTTTTTTATTGGTTTGTGGGTTAGTATCATTTTCTCAAATTGAGTTTATTGATGCGCCATATGATGTTGGGATTGTAACGGCTGCTGGGAGTGATTTCTTGGATATTCCGATTAAAAATACAAGTAAAGAAAAGGTCTATATTTTTAGAACTGACGCAAGTAAGCAGTTCCAAATTCACTATTCTAGTAAAACTATTTTGCCAGACAGTACAATCTTTATGCGCGTGCTTTTTACGCCAACCAAAAAAGGTCCGATAAACGAAGAATTACCAATACATTTTAGTTGTTTTGATAAACCTGTTATAGTAAGTTTTACTGGATTTACGGAAAACATTCCTACCTCAAGCAATACTAGTTGTCCTAATTTTAATCAACAAGGAGCAAATGTTGTAGTTTCTTTTGACTTTACTGTTAAGATAATTGACGCAGAGTCGGGAGAGTTGATTCCTGAGTCAACGGTGGAAGTGATTCGTGATGGAGTGCTTTTTGAAACTTTAAATACGAAGAAAAAAGGATTTGTTGAAAGGCCTTTAGAGTTGGGTTATTATTATTTTATTGGGTCTAATGAAGCATATGAAAGCAACGAGTTGGGCGCATATGTAAATAGAAAAAATAATATAATTACGATACCACTTACTAGAAGGGAAGACGAAGAGTCTTTGGAGATTGCTTTGGAAGAAGAGGATACTGAGGACGATTTTGAAGAAATAGAGGTTGTAATAAATCCTGAGCAAAGTGAAGAAGAAATTTTTGAGGAGGAAGTTGAAGTGGTTGAGGAGCAAACAACCATTGTGGAGTCAATTGACGAATATCCTGATTTTTCTTTGAAAGACTACAGACCAAATAACATTGTGTTTCTGGTGGATGTTTCCTCATCTATGAATCAAGCGGGGAAATTAGATTTATTGAAAGCCTCTATGATTGAGTTGACTAAAATATTAAGGCCTGTAGATAAAATAACTGTTGTGTCTTATGCTACCAAGGCAAATGTGATTCTAGAAACCACTTCTGGTACTGATGTGGATTCTGTAATTAATGTAATTAAAAATCTAAAAGCAAAAGGAGTAACAGCCGGAGGTAAGGGAATGGAAAAAGCATATGCCAAAGCTTGTAATGCTTTTATCCCTGAGGGAAATAATCAAATTATAATGGCCACAGATGGGTTGTTTAATTCTGGCGATGAAGATGTTTATAAATTGGCTCGAAAATACAGTAAGAAAAATATAAAAGTCTCCGTAGTTGGGATCAAGAATCAATCTTCTCATGAAAAATATATGAAAGACCTTGCAGATGATGGGAAAGGTAGATATACCAACGTGGAAACATATGATCAAGCAAAGAAAACTTTAGTGGAAGAAATAAAGTCGCAGTCTAAAATTAAATAGGACTTTTTAGATTGATTTAGTATCTTTGAATGAACCCTAAAATACGATTAAATATATGAAGAAATTCCTTGGCAACATTTATGAAGAAAGTTCAAGAATAACGTTGTTAATTTATAAACGACATTTTAAAGATTTTTTATTAATTAGTGTTGGTGTGGCTATGGCTACAATTGGGTTGAAGGCTTTTTTGTTGCCAAATGGATTTTTAGATGGGGGAGCAATGGGGCTCTCTTTGCTTGCTGATATTGTTACTCCGCTTGATTTGTCTGTGATAATCGTTTTGATAAATTTACCTTTTATTTTAATTGGCGCTAAGCAAATTTCATGGTCTTTTGCTATCAAGAGCGCAATAGCTATTGTGGGTCTTTCTTTGCTGGTCCATTCCGCAAATTTTGGTGTTATAACAGATGATAAATTATTGATATCTGTATTTGGCGGTTTTTTTCTTGGAGCAGGGATAGGGTTTTCGATTAGAGGTGGTGCGGTAATTGACGGTACTGAGGTGTTAGCAATATACATAAATAGAAATACCAGTATGTCTGTAGGAGATTTTATTTCAGTTTTTAATGTGCTTTTATTCACGTTGTCCGCATTTTTAATTGATATTGAAACTGCAATGTATTCTATGTTGACTTATTTTGCGGCTTCAAAAACTGTAGATTTTATCATTAATGGTATTGAAGAATATATTGGGGTGACTATAATTTCTAGAAATGCCAAAGAAGTAAAAGTTGCTATAACTCAAAATCTTGGTCGAGGTGTAACAGTGTATAAAGCAGAAAGTGGTTTTGGTAAATCTGGGATGTCTTATGATGAAAACAAGGTGCTTTTCTGTGTTGTTACAAGATTAGAAGTAACCAAACTTTTATTGGAAATCGAAAAAATTGACCCGGAAGCATTTGTTGTACAACATTCTATTAGAGATACCAAAGGAGGAATGATCAAGAAAAGACCGCTACATCAATAGGGCGTAATAGTGTTTTGTGAAAGGGCTAAAAGATTAAGTTAAAAATTATTCTTAAAATTGTAAGGACTATTTTTATTTCAACTAGATGGATACTTATGATGATATTGTGCAGAAGCACATGGCTACTGTTAAAGGAATGGGAATTTTGGAAGATGAAATTGACATCAACTACAATGACCTAAAAGAAATCAGTACCGAGTTGGGAATGACGGATGACGGATGGAATTATGTGATGAAAAAGGCCGATGAAAAGCTGGTCTTAGCGGAGTCTCATTTTAGGATGAAAAGTTACCGTGATTGCATATTGGCTTGTGAAGAATCTCAACTATTAAATCCTTTTATTAAAGGCGCAAGAGGGCAAAAAGCTAAAGCTTTTTTGCTGCTGGCTATTCATGAAGAGGATGATTCCTATTTAGAAAAAGCAGAAAAACAAGCAAAAATCACTTTAGGAAAAGAGTCTAATGATAAAAATGCTTTGGAAGTGCTGGCAACATTAAGTAGCAAGAAAAGGCTACTGAAAAAGAAAGATGTTCCCAAAACCAATAAATCTTTGGCTATACTGGCAGGCGCTTTTGTTATAGTTGCTGCTGGCGTGATATTCTATATGTACGGAGGTGTATCTGGTGAAGTGACGGAGTCAAAAGACAAAATGGAATTGGTAGAAAAGCAACTGGAAAGTGCATTTAGTAAACAGGAGGCGCTAATACCAAAGGTGGAAGCATTATTAAAAGATACCAAAGAAGATAATTTACATAGGTCACATTTGGAGGAGATTAAGGATAATCTTAATGGCAGTGATTTAACAATTAAAGAAAAGTTTGACTTACACAAAGATCTTGGAGAGGTGCTTTCTAAAGTAGTTTACCAAAAAAGCAGCGAAAATGAAACACAACTTTTGGAAGATTTACGTGTGTTATTAGAAGGAGCTGAGAATAGAATAAACACTGAAAGAAAAAAATACAACGAATCAATTAGTGATTATAATTCAAAATCACCTGAACATATTGAAAAACTATAACGATAAAACATGAAGCATTTTATTACCCTTTTATTTTTAACAACGTACTTTATATATTTTGGACAAAGTTATACGTCCATTAATGACATCCCGAACCCTAAAGATTATGGTGATGGTTTTGTTACAGATCCGGAGGATTACCTTAGTGAAGATTATGAAATAGAGATTAATGAACTAATAACAGAAATAAGAGACGAAAAAGGTTTTGAAGTAGCAGTTGTGGTTGTTAATTCTATTGGAAACAAAGAGCCACTTCCATTTGCAACGAATCTGGGTAATGAGTGGGGCGTAGGAAAAGGTGATAGAGGTATTGTAATTTTGGTTGCTGTAGAGGATAGGAATATGGCAATTGCCACTGGTTATGAAACAGAAGAATACCTTCCAGATTTGGTAACCAAACAAATTTCAACTGAAGAAATTACACCTTATTTCAAAATGGATGATTACGGAAAAGGTGTTTTTAACGGGGTTCAAACTATTAGAAATATAGTTATGGAGGAAAGCGTTCCGTACTATGTTGAGGAATTGAAAGAATTACAGTCTAATAGGTATTATTGGGAGTTGTATGCTTTACTGGCTGCTGTTTTATTGATAGTATTAAGTTTAATAATTAGTCCAACGAAAGGAACGATTTTTAAAACTTTAGGAATTCTTCTTGCTTGCCTGGTTGTCTCAGTTGTTGCCTATTTTGGAGTTTTAAAAGATAGACATACTATTGATGTTATTTGGGATGTTTTTACCGCTTTATTAATTATATCTGTTGCGGTGCATACTTTCATTTTATTGAAAAGTGAGACTTTGAAAGTTTGGCCTTTTGCAGTCTATATGTCATTGGTTGTTCCAGTTCCGTTGATAGGGTTCTATGTGCATGATATGAAAATTGTAGTAGAAATTTATCTTATTGGTGCGGGATTAGTTTTTGGTATATTTCTTATTTCCTATTTGACCGCTTTGATGACCAAGAATGCATATAAAAAGTACCACAGATTGAAATTGTATAAACTGGATGTTTTTGGTTACATATTTCCTTTGCCTATGTATGTGGTTGATATGCTGGTTGAAAACCTTTTAGAAAAATGGAGAAACCAAGTGAGGTTTAGTGAGAAAACGGGCTTGGAAATGAGGAAGTTATCAGAGTCTGAAGATGATCAATATCTAGAGAAAGGTCAGGTTACTGAGGAGCAAGTGAAGTCAGTTGATTATGATGTTTGGGTTTCTGATGAACCGGATGATATTCTAATTTTGAGTTATAAGTCATGGTTTTCAAAGTATAATTCTTGTAGCGCTTGTGGCTATAAGACGTGGTATTTGGTTTATGATAAGACAATTAGGTCTGCCACTTATTCATCCTCTGGAATGGGAGAGAAAAAGAAAGCTTGTGCGCATTGTAACCACCAAGATATTACACGATATACCATTCCTCAAAAAGTAAGAAGTTCATCAGGAGGTGGAGGATATTCTTCCGGTGGAGGATTCTCTAGCGGGGGTGGAAGTTTTGGGGGTGGAAGCTTTGGGGGTGGGGGTTCCTCTAGTAGTTGGTGAAAAAACAGTTAAATAATGTGCTGACTCTATCGTTTGAATATTGCTTTTAGTTAATAAGAAACAGAAGTTGTTACTATTTCTGGATTGTTAGGTAGAGCAGATTGTGTGTAATCCAATACAGCGCTAAAGTTTCCTCCTGAGGTTTGAATAAAATTTGTACCACTTACTGTTACTACACCGTCTATGTGATACTGTTTATTTTGATGATCGTAATTTGCAGTTAATTCCATGTCAAAAGTTCCAGAGGCAGTTTGGAATGAAGTTATTGTTGTTGTGCTTTGTGGTGTCGTAGTGTATTGGTAAGGAACGCTCCAAGAACCTTGAGTAAGCGAGCATGTTGCTCCAGATGCTGAACTTGAACTGCTACCTGCTCCAGTTATATTCCATCTAACAGCCGGAATCATACTTTCTTGGTTTTTATATGCAAATAATTCGATGTTGTAGTTTGAAGTATAAAGACAATCTCCTGTAGTTGATGCTAAATTTACTGATGTAATGGCTGATCCTTCAAAATAGTTCCATCCTCTTACTGTGATGTTTTTTACAATTGTCTCTTCATTTAGTCCATCATGATTGTAAGTGAACGTAGCGTCAAAATTATGTAGGTCATAGGCCGTAGTTGAGAAAAGAACTTTTAATGAGTCTCCATCCCAAGTCTTAGAGTCAATAGTTAATCCTGATATATTTATATCTTCCAAGTCCCAAGTTCCAGGTAGTGGTCTTCTTGAGATTTCAATGTTGTCTGAGATGTTTTTAGGGTGGTAGCTATTACCAGATAGCCCTGTAGGAATGCTGTTTGCTATTTTGTTCCAAATCACTTCAAAACTTGAGATTTCTTCAATTATTTCAGATATGGTTAGTGCAGAACTGCTAATATCATTGTTATTTAAGTTTCTGTAGTTTGTTTGAAATCCAATATTTGTTTCGTAACCAGAAAGCGCCTCCACGTCACTAGATTTTTGAAAGTTATACCCAATGTCTATTGATGTATAGTCTGCAATTATCGCTCTGTTAGCATTACTTAATAAGAAAGAGTTTGTTTCGATTAGTTCTTTTACAAGTTGGTATCCTGCAAATGCTGCGATGGTCCATCCAAGCGGATTTGCTGACGTTGCGCCAATTCCAACGGTACCTCCTAAGATCATTATACGCAATTTTTTCTTGGAGATTAAAGATTTCGATTTTGTTAAGAACCTGTCCATTTCAGTTTCTGGATATGAATCAGAGTTTCTCAATGTGCTATTGTCATCAACATAGATTAGCAAATCAGTGATAGTTGTATCTTCACCTACTGCTTCATAGTTTGCATTTAGCCAATCAGCAAATTCTTCTTTTTCTGTTTGTGACAAAACGTTGTATTTTGAGATAAAGTCATTTTTCGCATTGTCTACTGTTTGCCAATTGGCTGTTTGAAATTCTCCTCCCGGAAAATCATCTCCAGTTTGTAATATAAAGTCATTTATGGCAGAGTGACTGTTTAACAATTCGGTTACCTCATTTTCTATAAATTGAAGTTTATCTGCTAGAGGTTGAGCGTTGGAGATATTCATGTCATATGAAAAATCTTGCCCATCTATTGTTGTGGTAAAGGTGTAAGTTCCAGCATTTATGTCTTTTGGTACTTCAAAAAATAATCCTTCATTTCTAATAACAGATATATCTAATTGATTGCCATCTATAAGGCCAGAGTATGAATTGGTGCTAAATGCATAATTAGTAAGTACTTCAATTTTCACAACCTGAAGTGGAGTAGCGTTGTTGTCATTTAGTGATAAACTTAATTCAGCAGGTTCGCTTGATTGGTTATCTTCAATTGTTAAGTCTTTCTTTTTACAAGAAAATACTGAAAATACAATTAGTGAAATTATTAGAATACGTGTCATGGTTATTGAATTTTATGTAAAAGTAAAATGATTTATTCTACCATCCAATACTCACTAATAGGTAGATTTAATGATTTATTATGAAAATGGGAGTAATTTTGCTCTTATTAATATAAAATTTAAGAATCATGGCAAACATAACATTAGGAGGAAATCCAATTGAAACAATAGGGAATTTACCAACAGTAGGAGAACAAGCAAAAGACTTTACACTGGTTAAAGCGGATATGTCACCATTGACATTGGCAGACTTAAAAGGAAAACGCGTTATTTTAAATATTTTTCCAAGTGTAGACACAGGGACATGCGCTACATCTACAAGAAAATTTAATGCTGAAGCATCAAAGTTAGAAAATACGCAGGTAGTTTGCGTATCTAGAGATTTGCCTTTTGCGTTTAAACGTTTTTGTGGCGCAGAAGGAATTGAAGATTTAATTACCGCTTCTGATTTTGCTACAGGACAGTTTGGTAAAGATTACAATTTGGAAATGAAATCTGGACCATTGGCAAACCTTCATTCAAGAGTTGTTATTGTTTTGGATGAAACTGGGAAAGTGATCTATACAGAACAAGTGCCAGAAATAGGAGAAGAACCTAATTATGAAGCGGCATTGGCAGTTTTGTAATGAAAATTACATCTAAACATAATATAGAAACCAAAGAAGTTTTTGCAGAAGGAGCCCTAGGGGTTTCTATGCAGATTCTTATTGGTGAAGAACAAGGTAGTTCTGAGATAATAATTCGGAATTTCACTATTGCTCCAAATGGGTATTCTTTACACCATAAGCATGATTATGAACACTTAGTTCAAATTTCAAGAGGTGAAGGTATTTTTGTGGATAATGACGGCACTGAACATAAAGTAACACCAGGTCACAATATTTTTATTGGCAAGAATGAAATGCATCAATTCCAGAATAGAAGCAATGCAGATTTTGAGTTTACTTGTACTGTGCTGAATCAAAAGCATAATTCTACTTCATAGAATTTTATAAAAAATACGAAATTCTGCGTATTTAAGAAAATGAGTTTTGTAATAAATTAGCTTCATAATTAATTTACTTATGAAGTCTAGTTATTTTTATCTACTTCCATTTTTATTTATTGCAACTTTAGGTTGTCAGAAGATGGAAATACCAAAGGATATAAAGTCCTTTTATCCTGATAGTATTGATGGTGTTTCGTATGTTGATTCTTTAAATTACGAAGTAATTAAAGGAGATGGGGAAACATTTGACATAAACCTAAAGTTTGAAGCAGGATCAGGATTTGAAAGTATTAAGATTGTAAATCATGGTCTTAATGCACAATTATCCTATCACGCAACTAAGGAAGTCACCGAAATATTTACCGTAACAAGTCCTGAAAAAGGAGTTTTGAGTGGAAATATAAATGTCACAGGGCAAATGAATTATAGTGATTATTATTCAGGTGCAGTTTCTGATATAGATAAGTATAGTTTTCATTTTCACCTGGTAGACAAAATGGGTGTTACACGTTTCATTTTAATAAAATTTGTTAAGCCATGAATGTATTAAAAAGATTGTCGGTTTTATTTATTGCGATGATAGTCGTGGTTTTTAATTGTGCCCAGATGGAAGGCTGGGAAGGGGTTGACATGGGAAGAATAGGATATAAGCAGAATACTTTTAACCTTAATATGACTTCCTTTGATCAAAATGTTAGAATTAGTGGAAGTCCAGGACAAATGAAAGATTCTGCTGGACCAAGCGAAAGTGTGAGTTTAGGTTCGTTAGATTTATCTTTCGAAACTATGGGTAACCACACGTATTTCTTTTTAGATGCTTCTATGATTCCTAATTTAATTCAAGGTTTAGTCATGAAGGAGAAATTAAAAGAAAAATTAACCTTTGAAAGCGGAAATCGATTGGATTACGTGGAGTTTATGCCTATGAGAGTCGCTTTTGGAGGAACTATAGCTAATAACTTTGGATTGTATGTTGGTGGTCAATATATGTACTCTACTATCAATACTTTTGACAATGATAATTTTGTAACAATTGGTGGAAACCAAAGAGGTGCAGGAGCTCATGCTTTTTTTAGTGCTGGTGCATTTTTAGCACGATACTCTTTTATGTATGATTGGATTCGAAGAGAAAAAAGAGTTTACAAAGGAATAGCAACAACGCATGAAGCATCATTGGCGTTTAATTTTGGTGAGTCTGGAGTGGGGTTAGTGGCGAGAGCAGGCATAAGAACAAGAGTAATGGATGCGCATTATGGCGAATATGATGAGGGCTCTAGAACCTTCGGTTTTGTTCCTTCATTCCAGTCAGTGGATAAATATTTTTCTTTTGGTATTTATGCTGCAGGGCTTTTCAGTGGAACAACACGTACAACCACAAGAATATCTGTGATCAATTAATTAGTTTTAACTTTGGTGCAAAATCAAGGTTATCAAAAAAATTGCAATCATAGGAGGTGGAGCAGGAGGTTATTTTACTGCTATTAATACAGCGATTAAAAATCCAACTTACCAAATTTATATTTTTGAAAAAGGCAAGAATGTCTTAGGTAAAGTCAAAGTAAGTGGAGGTGGTAGATGTAATGTTACGCACGCGTGTTTTGAACCCAAAGAGTTAGTGAAATTTTACCCAAGAGGTAAGAAAGAATTGCTGGGTCCTTTTCATACTTTTATGACTGGAGACACGATGGAATGGTTTGAGTCCAGAAATGTTCCTCTTAAAATCGAAGCAGATAATAGAATTTTTCCAGTGAGTGATAATTCTCAAAGCATTATCAATTGCTTATCAGATGAGGTGGGTAGATTGGGGGTTACGGTTCAGACAGAAAGAGCTGTGACAGGGTTTCAACCATTGGAAGATAAGTGGGAAGTGTCATTTTCTGATAACTCGGAGGTTTTTGATACAGTTGTGGTAGCGAGTGGAGGAAATGGAGCGGCTATTTGGAATCAACTTAAAGAATTAGGTTATGCTATTGCACCTGCCTTACCTTCTTTATTTACTTTCAATACCAAGGATACCCGATTGAGGGATTTAAGCGGGCTTTCTGTGCCCAATGCTTCGGTAAAAATTATTGGAAGCAAATTGCAAGAGTCAGGACCTTTGTTGGTCACACATTGGGGAGTGAGTGGCCCAGCTATTTTGAAGCTTTCATCGGTTGGAGCAAGTTATTTGTATGAGAAAGACTATAAATTTCAGATTCTGATAGATTGGAATGGTGATGTGAGTAGGGAAGAAATAACGGAATCATTTGCTAATCAAAGACAAGCCCATCCTAAAAAGCAAATTGCAAAATCTGCCATGTTTAATCTTCCTAAAAGACTTTGGGAAGCATTGGTACTACACAGTGATATTCCGGATCACAAAATTTGGGCGGAACTAAGTAGTAAATCTCAGAATAAATTAATTGAAAATATCAAAGCAGGAATTTTTACTGTTGCTGGAAAAAGCACAAATAAGGAGGAGTTTGTAACCTGTGGTGGAGTGGAGTTAAATCAAATTAATTTTACAAAATTTGAAAGTAAATTGCATCCTAATTTATTCTTTGTTGGTGAGGTTTTAAATATAGACGCTTTAACAGGAGGGTTTAATTTTCAAGCAGCATGGACAGGTGGTTATATTGTGTCTCAATCAATTTAATAGCATCATTTTTGTTGTGAAAGACTAAATATATTACCTTTCCATTATAATCATGACAAAAATATTATTTTCATATTTGCTCATTGTTGCAATAGCATGTTTCTCCAGTAAGTCCGTTTGGGCACAGGTAGTGATGATAGACACATGCAAAGTATACAAAAATCTTGAGGAAGCATTAAGTGCAGAGGATACGGTTTATGTATTAGACTTATCCAAGGATGGGTTGAAAGAATTTCCTCTTGATGTTTTAAAATTGAAGCATTTAAGGTTTTTAAAATTAGCAAAGAATAGATTATCAGAATTGCCACTAGAATTATCACAATTGAAGGAATTGGAAGAAATTGTCTTGAGCAAAAATTCGTTCACTACTTTCCCAATTGCTGTAACATTATTGCCTAACCTAAAGCGGTTGAAGATAGATCAGAATGAAATTACTGCAATTCCTCATGACATTAATAAACTCGTGAATTTAGAACTGCTAGATATGTGGAGCAATGATTTATACATTGTGCCAGAAAGCATCTCAGAATTAACCAAGTTGAAAGTATTCGACCTTAGAGTTATTCAAATGAGTAATGATGAACAGGAAAGAATTCATAAATTATTACCAAATACAAAAGTGCACTTTTCCAATACTTGTGATTGTGCTCATTAAATTTTATAATATGAAAAACACGTTAACTTTAATTCTAATGTTGTGCTTTGTGCACTTCCATAGTCAGCAACTACCCATGACCGACAAGGTTGATATTACTTGGGGAGAAAACTTAAAGATGAAAAAATCTTATTTTGATGAAGTCTTGCTTACATCAAATAAAAAGATTTATATGTCTAAATGGACAAAGGGTGTGTTGTCTATTGAGGTCTTCAATGAAGAGATGCAGTCCATCCAAGAGGTTGAGGTGGACCTTAGTTATGATGGAAAAAAAAGAGTGTATTTGGAAGGAATAGTTCCTTTTGGGGATGAATTTGTTTTACTTGGGAGTTATTCTGATAAGAAGACCAAAGAAAATAAATTATTCTATAAAGCAATAGATAAAGCAACTTTACTAAGTGAAAAAGGTTGGGATGAGTTGGCTTCTCTTAGTTTCGAAAAAAGAAAACGCGATGGTAGTTTCAGTTATAATTTGTCGGGTGATAGTAGTAAATTGCTGTTGTACTATAGTTTGCCTATCGTAGACAAAGATGCTCCTGCAAAATTTGGGTTCAAAGTTTTTTCTCAGAACATGAAGTTGGATTGGGAAAAAGAAACAAAACTTGGTTTTGGGGAATCTATTTTTAGTATACAAAACTATAAGGTTTCAAATAAGGGGGATGTTTATTTAATTGGTCAAGAATATGAGCCAAGTGCATATAAGTTGTTTAAGAAAGCAGACCCTTCTGCTAGGAAATATCACATTCTTGCATATCAAGATGAAGGAAGAAACTATCGTGATTATAATGTATTGCTAAAAGATAAATTCATTAATGATATTGCTTACGCAATAAAAGACAATGAGTTGGTCTGCTCTGGATTCTATTCTTTAAAGGGTAATAATAGCATTAAGGGTACTTTTTATTTAACGATAGATTTGATAAGTCAGGAGGTTACCAAATCTAGTTACAAAGAAATTCCTGAAGATTTTATCACCGAAAACTGGACTGATAGACAAGTGAATAAAGCTAAAAAGAAAGCAGCAAAGACGGGTAAAGCAGTAGAGGCATATGATTTTGATTTGAAAGATTTCGTGTTAAAAGAAGGTGGTGGCGCAAGACTTTTGGCCGAGCAATATTATGTTCATGTAGTTACCACAACCTCTACAGATGCTAATGGAAATACTACTACACGTACCACTTATCATTATTATTATAATGATGTTTATATCATAGATATTAGCCCAGAAGGAAACATTAACTGGTTGTCCAAGGTAGAGAAAAATCAACATTCAATTAACGATGGGGGCTTTAGATCATCATACTCACTGCACATCAAAGATGATAAAATGTATTTGTTATTTAACTTGAGTGCTAAAAATTACTATGAAAAAGCAGAGAGAAAAGAGATGACAAAAAAGGAGAAGAAGGCTTACCTAACTTTTATTTCCGAAATTGATTCTAAAGGTAATGTCAAAGATGAGATATTGATTAATAATACAGAAGAAGAGACGTATGTGGTTCCAAAATTTTGTGAACAAATTTCTAACGATAAAACATTAATTTATACTTGGAAAGGAAAGCATCAAAAAATGGGAATAGCCGTTTTTAAATAGTTAATCTTGGGTAAATCTCTTTCTTTTTTTGACGTAGGAAAGTGAAATTGATTTATGTTTTGATGTTATAATTTTCCAATCTTTTTCTTGAATGCTCACTACATTCAAAGGGATATAGTCGCACACTGTTAATTCTACAATTATTTTAGTCCCGTGTCGTGGTAAAATAAAATGCATATCGAAGAGTTCGTTGTAAATATCTTCCAATGATGCTCCTGGGAAGTATTCTTTTTGGATATCTGCTTGATACTTTAGTACTGCATTTTTAATGTCATCGCCTACAAAGAAGTCTGAAAATTCAATTTTAGGAAGGACATTATCATTTTCAATAGGCTGTAAAGCATTTGTCTTACCATCTTGAGTATAGAAGTTTGTGAAGTAATTGGAGCATTGCATATCTTCATAAAATCCTGTGGCAACCAATAAAAAAGTTTCGTCTTCATTGTTGAATTTGGTGGCTTGAAGAAGTTTTGTGTCGGCATCTGAAATCTCGTAATAGCCGTTTTTAACATCAATTAAGGTGTCTTTGGGCATTCGGTCTGCAATTAGATGCTCGTCAAAAGAAAAGCCTTCCAATCGCAAGCATTCATCTATGGGTAAGTTTTTTTGACTTATACTTGTTAATGAGATAAATAATAGAATGGAACTTAGTAGAAGTGTTTTCATTTTAAATAGTATTATCGGCAATTATTAGCAATTTTTACAATTTCTGTTATTGATACTGATTTTGCATCATCATAGTTTTTATATTTTTCTGCTACTTGATCTACAGCACAATCGCAGAATTTTGAGGCATTTTTTGTGCCAACAATTTTTGAAGATTTTTCTTCACAATTATTTACAAACTCTTTAATTTGTTTTTTAGACCAGTGTTTGGCTGCTGTACGGGCGATTGTTTTGCAAGAAGCGATAGAACTTAATAAAACGAAACAGGTGATTAAGGTTTTCATTGAGGTGTTTTTTGGGGTTGTAAAATCAAAAAAGCCTTGCTATTTCTAGCAAGGCTTTCCTTTGTTTTGGCGCTTCTTCAAGGGCTCGAACCTTGGACCCTCTGATTAACAGTCAGATGCTCTAACCAACTGAGCTAAAGAAGCGTCTTTTCCTTAACGGGGTGCAATATTAATTCAAAGTTTGGAATTAAACAATATCTTTGTAAAAAAAATTTAAAAAAAATTTAAAAAATGAGTTTAGTAAACGTTGGAACCGTAGCATTTGATGCGATTGAGACCCCTTTTGGAAAAACTGATAAAATTATCGGTGGAGCATGTACTTACATAAGTTTAGCTGCTTCTTACTTCACAAAGAATGCAAAAATCGTTTCTGTAGTAGGAGATGATTTCCCAAAAGATGTAATTGACATGTTTTCCGATAGAGGTATTTCTACTGATGGTTTGCAGGTTAAAGAAGGTGAAAAAACATTTTTCTGGTCTGGAAAGTATCACAATGATATGAATACTCGAGATACATTGGATACGCAATTGAATGTATTGGAAAACTTTGATCCTGTTATTCCTGATAGTTACCAAGATTGTGAGTATTTAATGTTGGGTAATTTGGCGCCAGCAGCACAGTTATCGGTTATCAATAGATTACATAAAAGACCAAAGTTGATTGTTTTGGATACTATGAATTTCTGGATGGAAATAGCCATGGATGAGTTGAAAGCGGTTATCAAAGAAATTGATGTTCTTACAATCAATGATGAAGAGGCAAGATTACTTTCTGGAGAATACTCTTTGAGAAAAGCAGCTAAATTAATTCTGGAAATGGGGCCAAAGTATTTGATTATCAAAAAAGGTGAACATGGAGCACTTCTTTTTAATGAAGAGAAAGTATTCTTTGCGCCAGCATTGCCTTTGGAAGAAGTTTTTGATCCTACAGGTGCCGGAGATACATTTGCAGGCGGATTTATCGGTTATTTAGCGTCTACGGGTAATATTTCATGGGAAAACATGAAGAATGCCATTATTATGGGTTCTGCTTTAGCTTCATTTACTGTTGAAAAATTCGGAATTGAAAGATTAAGAGACTTAACAATGGAAGAAATCGCTGATAGAATTAGTCAATTTGCTGAATTAACTAATTTCACAATGGAATTTCCAGTTTTGGAAGCGTAAGCATCAACTGATAAAATTTGCAGCCCATTCTTTGCGAAAAGAATGGGCTTTTTTATGCTTCAAAATCAAAAGAGGTGCTGGTGTTGATAGTTGCACCGAGGTCATTTAGCAAGGCAAATAGTCCAAAATATGTTCTGTTGATGTATAGAATGTGCCTAGATCCTCTTGCTACTCCATTTTTTCTAAGATCTTTTCTCGTTTTTAAATCTTCACCCATGGCAAATAAATCGTCAAAGTATTTTTTGTCTGAAAAGTCAAAAGTTTCCGTAACAAAAGGTTTTATCAATAAGGACATTGAATCTTTGAAGACTTTGAAAAACATGTCTTGGCTTGCTTTAGGTTCGTCTTCAAATAGGAATTCTAATTTGAAAAATAATTCACGAAGTTTAACATCGTCTTCTATCATTTTTGAATTTAACAATTGAAAATACATTTGATAGAAATCTTCAGGAATACGTTTTACACATCCAAAATCTATGAGGCCAATTGTTCCATCTTCTTTGATAATAAAATTACCTGGATGAGGGTCTGCATGAATGGCTCTAATGTTATTGACCTGAAAATCATATAGATTCCATAGCTTCTGGCCGATAGCGTTTCTTAATTCTTGACTTGGATTGGTCGATAAAAACTCTTTCATATGTTTACCTTCAATCCAGTCCATAGTCAAGATTCTCTTACAAGAATATTCTGGATAATATTTTGGAAACACAAAGCCTTCAAGGTCCTTGCTAGCCTCCGCAATTTCCATAGATTGCTGTAACTCAAAATCATAGTCTGTTTCTTCAAGCAACTTAGTTTCAACTTCCTCAAAATATTGTTGAACCTCACTTTCTTTGAGTCCAAGCATTTTCATGGCAATGGGTTTTACCATTTTTAGGTCAGACTTTACACTGTCGGCCACACCGGGGTATTGAACTTTTACGGCTAAGGTTAAATCACCTTTAGTAGCTTTGTGCACTTGTCCAATAGATGCCGCGTTTACAGCATTTTTTGTAAACGTATCGAATATGTCTGTAGGGCCTTTTCCAAAATGCTGCCTAAATGTTTTTACTACAAGCGGATAAGAAAGTGGTGGTGCAGAATATTGAGCTAATGAAAATTTATCTTGCATGGCTTGAGGCATCATGTTCTTGTCCATGCTCATGATTTGAGCTACCTTTAATGCACTACCCTTTAATTCACTCAACGAGTTGTAAATGTCTTCCGCATTTGCTTCATCTAGGTCTTCCTTAGCGTGCTCATTCCCTACTGCTTTTTTTGCATAATATTTTACATAGTTACCACCCACTTTTGCGCCAGTTGTAAATAACTTTGCCGCTCTTTGTACTTTTCCTGTAGGTATTTTTTTTTGCTCTTTCATAGCAACGAGTTTAGTGCGTGTAATAATGTAAACACTAAGGTATTTATTTTGTTGCGTAGATACTTGATTATTTAAGAATTTTTAGGATTTCAATACTTTGCAACTTAATGATAAGTAAATCATTTTGAAAAATGATGGATGTCATTTCAAAAAATATTTACATTTGCGCTTATTACACATAAAATTAATACATCAAACAATGTCTAAACATCAAACCAAAATAGACGCTTTTATGGATAAAGTAAAGGCAAAGAACGGACATGAGCCTGAATTTTTGCAGGCAGTTCATGAAGTTGCTGAGGCGGTTATTCCATTTATGGAACAACACCCAAAGTATGACAAAAACAACATATTGGAAAGAATTGTTGAGCCAGAAAGAACTATAATTTTTAGAGTTCCTTGGTTGGATGACAAGGGTAATCCACAAGTTAATAGAGGTTTCAGAGTTGAATTTAACTCTGCTATTGGACCGTATAAAGGTGGTTTGAGATTTCATCCATCTGTAAATCTTTCAATTCTTAAGTTTTTAGGATTTGAACAAATATTTAAAAACTCATTGACTACTCTTCCTATGGGTGGTGGTAAAGGTGGATCCGATTTTGACCCTAAAGGAAAATCAGATAATGAAGTAATGCGTTTTTGTCAATCATTCATGACCGAGTTGTCTCGTCATATTGGTCCTGATACAGATGTTCCTGCGGGAGATATAGGTGTTGGTGGAAGAGAGATTGGATATATGTTTGGTCAATACAAAAGATTAAGAAACGAATTTTCAGGAGTGCTTACCGGAAAAGGTAGAAACTGGGGAGGTTCGTTGATTCGTCCTGAAGCAACTGGATATGGTACAGTATATTTTGCTGAGGAGATGTTGAAAACAAAGAATGATTCATTCAATGGAAAGGTAGTTGCTATTTCTGGATCAGGAAATGTTGCTCAATATGCTTTGGAAAAAGTAATTCACCTAGGTGGAAAAGTAGTTTCTGTTTCAGATTCTTCAGGATATGTTTATGCGCCAAATGGTTTCCATACTGAGCACTTAA
Organism: Parvicella sp.; assembly: GCA_041583015.1. Classification (GTDB taxonomy): domain Bacteria; phylum Bacteroidota; class Bacteroidia; order Flavobacteriales_D; family Parvicellaceae; genus Parvicella. Next base: position 16,778 of record JBFHGR010000019.1, on the reverse strand, counting down.
ACTTCTTGATGGAAGTGAAAAATGAAAGAAGAGGAAGAGTTAAAGAAATTGCTGATAAGTTTGATGGTTTTGAATTCCATGAGGGGAAAAGACCTTGGGGAGTGAAGTGTGACATTGCGTTACCTTGTGCTACTCAAAATGAGTTGAATGGAGAGGAAGCTCAGACGTTGCTTGACAATGGGTGTATTTGTGTAGCAGAAGGTGCTAATATGCCTTGTACACCAGAAGCAATTGAAGCTTTTCATAAGGCTAGAATATTATTCTCTCCAGGAAAAGCATCTAATGCCGGAGGTGTTGCAACTTCAGGTTTAGAAATGTCACAAAACTCATTGAGAATGTCTTGGACTAGAGAAGAGGTTGATGCTAAGTTGCATGGAATTATGAAGTCTATTCATGAAGCGTGTGAGCAATACGGAAGAGAGGGGGATTATGTTGATTACGTAAAGGGAGCAAATATTGCTGGTTTCGTAAAAGTAGCTGATGCAATGATTGACCAAGGGCTTGTATAAGGTCTGATGGAAGATGTTTGATGTAGGATGTAAGTTCTACATTGTGAAAAATATAAAGCCCTTTCGAATTATTTCGGAAGGGCTTTTTTTATTGAAAACTAAAGTGTTTCAGTTATTCAAAGCGCTTAAAAACTCCTCCCTCCCTTTTTCAATCTCCATAATTAATGCTTTCCGCTCCAGTACCAATTTAGAAATAGTACTGTTCTTTTTGTAAAACAATGAAATGTATTTCCACTTGTTGCTAATGTTGTTAACGTTTTCACTATACCAATACGCCAGCATTCCGGTAAGTGGTAATGAGATTAAATATAGAATTGTTACAATCCAGTTTTGTGTCATGCAGAACATGCAAATGGCAAACATAGTGTAAAGTATTAAATACAAAAACATCCCGATAATCATGCTGATAGGTCCTTGGTATTCGAGTTCTTTGCTTATTTTCTTGGTTAAAATAGGAGACAAAGTAAACGGTAAAAAATTATGAATGAAACCATACAGGAATATTGGTAATCCTATGATTAATTTAAATGCGGTAAAAAGTATACGTAAAGCCAAAGGTTGCTGCGTTGTTTTTTCTTCTAAAACTTGGTCGTCTATTTTAAGAAACTCAATTGCCCTAGAGTAATTACGCACACGATAATAGATTTTGTTAAACCTTGCCTTTTGATATTTAGCAAAATAGGCTACTGCTTCGGCTATGTTTTTTTGATAATTAAAATCCTCCAATTTATCAGAAGACAAAGATGGATCTTCTAAATGCATTTGACTTTTGTGCAGTTTGTAAATAGCATCAGTTAGCATTTCTTGCCTTTTGTCATCAATGTCAATGATGAGACTAGAAAGGGAACTTTTTATTTGTTCAGTCAATACTTTACTTGCCTCAATTTCATCTGCATGATATGATTCTTTTAAATCGGAGACAGTTATTGCTTCACCAATATTTACAAATACATCTTTTCTAAATTGATGCGGATTTTCATAGTTAAGACCTATAGGAAGAATTTTTACCCCTAGTTTGAAATCATTGCGGTTTTCTGCTCCTAAGGCTATTCTTGCTGCGCCTGTTTTGATAGGCTTCAGTTTCTTTTCAGTAATACTTATTCCTTCCGGAAAAATTAAAATTACACCATCGTTTTCAAGGTGTTCAAAACACTTTTCAAATGTCTGTGTATTCTGACTCATTTTACTTGCGTCATCCTGTGCTCTGTAAACAGGGATCATATTGAATTGCTTAAAAATCCATTTAACAAACCTTCCTTTAAATATCGCTCCTTTGGCAAGGAAATAAACTTGTCGATTAACGGATGCAGCAATAACGAAAGGGTCTAAGAATGTGCCTGGATGATTGGCAACAATAATTAATGGCCCATCTTCAGGGATGTTGTTTTTTGCATGGACGATCTTCTTGTTGAAGAATACGCTCAAGGTAATTCGTATCAGTGCTTTAAGTATGTTATAAATCATATCTTTTGTTTTTATCGATGCAAATATCAATAAGGACCTAAAGATAAGGAAAGGTGAATATGCAAAACACGTACTTTATAAAGTGTTAATAAGTGTATGTTTCGTCATTGTGCAAAAAGGGTGATGTGTTATTTAACGTATTTTTAAGTTAGTTGATGGTTACCTTTTTTATAATTGTATTAGTTCCATTTAATGAAGATACTGAGATAAAGTATACTCCGCTAGCCAATGATTTTGAAATCTGCACAATTTGGTTCGTTGATTGTTTATGTTGTAATAGTTGACCGTGTACATTGTAAATGTAGATGTTTGTAGCAACACTGTTTTTGAAATGAAGTGTAAATTGATTGTCTAAATAACCTACAAAGAAGTTGTTAGGGTTCTGTTCTTCAATGCTTTCCACCACAGGATTGACTTCCTGGATACTGGTGTCGCTTGTGCAAGAATTTGTAGCAACCAGTGTTACATCAAAATATCCTGCTTGATTATAGTTATGAATAGGGTTTTCTAGTGTGCTCGTAATACCATCGCCAAAGTCCCAGAAATAATCAGTTGCATTTTGAGAGGTGTTGGTAAATTGAAACGCTGCTCCTGTTGTAGAGATACTTGTAAAGTCACTTTCAATAATATTTGTTCTAAAGTTCCATGTGTCTAAACTGTCTATTACTATTAATTTGGCTGCGTTTTGCAGGATAGCTGCATCAGAAGTGTTTAGGGAGTAGGTGTAACTGGCTCCAATTGGCGATTTTTTGAAAATAGAAGCATAATGTACGCAAGCGGCCAAATAACTCCCCGCAGCACTTGGATGACTTTCATCAGCGTTATATAGATTTATCGTTGGATGATTGTCCCTTACATATTTCCATGCAGCACCAACAGGAGAGACTTCTGCTTCATTGTCCAGGGCCATTTCTAGGTAACTTTCCCTTAGTCTGCTTTGCATGCCATCGTAAGTGCAAATTGCAGCGTATGCAGCGCAGTTACTAGCATCGCCATTTTGTCTCCCCCAAGTCATGTAAAACAATGGGATGGTACATTCATTAGCAGAGAGAATTGAATCTACTAAAACTGAGGCGTATGGATAAGTTTGAGAGGCTACTTGTGAAGGTGGGAAGCTTGGTTCTTGACTTTGCGCTTGAAGTACTACATAATCCCAAGTGCCTTGTCCAATTTTGGAAAGTGAAGTTGCGTTATTCGTGTGAGAGTTGAAGGTTGTACCTCCGGGTGTGTTGGAGTCAACAGTTAAAGTGTCATCTAGCGATAGTGCTAGATTTTTTGTCATTAATGGTAGGTTGTTAACACTTGTGTAGCTGTTGCCAATGAATAAAACGCTTTTCGTTTGGGCTAAAAGACTTATTGGCAGTAAAAATAATAACGTCAATTTGTACATATTCCTTTTTTTGATTTTGTTTCAACCAAACGAGTTGTTATAAAAAGGTTGCTGTCTTAAAAGTTATCAATATTGGAATCCTATATGAAATTAAAAAACAAGTACCTTTGTACCAATTAGATTACAAGTGAAAAATTCAAGACAACATAGAAAGTCTATTGTGCTTTTTTATATCCTATTTGGCTATATTGTTGCTCAAATATGTTGGTGGGTTTTTCAAATTATCCTATTGTCAAGACAATTGGATGGAACTGGAAGTATGGTGGAGGTAAAAGTAAGGATGTTGGCAGCTGAGTTTGCTGTGTTTTTTGCTATTTTGTGTGGAGGAGTCTTTTATATCACGCGTGTTTTTAAACGAGAATTAAAACTTACGCAAAGTAAAAAGAATTTCTCGCTTTCCATTACACATGAATTGAAAACACCAATTACAACTACGAAATTGTTGGTTGAAACACTACAGAATCATGATCTTCCAGAGGAGAAAAAGCAACAGATATATGTTAGCATAAATGAAGAGCAAACAAGACTACATGAGTTGATTGATAAAGTTTTACTATCGGAAAGATTGGGTAGTGAAGGATTTAAATTAAGTCCTCAGAAAATGAATTTGAGCAATTTTGTGCAAGATACCATTGCTAGGATACAAGTTCCACAATCTGTTAAATGTGATTTACAAAAAGATGTATACGCTAATATTGATGAATTTTATTTTAGTTCGGTCGTAGCCAATTTATTAGAGAATGCCTCTAAGTATAGTGATCCAAGTACAGAAATAAATATTACATTACAAGAAAAAGGTGATGAGGTTGTTTTGTTGTTTGAGGATGAGGGAGTTGGAATTCCGGATGAGGAAAGGCAAAAAGTGTTTGAAGTATATTATCGTTTAGAAAATGAAGAGGTTAGAAATACACAGGGAACAGGATTAGGGTTGTACTTGGTTCAAAAAATTGTTAACTTACATGGAGGAACTATTAAGATAGTGGATCCAATAAAGGGCAATGGTTCTTGTTTTGAAATTAAATTACCAAAAAATAAATAAGTCGTGGCAAAGAAAGTAGCGTTAGTAATTTTAGATGGTTGGGGATTAGGTAGATCTGATGATTCCAATGGAATATTCGTAGCCAAAACACCTTTTATAGATAGTTTGTATGGCAAATATCCAAATAGCAAACTAATTACCTATGGTGAGGATGTAGGTTTGCCTGAGGGGCAGATGGGAAATAGTGAAGTTGGGCACATGAATATTGGAGCAGGAAGAGTGGTATACCAAGATCTTGTTAAGATAAATAAAAGTATTAAAGACAAAGAGTTTTTTAAAAATCAAACTTTGCTTGATGCCATAGATTATGCGAATAAAGAGAACAAAAATGTACATTTTTTAGGCTTAGTATCAAAAGGTGGGGTACATAGTTCTCAGGAGCACTTATATGCTTTATGTGACATGTTTAGCGAAAAAATTAAAGGTGATAATAAGCTATTTATTCATGCTTTTACTGATGGACGTGACTGTTCTCCTGAAAGTGGTGCGGGTTTTCTTAAAGAATTAGAAGAGCATATTGAGAATCAACCAGTCGCAATAGCTTCACTTATAGGAAGGTATTATGCCATGGATAGAGATAAAAGATGGGAGCGGATTCAACTTGCTTATGATATGATGGTTTCTGGTGTTGGTGAAGATTTTACATGTGCTTCTGAGGCGTTGAAAGTAAGTTATAAAAACAACCTTACGGATGAGTTTGTTTTACCGCATTTTAATAATGCCGTAAATGGTAAAATTGAACAGGGTGATGTGGTCATTTGTTTTAATTACAGAACAGATAGATGTCGTGAAATTACCGAAGCTTTATCTCAACAAGATTTTCCAGAATTTGGAATGAAAAAGATGGATTTACACTATGTTACTATGACCAATTACAACAAAGACTTTACTAAAGTAAATGTTGTATTTGAGAAGGATGAACTCAAAAACACGATGGGGGAAGTTGTTGCCAATGCTGGATTGACACAGTTAAGAATGGCAGAGACAGAAAAATATCCACATGTGTCATTCTTTTTTAGTGGAGGTAGAGAGGAGCAATTTCAAGGTGAAAATAGAATTATGGTGCCTTCACCTAAGGTGGCAACCTATGATTTGCAGCCAGAAATGAGTGCTCCTGAACTTACAGAAAAAGTAATTGCACAAATGAAAGGAGATCAACCTAATTTTATCTGTATCAATTATGCTAATGGAGATATGGTTGGCCACACCGGAGTGAAAGAAGCAATAGTTGCTGCTTGTGAAACGGTAGATAAATGTGTTTCCGAAATGGTTCAAGTAGGTATAGAAAATGACTATTCCTTTATTATAATTGCAGATCATGGAAATGCTGATTTAATGTTCAATGCTGATGGTTCTCCACACACTGCGCATACCATGAATTTAGTGCCTTGTATATACATTGGCAAGGATGAAAAAACACTGCAAGATGGTCGATTGGCCGATATAGCTCCAACACTACTTGAAATTTTAGAATTAAATCAACCGCAAGAAATGAACGGGGTAAGTTTATTGGTTTCTTAATTAACTTATTCAAAATCTTGCTTTTGTGTAGGAATTAAAACTATATTTGTGTCATTCGTTTATTGAAATGATACTACGTATAACCCCTATACTAATATTTTTAATGTCCTGTTCTTATGGCTGGAGTTTTGATTATCAGGACTCCTTGATAAATGTCATAAATAATTCAGCAAGTTCTAACCGTGAGTCAAAGGCTAATGCGCTAATAGAACTGTCCAAGTTTTATTGGACCAATAATACAGATTCTGCAATTTCAATTTCCAATCAAGTAATCTTAATTGGAGAAGAAATGGACAGTGATAAAATCATTGGTGATGGTTATTTTAATTTGGGAATGATTGAGTATGTTAATGGAAGTTTCTCCAATGGTTATAGTAGTTTTTTGAAGGCTTCATCATTCTACAAAGAAACAAATGACATTTTCCTAATTTCCCAAAGTCTGTATCAGGCTGGTGTTTGTTTAAGAAAAGTTGGTCAATATGGTGATGCTTTAAAGTATATTCAAGAGAGTTTTGACCTGGTTAAGGATACACATAATAATCAATTAGCATATAGTATTGCAAAAGAATTAGGGGAATTATACGCCCTAGTTGGAGAGGCTGAAAGCGCAGAGGTTTATTTCAAAAAGTCTGCAAAAATAGCAGAATATCATTCGGATTCTGCTGCTATGATCGACTCATATATCTCGATAGGTAGTTTTTATCAAGATATTTCTGAAAACAATAAAAGCTTAAATAGTTTTTACAATGCGCTAAAATTAATCAATCCGAGTAATAAGCAGTTGTTGGCATTATTATATAATTATATTGGCGAGACTCATTTACAAAAAAATGAGCTTAAAGAAGCGAATGAATTTTTTAGTTTAGGCTTATTAACAGCGAAACAAGCAAATTCAAAATTAGCGCAATCTCAATCCCATTTTAACTTATCCAAAATATATGAGATTCAACAAAAATATGCTTTGGCCTTGATTGAATATAAATTATTTAGTCAAATCAATGATAGTATCAACCTAGTATTAAAAACGCAAACAATTACTGATTTGCAAGCAAAATATGATAATGCTCATATGAGTAAGGAAATGCATTTGAAGGATCTTCAAATGGAAAAATCAGAAATTGAAAAATTAGAATCTCAATTGGAAGTCCAAAATCAAGCTTTTCAAAAAAAAATAATAATAGGAAGTTTAGTAGTTGTAGTGGTGGTGGTGTTGATCTTGCTGTTTGCATTTAGAAGGCAGCGAAAATTGAACATTAAATTAGATCAATTAAGTATTGTGGCTAGAGAAATTGAAAACACTGTAATTATTGCTGATAAAGACGGTGAAGTAGAGTGGATAAATGATAGCTATAAGCGCAAGTATGGCTTGGATATGGAGCAATTTAAATTAAAATTTGGGAGTAATATTTTAAAAATTCCTACTACTGATGGGGAAATTGCGAGAAAAATTGACAACGCAGTAAAAAATAAGAAAAACGTGCAATACTTCTTTTCAAATAAAGATGTTAACGGGAATGATGTTCATGTAAGAACTACGCTTACCCCTACAATTAATGAAGCAGGAGATATTGAGAAGTTTATTTTAATTGATACAGATATTACAGATTTAATTTTAGCTGAAAGACAAATTACTAATCAAAGAGATAAGATGCAAAGCATCTATACTCAAGTAAAGGAGAGTATTGAATATGCTCAAATGATTCAAGAAGCAGTACTTCCTCATAGTTCTAAGATCGAAAAGTTTTTTCCGGAGTATTATCTGTTTTATCAGCCTAAAGATGTAGTCAGTGGAGATTTCTATTTTGTGGAAGAAACTGAGAAGTATGTTTATTTTGCTGGAGCAGATTGTACTGGACACGGTGTGCCTGGTGCTATTATGAGTGTTATTTGTCATAATTTGCTAGAAAATGCTGTTCATCGAGGTTTGGAGAACACAGATGAGATATTAAAAGAGTTGAATGCTCAAATTATTAGGAAATTGAGGCAAAGTTCTGATGAAGATGAGCATATTAAAGATGGATTAGATATTGCGTTGTGCAGGTTGTCAAAAGAAGATGTAAATGATAGTAAAAGATTACTTCAGTATTCGGGAGCACATAGTGCACTATATATAATAGATGATAAAGAATTAATAGAATTAAAACCCAATCGGGTTCATTTAGGAATGCCTCTTAAAAGTGAAACTGCTATCACCAAACAAGAAATCATGATTACTAAGGGAAGTGAAGTCGTTGTGTTTAGCGATGGCTTTGCTGACCAAAAAGGGGAGTCTACTGGTAAAAAGTTTTATTACAAGCCTTTTAGAGAGTTGATTTTAAAAGTTTCTGAACAGCCTAAGCATGAAAAAACAACATATTTAAGTGCTGTTTTTTCTGAATGGAAGGGGGCTAAGTCTCAGGCAGATGACGTTTTTGTGTGGGGTTTAAAAATATAATTGTAAATTAGCATCCTAGTATATGAATAGCAACGATGCCAAAGATATTTTTAACACCATGACCAGTGAAAACATTGTTTATGTTTTTCATGGAGATTTTAATTATGCTGTTATCAATACGCTTTTGAATGACATTAAAAAAGAACTTCATAAAAGTGCAAGCGATTTGCGTACAGCTAAGAAAACTTATAAAGTGTTAGTGGAATGTTTAGAGAATATTCATAAGCATGCTGTGCGAAAGGACAATGTTGCTAGTGAAAATAATGAAGGTATTTTTGTTTTGCAAAAACAAGAAGACGCTTATGTTGTTGCAATTGGAAATTCGATTCTAAACGAGGATGTTCGTAATTTGAAAACTCACTTGGATGAAATCAACGATTTAGACGAGGAAGGGTTAAAAAAGAAATATAGAGAAACACTTCTAGTAACTGAAGTGAGCGAGAAAGGTGGAGCTGGAATGGGGATGATTGATATTGCATTGAAATCAGGAAGTATACTAGATTATTCTTTTGAAGAATACACAGAATCGAAACAGTTTTTTAGTCTTAAAGTTTTAGTACAAGCGTAATTTATTATGGAAAAATTAGTTCTTGAAGGTACAGACAATACACCAGAAGTAACATTAGATAATAGTAAGCATTTACTTCATTTCAAAGGTGATTCTAGACCTGAGGATGTTAGAAAGTTTTATCTGCCTATTCTAGAATGGATAAAAGAATATGAAAAACATTTATATTTTTTGAAAGATCAGAGTAGTGGAATTACGGTAACTGCAAATTTTGAATTTGAATATTTCAACTCTTCTTCGGCTAAGTACCTGATGGACATTATTGTTTCTTTAGGGGAAATCGAAAAAATAGACAATATTACTTTTAAACTCAATTGGTATTACGATGCGATGGATGAAGATATGCTGGAGTCTGGAGAGGAGTTTCAAGATATGTTGGGAATAGATTTTAATTTTATCAAAGTAGATTAGACAAAGAAAAATAATGAATTTTACAGCAAAGCAAATTGCAGATTTATTGCAGGGATATGTAGTGGGGAATGCCGAAGCCACTGTCAATGATATGGCAAAAATTGAAGAAGGAAGACCTGGAACAATTACTTTTTTGGCCAATCCAAAATATGAATCTCATATATATTCAACCGAAGCAACAATTGCATTGGTAAATAAAACGTTCGTACCCTCTGAATCAATTCCAGAAACATTAACATTAATCAAAGTGGATGATGCTTATCAATGTCTTACAAAATTATTGAGCATTTATGATCAGGTCAATCAACATAAATCTGGTATAGAACAACCCTCCTTCATTTCTGATGGTGTAGAAATTCCAGGAGATTCGTATCTAGGAGCTTTTGCATATGTAGGAAAAGGTGTAACCATTGGAAAAAATGTGAAAATATATCCTCATTGCTACATTGGTGATGGTGTTTCTATTGCTGATAATACAACTTTGTTTTCAGGTGTTAAAGTCTACAATAACTGTAAGATTGGTGCCAATTGTACCATTCACTCTGGTGTAGTTGTTGGGTCCGATGGTTTTGGATTTGCTCCAAATTCAGAGAATAATTATCAAAAGGTTCCTCAAATTGGAAATGTGATATTGGAAGATTATGTAGAAATAGGTTCAAATAGCACAATTGATAGAGCCACAATGGGGTCAACTATTATCAGAAAAGGTGTGAAATTGGATAATCTTATCCAAATTGCACACAACGTAGAGATTGGTGAAAATACTGTTATTGCAGCACAAACTGGTGTAGCAGGATCAACCAAATTAGGCAAAAACATGATGATTGGTGGTCAGGTTGGAATTATTGGCCACCTAAAAATTGCTGATGGTGTGAAAATCGCAGCACAAAGTGGTATTGGACAAGACGTAAAAGAGGAAGGCACCATCTTACAAGGTTCACCTGCTTTTAGCGTAGGAGATTATAAAAGGTCGTATGTTCTCTTTAGAAGTTTGCCTAAGTTAAGAGAACAAATATTAGATTTGCAAAAAACTATTAAAGGATAATGAATACAAAACAGCATACATTGAATGAAGCAATATCATTCAAAGGAGTCGGGTTACATACAGGAAAGCCTGTCAATTTAACAATAGAACCTGCTGATGAAAATTTTGGATATAAATTTCAGAGAGTTGATCTTGAAGGACAACCTATTATTCCTGCTGATGCAGACTTAGTAACTGATACACAGAGAGGAACTACATTAGAGAAAAATGGCGCAAAAGTTTGTACCACTGAGCATGTGTTGGCATCTCTTTACGGAATGCAGATTGATAATGCTTTGATTAAAGTAGATAATGAGGAAATGCCAATAATGGATGGTAGTGCCGTAGAATTTGTCAAAGAAATTGAAAGAGTAGGGGCTAAAGAACAAAGTGCAGATAGAGATTTTTTCGAATTTAGAGAGAATCAACCTTTTGAATGTTTGGAAAAAGGAGTAGAGATGTTGGCAATTCCTTATGATGATTTTAGAATCACCGTTATGGTAGATTACAATTCTGAAGTGTTGGGAACACAGCATGCGTCTATGTATGAAATTACAGAATTTAAAGATGATATAGCTCCTTGTAGAACATTTGTTTTTCTTAGAGAACTAGAAGCTCTTGCTAAAGCAGGGTTAATAAAGGGAGGAGACATTGATAATGCTATCGTCCTAGTGGAGAGAGATAATGTTCCTCAGGAAGAACTTGATAATTTAGCAAAACTCTTAGGAAAAGAAGACCATAAAATCCAAATTAAAGGAAACACATTAAATAACATTAAACTTAAGTTCCTTAACGAACCAGCTAGACATAAGTTATTGGATATTATAGGAGACTTAGCATTAGTTGGAAAGCCAATCAAAGGTCATATTCTTGCGGCAAGACCAGGCCATTCAGGTAATACTTCGTTTGCGAAGATTATTAAAAATTTAATGAAGGCACAAGCCAAATTAGGTAAGCAGTTTGACTTAACTAAGGAGCCTCTGTATACTATCACAGATATTGAGAAGATGTTACCACACAGATATCCATTTTTGCTAGTGGATAAAGTGATGGAAATTACTGAAGACGGGATTGTTGGTGTAAAAAATATTACCATGAATGAGCCTCAGTTTACTGGGCACTTTCCAGGAAACCCAGTAATGCCTGGTGTATTGCAGATTGAATCCATGGCACAAGTGGGAGGTATTTTTGCTTTAAGTAAAGTGGAAGACCCAGAATTTTACTCCACATACTTTATGAAGATAGATAACGTTAAGTTTAAACAAAAGGTTGTCCCAGGTGATACTGTAGTATTTGAACTAAAACTTATTTCTCCAATGAGAAGAGGTCTGGTACATATGGGAGGAAAGGCTTATGTAAATTCACAAGTAGTAATGGAGGCTGAAATGCTTGCCCAAGTAGTTAAAGATAGAGTATAATATATGACAGATTCACTTCCAAGATTTATCCACCCCGATGCAAAAATTGGTAAAAATGTTACAATAGAACCGTTTTCTTGCATCTATGCAGATGTGGAAATAGGAGACAATACATGGATCGGTCCTAACGTCACAATTTTTGACGGAGCCAGGATTGGAAGTGATTGTAAAATATTTCCCGGAGCGGTTATTTCTGCTGTTTCGCAAGATTTAAAATATAAAGGAGAATATACCACCACTCATATAGGAAACAACACTACTATTAGAGAGTGTGTTACGGTCCATAAAGGAACAGCAGATCGATTCAAAACAGTTGTAGGTGATAATTGTTTATTGATGGCATATGTTCACGTTGCACACGACTGTATCATCGGAGATAATGTTATAATTGCCAATAGTACTCAATTAGCTGGACATATTACTATCGGAAATAACGTAGTTATTGAAGGAATGGTTGGGACGCAGCAGTTTGTCCATATTGGAGATTACGCATTTATCGCTGGAGGTTCAATGGTTAGGAAAAATGTTCCACCTTTTGTAAAAGCGGCTAGAGAACCTCTTTCGTATGTTGGGGTAAATACAATAGGCTTAAGAAGAAGAGGATTTACTGATGAGCAAGTGATGAATGTAGAAGATGCTTATAGAGTTATTTATGTGCAGAATAATAATACTTCTAGAGCAATAGAAATTGCCGAAAAAGAACTGCCCCCGTCTGTGGAGAAAACAAAAATTATTGAATTTATTCAAGGTTCTGAGAAAGGTATTATGAGAGGTTTTAATTAAACCACAATCTACTAAAAGCCGAAAAAAATCGGTGAAATATCTATATTAGTCCTTAAAACTCTTAATTTTGTCGCTTTGGTACAATCTTTGGAATGCCATGAGATACATTAATGATTTTAGGACTATGAAAAAATTACTACTATTACTATCTATAGCGTTTATTGCCTTTCAAGCACAAGCGCAATTCGTTAATTATGAACGTGATGGAGGTTGGAATCTAGGTTTTAACATGGGAGGGACGTGGCAACCTAAAGAAGCATTTGGAGGAACCTCTGAGTTCTCAAATCCTTATGCTGGTTTTGGTGGTGGTTTTACACTAGGAAAATCTTTGTATGAAAAAGAAGGCGCATTTCTAGCTTTTGACCTTAGGGGGAGATACTTGGGTGGCTCCAATTATGGATGGGTTGGTGTCCCTGTGGTAGATTCTACAATAACTGGAGACACTACTTCAGTGGTTTTTCGTAACTATAAAATGAAGTTGAATGAACTTTCGCTAGAAGGTGTTATAACATTACACCGTTTAAGAGAAAGAACCGGAATTATTCTTTATGGTTTTGGTGGAATTGGGGCTACAAACTATTCTGTTGATGCTGATTATCTAGAAGATGGTGTGATTTACAGTTACGATTCTTCATTTGTTCAATCGTCTTCTAGTGATATTGCTTCAGATCTAAGGTTTGCAAGTGATAGAAAATTTGAAACGTCTTTGCAAAGTAAAAAATGGAGTTTAGTTCCCTCTCTTGGTTTTGGACTCGGTTATCAAATTACAGAAAGTTTCTCAATTGGTTTAGAACACAAAATAGCTTATGATATTTTAGGTGACGAATTTGATGGAGGTACATTGAATAATTTGGCAGACGTTAAAATGGATAAATACCATTATACGGCTTTAAATTTTAGATGGAACTTGTTGGGTAGAGGTACAGTGTATCAACCTAAACCAGATCATACAACTGATAATTGGACCACTAATCCAACAAATACAACTACGACTAATACTACAACAACAACTCAAGAAAGTAAGCCGTTAGTAAATATTTATAATCCATCCAATAATAATGAAACGGTTCATAGTTCTGCATTTACAATTAAAGCGAAAATTTATAATGTAAGCAGTTCAAGCGGAGTTACTTTCAAGCAAAATGGATTGATTACTAATGGATTTACTTATAATCCTTCAAACAATGAGTTTTCAGCACAAGTGTACTTGCAACCAGGTACTAACTCTTTTGAAATTACGGGGAGTAACACCGCTGGTTCAGATCAAGATTCAAGAATCATTATTTATAGTATACCGCAGGACTTTACAACAGCGCCTGCTCCAATTGTCAGCTTTATTAATCCAAGTAGTTCTTCTGTAGCTTCAATGCAGCCACAATTTAATATTGTTGCTTCTGTTCTTAATGTTACAGGAAAAAACAACATTACATTTGTAGTAAATGGTATAAGCACTTCTAATTTTACTTACAACACCAGCAACAAAACGCTTACCGCTTCAATCAATCTAAAGCCTGGGAATAACTCCGTAACTATAAAAGGGGTTAATACGGTTGGTAGTGATTTAAAAACTGTAAATATTAATTATACTAGACCTGAAGTGTTAAAAGCCCCAATTGTTAACATTTCAACCCCTCAAACTAATCCTTATCAAACTAATTCCCCAGTTGAGATAATTAAAGGGTCAGTTTTAAATGTATCGGCTAAGTCTGGAGTTAAGGTATTGGTGAATGGAAACAATTTAACGAATTTCAGTTTTAACCCAACCACTCATAAAATATCTTTCTCGGCAAATCTAATTGTTGGAGCAAATGTGATTCAAATTACTGGAACTAATTCTGCAGGTTCTGATTCTAAATCTACGACTATAATTTACAAAGTTAGCGAAGCAATGCCTTTGCCAGTGGTTGATTTTACCACGCCAAGTGTATCGCCATACGGAACCGCTGCTAGTAATATGACATTGACTGCTTCGGTATTGAATGTAACTTCTAAAAGTTATATTACTGTCAACTTTAATGGGCAGAATTTATCTAACTTCACCTATAATAGCACAACGAAACAAGTTGCTTTTAATGTGAATTTAGTAACAGGTAACAATGTTTTTAAAATCACAGCTACAAATAGTTCTGGTTCTGATCAAGATGATCAAGTAGTGGTTAGAGAAGTTGTTCAAAATCAATTGCCACCAGTTGTAAATATTTTAATGCCTAATGTAAATCCATATAATACAACTGCGCCAACTCAAATAATAAATGCATCTATAAATAATGTAGATAATATTTCAGGAGTGAGTGCTAAATTTAATGGCACTTCAATTTCAAACTTTACCTTCGATCCTGTTTCAGATAAATTTGTTTATCAAGCAAATCTTATTTCAGGTGCAAATATCCTAGAAATAACAGGGACGAATAATGTTGGTACGGCTTCAAAATCTCAAACAATAATTTATACTAAAACAGAGGAGCCATGTGAAAGTCCTTCCATTGAATTGTCTCAACCTAAAACCCCAATTAAAGCAACTGTTGGAGGTGCAATTTCTATAAATACATCAAACAGTAAGGGAGCTATTATTGTAAAAATATCTAATGCAGATAATGTTGATTTCAAAATTGATGGTCAATCTTCTCCTGGGTATAATTACAATGCGGCTACAGGACACTTTGAAAGTTTTCTTCATTTAAAAGAAGGTGCCAATACATATCAAATTATAGCGTCTAATGAATGTGGAATTGAAACATTAAACATTACTTATATATACTCACCAAAGGAGATTCCGTGTGACCCTCCTGCTATTAACTTTATCTCTCCAGGAAACAGTCCGTACAGTTATTCAGGACCTAAAATGTTATCCATGAGCGCAAGCGTACTTGGAGTTACAGCCAATTCTCAAATTGTATGTAAATTAAATAACGGTCTAGCAAAGAATTTATATAATCCTGCTACAGGTATAGTTAGTGCTAATTTGCCTTTGAAGGATGGAAGTAATTCTTTTGTTATTACCGCTACAAATGATTGTGGCACTGTGTCTTCAGAAATGGTAATTAATTATACAGCTCCTGTTGCACCTCCCACTGTAGATATTTTTACTCCAAGTCCAGTTCCGTTTCATACAACGAATGGAAATGTGAGTGTAAAAGCTAATACTTCTAATATAGATAACGCTTCTGGAGTACAAGTTTTCTTAGATGGGCAATCTATTTCAAACTTTAATTTTAATAATAACTCTAAACAAATTTCTTTCAATTTGAACTTGGCAGTAGGTTCTCATCAAGTACTAGTTAAGGTAACTAATGCGGCAGGAACTGCTCAGGATAATGCAGAAATTATTGTAGAAGAAGAAGTTTCAAATCAGTGTGATGATCCAGTAATCGTTATGACGCAACCACAGAGATTGACAAAGTCTGGAGGGAACCCAACTATTTCTGTTACCACTGAAGATAATATTGGTGTGATTGCTGGAACTTTTGCCAATACTACAAGCGTTACATATACAGTCAATGGTCAAAATTCTGCAAACTTTACATTCAATCCAACTTCTGGTGCTTTTAGTAGTACTGTTGCATTGAATCAAGGAGTGAATAATTTTCAAATTGTTGCCGCTAATAATTGTGGATCGGCTACTGCTTCACAAACTGTTATTATTGAGTATATCCCGCCAGCGCCTCCATGTGTAGCACCAACTCTTGCAATGCAGTCGCCTAATACAACTCAAATTGCAACAACTAACCCTACACAAGTTGTTCAAGTAAAAGCAACAAGCGTTGCTAGTGAATCTCAAATATTTTCGAAACTAAACAATGCATACATCAATCAAAGTTTTAATGCAAGTAATGGTATTTTAACACTAAATTTAACACTAGCACAAGGCAGTAACGAATTGATTGTGATGACCAAGAATGAATGTGGTAGTGATGAGATTGCAATAAGCATTAACTACACAGTTTCTGGCAGCAATTCTAGTTCAGAGGAAAGTGATGAAGAGTTGCATGAATCAAATTCTAACACTTCTAACCCTACTGTAAATGGTGGTGAAAATACATCTGGTGGTATCAATGGCACAGGAAATAGTACGATTACTACTGGAGGAGGAAGTAAACCTAGTATTGATCAAGGAAATGAAGAAACTGATACAGGAAATGGAACGAACAATGGTCATGGAAATAATGAAGATGGAGTTGATTCAAGTAATCCCGGTCAAGGAAATGGAGGCCCAAATG
>JBFHGR010000018.1:0-39331 GCA_041583015.1 Parvicella sp. | reverse complement strand
TATTCTAAGGAAAGAGAAACTTTTGGTAAACCAATTTGTCAGCATCAAGCTATTCAATTTAAACTAGCTGATATGGCTACAGAAATTGAAGCAGCAAGATTTATGGTCTTAAAAGCGGCTTGGGATAAGGATAATGGAAACAGTTATGATGTTTCTGGAGCAATGGCAAAATTATATGCTTCTGATGTGGCTATGAAAACAACAGTTGAAGCGGTTCAGATTCACGGTGGGTATGGATTCGTAAAAGAATACCACGTTGAAAGGTTGATGAGAGATGCTAAGATTACTCAAATTTATGAAGGTACTTCTGAAATTCAGAAAATCGTCATTGGAAGAGCAGTTACTAAGTAACTTAATAATAAAATTATAGTTAGTATTAAAGGTCGTGTGCTTACACGACCTTTTTTTATTCATAGTTTCAATGATTATTTTAGGATAAATCACTTATTTTCTAGAGTGGAAAAATGTATAGATACAATAGTCTCGACCATTTATAATTCTTTTTGGCCAAAAGAATAAGTGTAGTTGTGATTGCTAATAGCAACCATTCTACTTGTAGGTTTGGAAAAAGTACATAGACTGTCACAAATACAGCAACACTTTCTGCGATAGCTAATCCATAACTTACGTACATGGCTCCGATAAAGAACCCAGGCTCTCTCTCAAATTTGTAATTGCAATTTTCGCAGCGTTCTTTCATTTGTGGAATTGTAAACAGCCCTAATCCTTTTTTAAACGGATGTCCATCTTTGCAATTGGGACATTTCTCATTAAAAAGGTTATAAATAAAATTATGTGATTTTTGATTGATTTTCATATTGCAAATATGGAGAACGTTAGGTTTTTTATGTGCTTATTTTTTACGCATATAATAGGATTATTAAGACATATTAGTATTTTTGGGCATGAAGAAAAAATATCCAGTCTATCGTATTGATGAATTTAAATCGGATAATCAGGATAATGATTTTTATGCAAATTATGTAAACCTACATGTGCGCGAGCATCGTTTTACAAAACTGCCACACAAACATGATTTTTACTTAATAATTTTATTCACCTACGGAAGTGGGATGCATGAAATAGACTTTGAAAGGTACGAAGTGAAACCAGGTACTTTGTTTATTTTAAAACCAGGAGAGATGCATTTTTGGGAATTGTCTGATGATATTGATGGGTATGTATTTTTTCATTCAAGAAACTTTTATGATAAGAAATATGTCTCATCCAATTTGAAAGATTTTGAATTTTATGCATCATTTCAAAGTGCTTCTATGATTGATCTTTCTGGTGACGAGTTGGAAAGTTGTAAAAATGTGATGAAAGAATTAGTAGAAGAGAGCAAGAAAAGTGAATTACTCAAATGGGAGAAAATACACGCGTTAATCACTTTGACATATATAAATATTTCTCGTGTGTATAGTCCAACTTATAAGGTTAAAAGTGTAATTTATTTGCATAAAATAAGACAATTTGAAGATGTTATAGAGGACAACTTTAAGACAATGAAATTTGCTAAAAATTATGCTGAAAAGTTAAATATTACAGAAAAACATCTCAATAGGATTACAAAGGAATGTTTAAATAAAACAAGTACAGAACTTATTAGCGAACGAATTATAATTGAGGCAAAGAGGATGTTGATGCATTCAGAGAATAATGTAAATCAAATTAGTGAGGAACTTGGATTTAATGATACATCTTATTTTATTAGATTCTTTAAGAAGCATACTGGAGTTACACCATTAAATTTCCTAAAGGCTTATTTAATAAGATGAGTAATCTTAGTGATTAACTCATATTTTCAGAAAAGTATTTTATAGATAGTCTTTTAAATAGTTACGAATTGTGAAACTGTTCAAGTTGAATGGGTGCTGTATTTGTTAATTTTTTGTTAACATGGCATATTTCTTGTGTTGAGTTGAGCATGAAAAAATTGCCATTTATTAATATGTTAGTAGCATTGTCGATAGGTAGTGCTGTATTTTGCCAGAATTCTATGGAGAAATTTCCTGGAAGTGTTTCTAAGGATAAGGCATTCTTTTTTGATTCAATTGTTACTGTTTGGGTTCCTCCAACCAAAGGTTATTATGAAGAAACCTGTGAGAAAGAATGGAATTCCTGTGAGAAAAAGTATGTTTATATAAAGAGAGAAAGATGGGTAGAGGGTAATCCTGGGTATTATAAAAACAGTAGTAAGTTGTTCTTGAATACAAATGGAGTGGTTACCTTGGCAACATCTGATGTTTTGGAAAGAGAACTGTCTAAAGAGGTCGGAACTGCCAACTCTTATAAAAAGTATAAAAATAAAAATGGGATTGCAACCATTGGTTCTTTTGGAGTTCTTGTAGGTATTGGTATGTTTGCTTTGCCATTGTGTATAGAAGATTATGAAGCATTAGATTTTGTGACTACTGAGTATTTAATTACAAGTTTAGGGCTAGTGGTTGTTGGCGGAATAGTCACTATTTCATCTAGAGAAGGCTCGAAGTATGATAAGGATAAAGCAATTAAGCGTTACAATAAACATAATGCAACCACCTACAAGAAAATAACAATCCTACCGAATTTTAATTTAAAGCAAGGTAAAGTTAATTCGTCTTTTCAATTAAAGTTGAATTTCTAATATACTTAAAAAGAGCACAAAAAAAGCCGTATCAAATAAATGATACGGCTTTTAATATAATTGAATGTTTAATCTTATTTTCCATTCACTGGTCCAGCAGGCGCTTTCTCAGGAGTTGCTTCAGCAGCAGGGTTAAGGATTTCTCCTTTAATTCTTACTACAGCATTTGGAGAGTTAACAGCATCAGAAGTAATTGTAACTGACTTGTTAATTAGACCAATTCTTTTTGTGTCATATTTAACTTTAATAGCAGAAGATGCACCCGGAGCAATTGGTTCTCTTGGCCAATCTGGAACTGTACATCCACATGACCCTTTTGCGTTGGTAATTGTTAATGGAGAAGTACCTGTATTTTTGAAAACAAATTCACATTCACCATTAGCATGTTGTTCTATTTTTCCATAATCGTGAACCTCTTTTTCAAATGTAATCTCTGGTCCACCAATTTTAGCAGCATCTTGAGCATTTACATTAATAGCAAAAGCAGCCATAATCATTAATCCGAAAGTAAAAATTGCTTTTTTCATTTTTCTTATTTTTAGTTTATTAAATTTTACTGAAACAAATATATATCTTTTTAAATTGTGTTATTTTTCTTTAACAATTCATTAACACATTTGTTTTTCTTACAATCTTACACTTTCAAAAAGGATGCCAAAAAATTAATTATTATATTTCGTAATAATCAAAATATAATATATCTTCGAGGTGAAAATTAATAAAATCAGAAGTATGACATTTTATGAGCAAGTTAGAAGTTTCTTCAAGAAATATGATCCTGCTAGAATTAGATTAGCTAAAAGAATAGCGTCAGTGTATAGAACACCAAAAGCGCAGAAAGAAGTAATGAAAAGACTTAAAGAGGTTTATGCTGCAGGAGGTCCTAGTAATTTTGATTTTAGTGCAGGTAAAAGTGAAAAGCCTAAAGTTATTGAGCAAGTTGCAGAAAAATCAGAGGAGGTTTTCAGTGAAGAGGTTAATGAGGAAGTAGAAGAAAGTAATAATGATGAACTTAAAGAAGTAACCGAATAATCCTTTATATACCCTTTTAATAGAATTAATAAAACCATCTGCCATAGGTAGGTGGTTTTTTGTTTTCTTTGCAAACTCTAAATATTAAAAACATGAAATATTTTTTAAGTATTCTAACATTTACATTTTTGTTCATCTCTTGTGAAGAAAGTACAGGAGAAATAAATGAATCAGCAGAGCAAGAAGAAGTCTCCTATAAAAGCATGGAGGATACAAGTTTTGCGCAATACATAAGTAGAAATAAAATATCTGCTATAACAGCAAAAGGATTTGCTTACAAATTTGGAGAGCCGGATGGAGATGGTAGTATTTTATATAAGGTAAATTATTCAAAGTCTGGAAAAGTATTGGATTCATTAATTTATCAAGATAATAAAGTTATAGCTTCTCTAGTAAATGAATACAACAACCAAGACAAGTTATTATTGTCAATGATAAAGGATAGTGCTGGTAATATTCAACAGCAAGTGGAGAGAACATATGATGAAAATAATAATGTACTGACATTTCAATTGAAACAGCTAGACAATATTGTATATAGTCAAAAAATGACTTATGAGAATGATAGAATGACTAAAATAGTTGAGTTTGATAAAGATGGAAACCCAAGAATTGTGACGAATTATGAGTACAATGAAAGTGGTAAACTCATTACGAATACAGAGTCTGACGAAAATGGTCTTTTGTTGAAGAAAACATCTTTAGTTTATGATAAAGACGGCAATAATTCAGTTCAAACTGTATATAATTCTAAGGGGGCAGTTGCCGAAAAAAACTTTTTAAAAGACTATGATAGTAATGGCAACGCAAGATTAATTGAAAAATACGATAGCAATGATAGTTTGATTGTGACATATCAGTATACCTATAATGAAAAAGGAGAAGAAATTAAAAGTGTAATATATGATGGGGTAGGACAGATTATTAGACAAAGTATGTCTTCATTTGATGATAAAGGCAATCAAATTGGTTATGAAATTTTTGAAGGTGGCAAAGGTTTGGTAGGTAAGGATCTATTGACTTACAATGACAAAAATCAAGAAATTCAATTAATAGTTTTGGATAAGAATGATAAACAAATAAAAAGAAAAGTTACTATATATAATGAAAAGGATTTGATCAAAGAAGTAATCAATTACGATAAAGTAGACGAGCCAATTTTTAGAATTACATTTGATTATAAGTATTATTAGCAGGTTTTAAATTTTATATCTTGTCAAAGTGAAGATTATTACATTCATATTATTACTATTTACGCTTGGTGCTAATTGGTCTCAAGATTCTTTTCAGGATGTTTTGACAAATCATAAAGGAAGTGTAACCATTAATTATAAAACGGCCTTTAATTTTATAAATGAAGAAAATGGAGTATTAAAAGGAGTAGAATTCGAAATTTTAGAGGATTTTTATAAATGGGTAGAATTAAAATATGATGTAGAGATAAAAAGAGAGTATCAACCTGTCAAAAGTTTTTCTGATTTATATCAAAGTATTAAATTTCCAGAGTCAAATGGAGTTTTTGGAGTTTGCTCTTTTAGTATAACCAAAGAAAGGTTGAAAGAGGTGAAGTTTTCCCCAGCTTATCTACCTGATATTGAGGTAATGGTATCTAGTTCAGATTTGCCAATTTTAAAAGATAGTTCAGAGTTTTCCGCGAAGTTTGGAAATGCAAAAGCAATCACAGTGAAAGGTAGTACATTTGAGGAGGATGTAGTTAGTCTTAAGACTTTGTTGACCGACATACCTATTGAATATGTATCCAATACAGAGGAAGTGGTGACTACAGTTCAGCATCAAATGAATTGTTATGGTTTTGTAGAATTACCAATATACTTTGATCTTTATCAGAAAGGAGTCAAATTAAACAGACAGAATTTATTTCTTGTCCAAAGGGAAGGATATGGAATTATTTATCCTTTGGAGTCAGATTGGAATGAACCGTTGTGGGAATATTTTCAAGAAGATAATACGAAGAAAAAACATCAAGAAATTTTAGCAAAGTATTTTGGAAGTGAGTTGGTTAAGTTTATTTCTGAAATTCAAGGCTCTACTGATGAGCAAAAAAATGTATTGTTGTTAACGAAGGAGAATGAACTGGAAAGTTTAGTTGCCGATAATTTAAAACTTTCTTTAGAAAATGAGAAATTGGATAATGAGAAAACCAAAGCGGAAAGAAAAATTCTTGAAAGTAAAGAGGAGACATTAGAATGGTTAATAATTTTTGGAGTAATCTCTTTTCTTGTTATTCTAGCCATAGTGATGTATGCCTATTATCTTAAGACCAAAGATCATAAAGTTATTTTAGCACAGAAATTAGAAGTTGAAAAGCAAAAAGACATTGTAGTAGAAAAACATAGATTGATTACGGATAGCATTCACTATGCCAAAACTATTCAGAATGCGATGTTGCAAGGAGAGAATCATGTCAATAAAAATTTACCCGATCATTTTGTATTCTTCCAACCAAAAGATGTAGTGAGTGGAGATTTTTATTGGTCTAAAATAGTAGATGGGTATTGCTATTTTGCTTCGGTGGATTGTACAGGCCATGGTGTGCCAGGAGGTTTTATGAGTGTTTTAGGTATTTCTTTGCTTAATGATATTCTATTTGATCATTACCTACTAACACCTGCTGAGATTTTAGATAAATTGGATCAAAGGGTCATAGAAGAATTGGATCAATCAGACAAGGAAGGTTCGTCAAAGGACGGAATGGATATTTCGCTTAGTAGAATCAATTTAAAAACTTTAGAATTGGTTTGGTCAGGTGCACACAATCCATTATATATATTTAGAAATGGAGAATTGATTGAACTGAAACCTAATAAGCAGCCTATTGGTTATTATGAGTATGGAAAACCTTTTGACAATAAAAATTTACAATTACAAAAAGGTGACATGATTTATTCTTCTACGGATGGATATCCAGATCAGTTTGGAGGAGTAAAAGGTAAGAAACTGAAATCTTCAGGGTTTAAGAATCTATTATCTAAAATTCAGTTACTGTCAACAAAAGAACAGAAAAAATACCTCGAAAGACATTTTATGGAGTGGAAGGGTGAGAATGAGCAAGTTGACGATGCTTGCGTGATAGGAATGAGAATTGGTTAAAAAACTTTGATGTAAAATTCGTGTCAACCCAAATAATCGTGTTATCTTTGTGTCCCGTATTTAAACAATCAATTTACGGGTAAATGTCACAAAAATCTACAAAATATATCTTCGTCACAGGAGGTGTAGCATCATCTTTAGGAAAAGGAATTATATCAGCATCTTTGGCCAAATTATTACAAGCGAGAGGCCATTCTGTTACTATTCAAAAATTGGACCCATATCTTAACGTGGATCCAGGTACTTTAAATCCATACGAACATGGAGAATGCTATGTTACGGAGGATGGTGCTGAAACTGATTTGGATTTAGGACACTATGAAAGATTTTTAAATGTTGCCACTTCACAAGCTAACAATGTGACGACAGGTAGAATCTACCAATCTGTTATCAATAAAGAAAGAAAAGGCGCTTACCTTGGTAAAACGGTACAGGTTATTCCGCATATTACTAACGAAATAAAAGAGCATGTACAAATTTTAGGTAACACTGGAATGTATGAGTTTGTTGTTACTGAAATTGGAGGAACTGTTGGAGATATTGAGTCTTTACCATTTATTGAGTCGGCTAGACAATTGAAATGGGAAAATCCAAAAGATGTTTTGGTAATACATTTAACCTTGTTACCTTATCTAGCTACAAGTGGAGAGGTTAAAACCAAACCAACTCAGCATTCAGTACAAAAATTGAGAGAATATGGTATTCAACCAGATATTATTGTATGTAGAACTGAAAGAAATATTGAACAGGATATAAAAGAAAAAATTGCAAGATTTTGTAATGTTTCAAAAGATGCTGTCATTGAATCGATAGATGCGGAAACAATTTATGAAGTTCCATTACTAATGGAAAATGAAAAACTGGATGAAGTAGTTTTGAAAATGTTGAACATGCCTACAGATTCTGAACCAAATCTTACTGCATGGAAAGGTTTCTTGAGTAATTTGAAAAATAGTAAAAAGACCATCGAGATTGGATTAGTTGGTAAATATGTTGAATTGAAAGATTCTTATAAGTCAATAAGTGAAGCTTTCGTGCATGCAGGTGCTAGTTTGAACTGTAAGGTAGATTTAAAATGGATTCACTCAGAATCTTTGAAAGATGACAACATAGAAGAAAAATTAACTGGTTTATCAGGAATTCTTGTAGCTCCAGGTTTTGGAACAAGAGGTGTAGAAGGTAAAATAAGAGCAGTTAAATTTGCTAGAGAAAATGATATACCATTTTTAGGAATTTGTTTAGGAATGCAAGTCGCAGTTATAGAATATGCTAGAAATGTATTGGGCTTGGAAGGAGCGCATACGGTAGAAATTGATCCTCAAACAAAATATCCTGTTATAGATATGATGGAGGAACAAAAGAATATTGTGAAAATGGGAGGGACCATGAGGTTGGGAGCCTATAAATGTACATTGATGGAAGGTTCTAAAATCTTTGATGCTTATGGTAAAAAAGATATTACAGAAAGACATAGACATAGATATGAATTTAATAGTAAGTTCAGAACTCAATTTGAAAACAGTGGTATGATTGCTACTGGTGTCAATCCTGATAATGGGTTAGTAGAGGTCGTGGAAATTCCAACAAATCGATATTTTGTAGGTGTTCAATTCCATCCTGAGTATAAAAGTACTGTAGAAAATCCTCATTCACTTTTCAAGAGCTTTATTACTGCAGCGGTAAAGGTTAAAGAGGAAAAGTTAACGATGGCTTAATTCATTATGACTAAAACTTTTATTATTAAAAAAGGATATTGTCACGTAGATGACGATAATTTAGTTATTTCTAAATCAGAAAAACCTGGAGGTGTGCAGAACCCCAAGTTTAACTTTTTACTTGTGTTTCTAAGTATCATGCTTATTGTTACCATAGTATACACAGTAAGAAACTTTAATAGAGATAGCGTACTAACGCCATTCTATGGTGTGGCAGCAGGTATTATCGCGTTAAATTTAATTTTAAACTGGAATAAAAGTGCAGATACATTAATAAAGCGAAGTGATATTGTTAAAATTGAGCACAAACCAGCAGGAACATTAACAAGCGACTTTTTTATAGTAAAATATTGCGTTAAAGGTAAAATGAAGCAAAGAGTGATTATGTTGGCACGATCAAAAAATAACAAAGAATTGGTTAAGGCAAAAAAAATTCTTTCATCCATAATAGAATTATCCTAATGAGTTCAGGTAATGACATTGCTCAGAAAATGATGAGTCAAGATGCATTTAGTAAATGGCTTGGTATAGAATTACTAAAGGTTGGAATTGGAAGTTCTAAACTTCAAATGAAAGTTAGAAAAGAAATGACCAATGGCTTTGGTATTGCGCACGGAGGTATTACATATGCTTTGGCAGATTCAGCGTTAGCATTTGCTGCTAACTCTTATGGAAATATTGCTGTGTCTATCGAAACTCAAATTTCACATATTACACCTGTAAGAATAGATGATGAATTGACAGCAGTAACTACAGAAGTGTCAAAAACGGCAAAATTGGCAGTATATGAAGTGTCAATTTTTAATCAGAAAGACATTTTAGTCGCACATTTTAAAGGAACTGTCTATATCAAGAAAGATTTGCATAAATAAAGCTGTTTGGCTTGTTAATTGTTCACATTCCATTTTAATTGTTCAAATGTAAATAGCAAACAATAATTTTTATCTATTGTAAGTTCTTACATTTGTATGTTCCAAACGAGTGGATTTATATGAGAGAAAGTTTTGATGAAGAAAATGAAGATTTAGGTTTTTCACCTGTTGATAAATATGAACAGATGATTTCCGAAAATTCTCAAACTTATTTTGATGTAGAAGAAATGATAGAAATCATTGAACACTATATCGAAGATGAAAGTCTTAATAATGCTTTGGAAGCAACGGATTTTGGGTTGAGCCAACACCCAAACGAGGCAACGTTGTTAATTCTTAAGAGTGAGATTTATTTGGATATGGATAGATCTAAACAAGCATTAGAAACTTTACAAAAAGCAGTATCATTTAATCCTTGCAATTCTGAGGTTTTTACAGCGCTAGGAAGCATGTATTCTAGACTAAAAAGTCCTAAAGAATCCATATACTATTACGAGAAGGCTTTAACATATTTAAGTAAGGAGGAGAGAGAAGATATTTTATTTGATATTTCATTTGAATACCAAAATCTTCGTCAGTTTGAAACTGCTTTGACTTATTTACAAGAAATCATTGAAAACAATCCAAATAATGAAACAGCAATGTTTGAGATTGGCTTGTGCTATAGCGAGATAGATAGAGATAATGAAGCAATTCGTTACTTCAAAGAATACTTAGATTATTACCCATATTCTTATATCGGTTGGTTTAATCTAGCTAATTCTTACATGAAAAAAGAAATGTTTGACGAAGCTATTTTTGCTTTTGATTACAGTTTAATCATAAATGAGTTTTTTCCAGCAGCATTTTATGGTAAAGCAAATGGTTTTATCCAGAAAAAGGAATACGAAAAAGCAATATTAGTATTGAATGAGACTTTTGGACTAGAGCAACCTCATACTTTTGTGTACTGCACCATTGGTGAGTGTTATGAAAAATTAGAACAATACGATAAAGCAGCAACCTATTACGAGAAGTCAATAGAATTAGATAAGGATTATCCTGATGCATGGATTGGATTAGCAGTAATTTATAAGTTTAAAGGTGATTATGCAAAAGCATTAAAACATATTGATAAAGCAATTAAACTGGACAAAACTAATATTGATTTTTTAAGCGTAAAAGCAGAAATATTTGAAGATCAAAAGGAGTTTGATAAAGCAATAAAATTGTATAAAGAAATTCTTGAAATTGAAATAAGTGATGAAGATACTTGGTTTAATTTTGGAGCACTTCTAGCAGATATGGAAAATTATGAGGAAGCTATTGATGTGCTAGAAAAGGGCTATGAATTGACAAGTTCGGCCGAGATTTTCTATAAAATGACTGCGGTAGCTTTTGAAAGTAAAAATCATTCATTGGGAATGAGTTTACTGAAAAAAGGAATTAAAATATTTAAAGATGAAATTGATAAATTCTACGAGTATTTCGAAGAATATAAAAGTGATGTAAAGATTATGAATCTTATTGATTCAATTAAAGATTAAAAATAAATTATGATGAATTTTAAATTAACTCATATCCCTAATAGACCAGAGAAACCAAGAGAGAAGGGAGTTACTATGATGATGGACAAAGGTTTGAGTGTGAGAGAGGTAGAAGATTTTATTGATGCTAGTGGGCATTTAACAGATTTAGTGAAGTTTGGATTTGGAACTTCGTTTGTTAGCACTAATCTTGAGCAGAAAATAAAACTATATCAAGAGGCTGGGATTAAAACTTATTTTGGTGGAACCCTATTTGAGGCGTTTTATGTAAGAAAAAAAATCAATGAATACAGAAAATTAGTGGATAAAATGAACATGGGAACAATAGAAATTTCTGATGGGTCTATCATTTTACCTCATGATGAAAAATGTGAATTGATTCAAAAGTTTAGTAAGGATTATACTGTGCTTAGTGAAGTTGGTTCTAAAGAAGCCGGTATTATTATTAGCCCAGCCAAATGGGTTAAAATGATGACAAATGAGTTGGAAGCAGGATCATGGAAAGTAATTGCAGAAGGAAGAGAGAGTGGCTCAGTTGGTATCTTTAGACCTAATGGTAAACCTCATACTATGCTTGTAAATAAAATTAGAGCAAAAGTAAAACCTGAAAATATCCTTTGGGAAGCACCAGTTAAGAATCAACAAGTTTGGTTTATTAACCTTTTTGGACCTAACGTAAACTTAGGGAATATTGCTCACAATGACATGATTCCTTTAGAATGTCTTAGAATTGGTTTGAGAGGTGATACTTTCTTCAATTACTTACCTGAAAATATTGTAGAATCTGCAAAACAAACAGTATGATTATCACTATAGACGCAATTGATTCCATTGAAAATGCAGTATTAGTAGATATTAGAGAGGAATACGAAAGAGATGTTTATAGTTTGGAAAAAGCTCTAAATGCACCAATGGAAACTTTGGTTGAAGAAATTGATAATTTTTCCAATGCAAATAATTATATCTTGTTTTGTCAAAGTGGAAGTAGATCTACTAATTTGGTTAAACTGCTTAAAGCTAAAGGATATACCAATTTTTATAGTTTGGAGGGAGGTGCTTCATTGTTAAGCCAGAAAAATTACAAATGAAAGAAGAAAAGAACCTTAAGGACTACGGTTTACTCTCTTTAAAAGGGATGGCTATGGGAGCAGCTGATGTCGTGCCTGGAGTATCCGGTGGAACAATTGCATTTATCACGGGAATTTATGAAGAATTGTTGGATACCATAAGTAGTGTAAATTTATCGGCTCTAAAAAAATTAAAAAGCGAAGGTGTAAAGTCTTTCTGGAAGCATATTAACGGCAACTTTATTGTCGCGTTATTTGCAGGGATTGCGATAAGTTTTTTCACTTTAGCAAAACTATCAACGTACCTAATGGAACACGCGCCTGTACAATTATGGTCGTTTTTCTTTGGTTTAGTGGCGGCATCTATTTTTTATGTTGGTAAACAAGTAGAAAAATGGGATGTATCTTCTGGAATTGCTTTGGTGGTAGGAACAGTAGTTGCTTATTTGATTACAATATTGCCTCCTCTTGCTGGTTCTGATTCATTGTTGTTTCTATTTTTATCAGGAATGATAGCAATTTGTGCTATGATTTTACCAGGAATATCAGGAAGTTTTATCTTATTAATTTTAGGTGCTTACAAAATTATTATGGAAGCTATTAGCGACCTTAATTTATTGATCATTGGAACAGTAGCTGTTGGATGTTTGGTTGGGTTACTTTCATTCTCACGAGTGCTAAAATGGTTGTTTAATAATTATAAGAATATTACAATTGCTGCTCTAACAGGTTTTTTACTAGGGTCTTTAAATAAGTTGTGGCCATGGAAACATGTAGATCAAATATATGTAAAGCACGCGGGTGAAGCAAATGAAGAAGCCGTAGCAATTGCAGAAACAAACGTGCTACCTCAAAATTTTGACTCTTTTATGCATGAAGGGGATAAAATAACTGGTTATTTACCAGAAGAGAATCATATGTCGGTAGCAATAGTTTGTTTTGCAGTAGGTTTTGGAATTATTTTTTTAATGGAATTCGTAGCTAAAAAAATGTCTCCTAAAGTATGATAACATTAGGACTTATTGGCGAAAAATTAAATTATAGTTTCTCTAAAAGCTATTTTGAAAATAAATTTAAGCAAGAGGGTATAACTGATTATCAATACTTAAATTTTGAAATTGACGCAATAGATAAAATTCATGATGTTATTGAGAAATATAATCCTATTGGGTTTAATGTAACCATACCGTATAAACAACAAATCATCCGTTTTCTGGATTCTATAAGTGATGAAGCGAAAGTTGTAGGTGCAGTTAATACAGTGTTGGTTAAATATACCGATGATGGTTACAAACTATCTGGATATAATACGGATGTTTATGGGTTTGCTCAAAGTATCAAACCTTTTTTTGAAGGTTCGCATGAAAAAGCATTAATTTTAGGAACAGGAGGAGCAAGTAAAGCAGTTGCTTTTGTGCTGACTCAACTTGGAGTGGATGTTTTATTTGCATCTAGAACACCATCAAATCATAATGAAATTGCTTACAAAGACATTAATGAATACGTAATTAAACTTTGCCCATTGATAGTCAATACAACTCCTGTTGGAACATTTCCTAATGTTGCCGAATCCTTGAATTTGCCTACACAATATATTTCTCCATCCAATCTTGTTGTTGATTTAATTTATAATCCAGAAGAAACTATTTTGTTGCAAGAAGCTAGAATGCATGGAGCAAAGACACTTAATGGTTTATCCATGCTTCATCAACAAGCAGAAAAAGCATGGGATTTATTTAAAAATAATTAACTTTGGAATGACTTGAAACTATCCGCAAAAAAAATATTACAATGGTCTATCTGGCCAATTCTTGCACTGATTTTTTTCGGTACGTATTTTTTATTGCCAAAGGATAAAGAAGAGGATCACTTAAAGCTAATTCCTAGTAACGCTAGTTTTGTATTTATTGCAAATCCGATGAAGGTGTTCAAAACTTACGCAAGAATGCTCGAGAAAAATCCAAGTCTTTTCAAGGATATAGAATTTGAAATTGATAAAGATGATTTGAATGAATCCGTAACAGATGGAATAAACCCGTTTAAGAAAATTGCAATATACAGGTTTGAATATCCAGAAATAGATTTCAGTGGATTAGGTATTATTGCAAGAACGGAAAATTTCAAATCTTTTGTTGAGGCATTCAATAATAGAGATAATAAAGATGAGCCTACAGATTTAAATGGTGGTCAATTTTTAATTCTTGACAAAGATGATGAGTTCTATTTATATAAGAATGGTGTTGGCGTAAGAATTATGGCGGAAATGTCTGAAATTTCAGAGGAAATAGTAAAACAATGCTTTAATGATATTTTTGATTCTAAAACTCATTTAGTAGACCTTGAACCATCTTTCTTGAGTCAAGTAAATAGTGATAATCAAGCAACATATTGGTCCAAAGTTGGCAACAATTTAATTGATAAGTTAAATCCGCAACTGGGAGTAATTAGTAATTTATTTGATAGAAAGGATGTTGCAGTAAACCTAACAAAAGATGGATTTGAAATTGATGCGGCTTTAGAATTACAAGATGAAAATTCAATAGTTGAACGAAAAGAACCGCAAGAATTAGAGTTGATAGGTTCTGAATGTTTTCGGTTTACAGCAAGTGTAAACCCCAATCAGTTTGATAATTTTTTTGATTTAATTATTCCTGAAGATAAAAAATACCTGATTAAAGATTGGAATGGTGGAATTTCAGCAGCAATAGATGGTTTTAGAAATATTTCTATTAAGAAGATTCGTAAAGTAGACGAAAATGGCCTAACCTTTAAAGATTCCTTGTACCCATTTAAAATGATAGAGGAAGATATTCTTGATATAAAGATTCCTATGGCCAATGGAGGACTGGATGATTTATTTAGTTACCCATTTTTTACTGTGGCTTGTGAATTGAGTAATGTAGACGATGTGAAGAAAGCCATTAATCAAGACTCTACAATCAGTAATGTTGGCACTTATTATTCATTCATACTACCTGGGTTTATTGTTAATGATGGGGTAGAGAAGAAGAAGCAAAGAGTGTACTTCTATTTTGTGGACAATTCCATGGTATTTACACCGGAGTTACCAGAGCAGAACTACGTGCCTCAATACAATAATTTTGGGATGATATTCAGATTTGATCCGTTTTATGAAAATTACGAGTATAAAAGCATGATGGGTGATTTTGTTCTTACACAAATGCAAGATTTTAATTTTAATGAGATTTCTGTTCATTACGTTAAAACTGAAAATGGTTTTGTAAAATTGAAAGGTGTTTTTGATTTAAAAGACACGGAAAATCATTTAGTTGGATTTCCTTTATTGTTGAAAAAAATTAGCGATGTGCCTTTTATTTCAAGTTTGCCAGTTACTTTATAGACATTTATCATTCTTTTATAAGCATTCACCAATTTTAGTATTTCGTTGAAAACTTTGGCCAGACCTTTGCATTTGACTCCATATAAAAGGTAAATTTGCTGTGATGAATCAATTTGAGAATATCAATAATAACGGGGAAGTAGTTTCCAATAAAATACCTTATTTAACAGATAATAGGGCTTTTCGATATGGAGATGGATTGTTTGAGACAATTCGTGTGATTGATGGTAGACCGGTTAATCTTCAAAGTCATATAGATAGACTGTTTCAAGGGGCTAAGACGTTGTCCTTTGCTTTACCTTCTCACTACTCTTTGGATTTCTTTAAAGCTGAGTTAGGTAAACTTATCGGTTCTAATAAAATTGAAGGAGGGGCTAAAATTAGATTGCATTTATATCGCGCTGGTGATGGCACATACAGAAGTCAAGAGGATGCGGTGAGGTATTTAATCACTGCGGAAGAAGTAGTTAATAATTACTATACGATTAATGCTGAAGGTTTATCTGTAGATATTTTTTCAGACATGAAAAAGGAAAGAAATATTCTATCCAGTCTCAAAACTAGTAATTCACTGCTTTATGTTATGGCAATGAATTTTGCCAAAAAGAATAAATTAGATGAGGCTTTTATTCTAAATAGTAATGGACATATCATTGAGTGCTCTCAATCTAATGTGTTTTTAGTTAGTAATGGTGTATTATACACACCTCCTTTGTCAGATGGTTGTGTGGGAGGTACCATGAGAATGAATTTAATAAATTTAGCTATTGAAAAGAAAGTAACTATTTATGAAAGTTCATTAACTCCTCAGAATTTACTAGCAGCAGATGAAATTATTCTAACTAATGCTGTACAAGGTGTACAATGGGTTGGTGCATTTAAGTCTAAAAGATACTACAATAAGGTTGCAAAAGAACTATTGAAAGCAATTCTTGAAAAAGAAACACAACCTAATTTAAAGAAGGATCCTCAGGGAAATTTGCAATCACTTTAAATTTACCACCCATTTCATTTAATAG
Source organism: Parvicella sp. (assembly GCA_041583015.1). Taxonomy (GTDB): domain Bacteria; phylum Bacteroidota; class Bacteroidia; order Flavobacteriales_D; family Parvicellaceae; genus Parvicella. The sequence continues at coordinate 23,002 of JBFHGR010000018.1, read as the reverse complement.
GGTTTTCCATAATTCTCGATCTTTCGCAGATATGATATTTGCATGTGTCGAATTGGCTACTATCCAAGCACTATCCTTAATTTCTTGCTCTAATTGCCCGGCAGTCCATCCTGAATACCCCAAGAAGAATCTAACTTGATCGCTATTGACTAAGCCACTATTAATAAGGCTTTGTAATTTTTCAAAATTACCCCCTGTATAAAGCCCATCTTGTATGCATATGGAATCCTCAAGTATGTCGCCTAAAGTATGTATGTAGTACAGGTTGCTAGAGTTGACAGGTCCACCAAAACCTACTTCAAATTCACAATCTTCAAATCCTTCCATCACATCTTTCATGTTTATGGAAAGAATATTGTTGAGTACAAACCCAAATGAACCATCCTCATTGTGGTCACACAGAAAAACAACAGATCTTTTGAAAAAGTTGTCTTCCATAAATGGTTCTGATATCAAAAACTTTCCTTTGGCAGGAGCAGTTTTGTTTAATTTCGCGATGTTAAATAAGTCTTCCACTATACAATGATAGTTAGTTTTCAAGGTATTTGCAAAAATATTTGAACCAATTATTTATTCAATCTCTAGAGGTTAATTACATTTGTTAACAATAGTAAAATAGATACTTTATGAAACGCTTCACTTTCAAAGCTTTGCTTCAAAATGACGGATGGAAAGAAAACGTCACGGTAGAAATTAACGAGGATGGTCAAATTTGTTCTCTTTCAGAAAATTCAAATGATAAAGGTGAAGTAGTAAATGGTTTTGCTATTCCTGGATTTCAAAATGCGCATTCCCATGCGTTTCAATATGCCATGGCTGGAATGGCGGAGCAACATGAAAATGCAGATGATAGCGATGATTTTTGGGGGTGGAGAGAATCTATGTATCAACTAGCATTGACCATTACTCCTGATGACTTGTATAAAATTGGGGTAGATCTTTATTCAGAAATGATGAGAAATGGTTACACCAGTGTAGCAGAATTTCATTACGTGCATCACCAACCAGATGGAACACCTTATCCTAATGTTGCAGAAATGGGAGAGGCATTGCTCAGAGCAAGTCGTGATACTGGTATTAAAATAACTTTAGTTCCTATTTTTTATCAAATGGGAGGTTTTGGAAAAGCACCAAATGATAGACAAAAAAGATTTATTTCCAAAACTGTAGCAGATTATAAGAATTTACTGAATGCTACAATTGCTTGTGCTAAGAATTATCCATTGGCCAATGTAGGAATAGGGATTCACTCCATGAGAGGTGTAGAGCCATCAGATATAGTTCGTGTTGCCAATGAGTTTTCGCAGGACATGCCATTTCATATTCACGTTTCGGAGCAATTAAAAGAAATTGAAGATAGCATTGCTTACCTAGGGAAAAGACCGGTGGAATGGTTGCTGGATAATATCAGTATGACAGACCGTTTTCACTTAGTGCATGCCACACATCTTACCGAAGCAGAAACTGAAGGAATTGCAAAATGTGGTACTAATGTGGTTTTGTGTCCTAGTACAGAAGGAAATTTAGGAGATGGTATCTTTCCTTTAATTGATTTTCAAAAACTAAATGGTAAATGGTCTATTGGAACAGATAGTCATGTTGGATTGAATCCATTAGAAGAAATTAGAATATTAGACTACGGTCAAAGGTTGATTTCTCACAAAAGAAACATCATGATTGGCAATGGATTTCAAGATAGTGGATTATATGCTATTAATCAATCAGTGATTGCTGGGAGAAAAGCCATGAACAATTTTTCTGAGCAATATTTCAAAGTAGGAGAGGACTTTGATGCTTGTATTATTAATGCGGAGCACCCAACATTAAAAAATACAGAATTAAAGCACTTGGCGTCAAGGATAGTTTATACCGCTGATGGTTCAATGATGAGTGGGGTTTTTGTGCGGGGGGTGTCATCAAAAAATAGTTTTTAAAAGTAAGATTGTAAGTTATATTGTATCCTCCTAAAATGTGAACAGAAGGAAACTTGAGTTGATTAATAAGTTTTTCCTAAATAAATTCTCTTAAAAAAGTAACTCAATAACTTTCTATACGTATATTTGAAAAATATTCACACGTAAACTTTTTTATTATGGATACTAAACTAACATTAAGTCTTGATAAAGTAATTATTGAAAAGGCTAAAAACTACGCTAAAAGTCAAGAAATAAGTCTTTCAAAGCTAGTTGAATCCTATTTATCTAGTCTAACTACTAAAATTCATTCAGATATTGAAGTTACTCCTTTAGTAGAGAGTCTAAGTGGAGTTGTAGAATTAACGGAAGATTTTGATGCTCGTGATGATTATTCAGATTACTTAATGGATAAATACAAATGAGCAGACTTTTAATTGACACCAATATTGTAATTGATTTATTGGCTAAAAGAGAGGAGTTTTATACAGAAGCCTCAATATTATTCTCTTTGGCAGATAAAAAGGTTATTACATTAACTATTTCATCTCTAACATTCGCAAACACTAACTATATTTTATCAAAGTTAAAAAATGCAAAGGAGGCAAGGACAATACTTAGAAAATTTAAAGTGTTAATAGAAACCTTATCTTTAGATGACAAGATTGTAGAATTAGCACTAAGTGATGACAAATTTCTAGATTTTGAAGATGGTTTACAATATTATACAGCCATCGAAAACAATGTCGAGATTATAATAACAAGAAATCAAAAGGATTTTAAAAACTCCAAAATTCCAGTTATGACTGCAAAGGAATATTTGGCGAAAATTAAAAGATGAAATTATATTTGCATTAGTTCACGCGAAAGAATTCTCGTAGCAGCATTGGGAGAAAAGCCATGAACAATTTTTCTGAGCAATATTTCAAAGTAGGAGAGGACTTTGATGCTTGTATTATTAATGCGGAGCACCCAACATTAAAAAACACCGAATTAAAGCACTTGGCGTCAAGGATAGTTTATACTGCTGATGGTTCAATGATGAATGGGGTTTTTGTGCGGGGGAAGCAACCAATGCAAAAGATTCTTTCAAACTAGTTGATTTGACTTTTAATTATCAAACCTAAGAAAAGTAAAATCATCATCAGTTTTAAGAATAATTACTTCATTCTTTTCTCTTATAAAATAAGTGAATGTTGATTCTTTTAAATCTTTCTTGGATTCTATTTCAGAAATTTTCTTTTCTAGTCCTTTTCCTACAACACCATTGTTTTTTAGTTTTATATACATATGGTTTAATTTTACTATTTCAGAAGCTGCTGTTCCTCCGAATTTTATCATTTTTAATTTGAAATCTATTTCATGATGAATAACTATTTTTCCTGTTTCTTTGTCTATGAGAAAAGTTTCAGCACCATCTACTTTAGAGCTTGGGGATACCATGTGATAACCAATAAGTCCATCATCATTCACACTAAAATTAAATAATTTGTAATTGGAATTCAGCCCAAATGTTGGCTTTTTCTTAAAGTCGTAAATTTGTGACCATATTTTTTTACCTTTCAAATCAAAACAATCTATATAAAAACTCTTACCATCTTTTGTGACATCTGTTAGATAAAATAATCCAGTTTTGTCATCAAAATCGTACATTCTAGACCCAAGAGTATAGTTTGGTGCACGAAACGAAGCTGTATTAGATTCATAAGTAGTATATTGAGTAAATTTACCATCTTTAGAAGATGATGCTAATTCAACTCCGCGTTTAAAGGTATTGGATGATTTATCTTTAGTCGTGTATCCTATTCTAAATGAGTATAATTCATGGTTGTACAGGAGCATTGTTGAGCCACTTAAGTTAGTTGTAGGAAGAGTGAAAGAAGATTCTGAAAGAAGATTATTGTTCAAGTCGTAAACAAACTTTCTATTTAGCGTCCCTCCATTTTCTTTAATCATTTTCTTCTTATTTTCCTTATAATTTTTCCCAGTTATAATTAACTTTGAATTATCTACAAATGCATTTGTTATATGCGTTATACTTTCGGGAATAGTAAATTCTGTAACTTTACCATCGTTATCAATAATAACAACTCCTTCCATCGTAGTAACTCCAATTATGAAATCATTTGTATATTTAACTCCTCCCATTTTACTTGATTTTACTTTTGTTTCCCAAAGTAAATTTCCGTCATTATCATATCGATAAAAATGATCATCTGGCCAATGCAAATAAACATAATTATCCTCGGTTTGAATTACAAATCCATTTTCTTCTAGGTCAGCAATATTCTTCATAAACTCTTTGCTTAAATCAAGCGTGAATTCCTTTTCAAAAGATTGACCAAAAGTTAAGATTGATACTAAAACGATTGGAATTAAATAAAACATTTTCATAAGTGTGGTTTTTTTAATTTCTCAAATATAAATTAAATAGTTTATTATTATTAAAATAATAAAACTTTGATGATTGAAATACTTAGTTTTGGTAATCCCCCTTCGCTCCCGCAAGAAGAAAATTAAAATAAGAAGTTGGCTGGCGTTCGCTACCGATCGAATCCTTTCGAGTGGTTCATGAGAAACTTCGGAACATTCTCATTATCATACGCTGTTATTTTAATACTTCAATCATTTCTATACATTTCATTGGCACTTCTTTCTCTCTACACCTAATCACTAAAACCCAACAGTTAATAAATCCCTTATATTTTGATAAGTAAAATAAGGAAATAACCTAAGGTTATCATTATCTTTGCGCGCATGCAAGAAATGATACTTATTCTAGATTTTGGTTCTCAATACACGCAATTGATTGCGAGAAGATTGAGAGAGTTAAATACTTATTGTGAAATTCATCCTTGGAACAAGGTTCCTACAATTGATGAAAATGTAAAAGGTGTAATCCTTTCTGGGAGTCCTTTCAGTACACGTGATGAGAATGCTCCCAAACCAGATTTATCAGCTATTAAAGGAAAATTACCATTATTAGGTGTTTGTTTTGGTGCGCAATACATGGCTCAAAATTATGGAGGTGAAGTTTTGCCGTCTAATATTAGAGAGTATGGTCGTGCTAATCTTGGTTATGTTGATAGCGACAGTGTCTTAATGAAAAATGTCAATGAAAAATCACAGGTTTGGATGAGTCATGGTGATACCATTGCGTCTGTTCCTGATAATTATAAGGTTATTTGTTCTACTACAGATGTTAAGTATGCAGGTTATCATATTGAAGGAGAAGAAACTTACGGAATTCAATTTCATCCAGAAGTATATCATTCAACAGATGGAGCAAGCCTTTTAAGAAATTTCGTGGTAGACATTTGTAAATGTTCGCAGTCATGGACTCCGGATGCATTTGTTGAAACTACAGTTGCTGAATTGAAAGAAAAGTTAGGGAATGATAGTGTAATTCTTGGTTTGTCAGGAGGTGTTGATTCCTCTGTGGCTGCTGTATTACTGCATCATGCTATTGGAAAAAACTTGCATTGTATCTTCGTGGATAATGGATTATTAAGAAAGAATGAATTTGAGGATGTGCTTCATTCATACAAAGATATGGGGTTAAATGTCAAAGGTGTAGATGCTAAAGATAAGTTCTACGAAGCTTTGAAGGATGAAAAAGATCCAGAGAAGAAAAGAAAAGCCATTGGTAGAGTCTTTATTGAAGTTTTTGACGAAGAATCTAAAAAAGTTAAAAATGCTAAATGGCTTGGTCAAGGGACAATTTATCCAGATGTTATTGAGTCAGTTTCGGCTACAGGAGGACCTTCTGCAACAATCAAATCTCACCACAATGTAGGTGGTTTGCCTGATTATATGAAATTGCAAGTTGTGGAACCACTAAGAGCATTATTCAAAGATGAAGTAAGAAGAGTAGGGAAGTCTTTAAATATTGATCCTAATATTCTAGGAAGACATCCATTTCCTGGTCCTGGCCTTGGAATTAGAATACTAGGAGATGTTACTGCAGAAAAGGTACGCATTTTGCAAGAAGCAGATCATATCTTTATAAGTAGTTTGAAAGAAGCAGGTTTATATGATGATGTTTGGCAAGCAGGAGTAATGCTACTTCCTGTTCAGTCTGTTGGAGTAATGGGAGATGAAAGAACTTACGAAAATGCTATTGCATTGCGTGCAGTTTCTTCCACAGATGGAATGACAGCAGATTGGTGTCATCTTCCTTATGAGTTTTTGGCCAAAGTTTCTAATGATATTATCAATAGAGTAAAAGGAATTAATAGAGTTACTTATGATATTAGCTCTAAACCACCAGCAACAATTGAGTGGGAATAAATAAAATTTTAGAATGAGAAATTTACTATCCATATTAATCATTACACTTTTAAGTGCACAAGTTGCTTTTGCTCAACCTGATGTTGCACCTAAAGAAGTTGTGAATGGTAAGCAATGTTATGTACATAAAGTATCCAAGGGGCAGACCGCTTACGGAATTTCGAAAATGTATAATACGTCAGTTAAAGAATTGTATAATAACAATCCAGCAGCAAAAGATGGATTGGACATTGGTCAAACATTGTATATCCCAACAGGAGAATCTACTACAGTAGTGAACCCAGATAGCAATGAAAATGAAGAGGCTTCTACAATGGTTAATAATGTTGAAGATAAACCAGAATCAAGTCTGGAAGGTTTTCAGAAAGAAGAATTTGCAACTGACACAAATAAGATTGTTCATACTGTTGCTGCAGGCGAAACTCTCTATGCACTTGCAAAGAAGTATGGAGTTTCTATAGATGATTTAAAAGCAGCTAATCAAGGTAAAATCAATTTGAAAGTTGGTGATAAATTAAATATTCCTGTGGATAAAGCAAATAAAAATAATGACATAGCTCCAATTGTTAAGGTCCCTGTTAATTCAAGTGTAGAACCAGGAGATAGTGTTATTCTGCACACAGTTGAAGCAGGACAGACATTTTATTATTTAACTAAATTGTATGAGGTTTCGGAATTAGAAATCAGAGAAGCTAATAATGGTTTAGAAGAAGGATTGAAGAAAGGTGCTATCATTAAAATTATCGTACCAAAGAAAGGTTTTGTGGGAGAAACTGCAGATGCTTCTGTGCCTTATGTTTTTGATAGTACATCAAGAATAGAAGAGGTGTATGATATTGCTATCATGTTGCCTTTTATGTTGGATGATAATGATAAGTACAGAGCTAAATGTCCCCCCGTAGGCGATTGTCCAATATACGGATATACTATGATGTCCTTGAGTTTTCAAAGAGGAATTATGATGGCTGTGGATTCCTTGAAGAAAGCAGGAATGAATGTTAATATTCATGTGTTTGATACCGAAAATGATACTGCTGCAGTTTCTAAAATTCTTAAAAAACAAGAAATGAAAGATGTGGATTTAATTTTTGGGCCATTATTTCCTCGTCAGATTAAGGTAGTCACAGAATTTGCTAAACAGAATAAAATTCAAAACGTAATTCCTGTGCCTGTTTCAAATAAAGCCTTATATAAAAATCCGTATGTGTCTAAATATTCTGTATCAACTCCAACACAAGTGAAATATATGGGGAAATTTATTGCAGAGAATTTTTCGGATGCAAATGTAATTGCTATTAAAAACTCGGGTAATAAACAAGATGGGTACTATTTTAATGAATTTGTTAAGAGTTATAATAGCAATATTAAAAATCAACCAACAAGATTGCGGGATTCCGTACTTTATACTTCTATGAGTTCGTCAAGCAAGTTGACTTCTGTGGAGTCAAAAATGTCTGCAACTAATTTGAATTTAATAGTAGTTCCTTCAGAAGATGTAGGCCATGTGAGTAATTTTGTAACAAAATTAAGTGCTACAACAAATAGAAATCCTTATTCTAAATATGAAGTAATGGTTTTCGGTTTGGAAGATTTTATGGAGTTCGAGACTATTGATGAGAAATATAAAAATAGATATAACTTGCATATTGTAGCTTCTAATTACATAGACTACAATTCTAAAGAAGTAAATGATTTTATACTTTCTTATAGATTAAAATATGGAATTGATCCAGATAAATATACAATGAATGGCTTTGATGCTGCTTTTACCAACTTGAAGGGGTTATTGCTTTATGGTTCTGTATTTACACCTAATTATCCTAACCTTAAAAATGATAAAGGATTTGCTGCTGGTAGTGAGTATATTATGGTAGAACCAGGAAGTGGATATGAAAACCAATCAGTAAAAGTTTTACGCTATAACGATTACAGAATCGAAGTAGTCAATGACTAATCGATATGTAAGGCAAGGTTTTTTACCATTTTCTGAGCTGTATTAGCAAAGTCTTCTGGAGTATAATTTTGATAATCTTTGAATTCCATTCTTTCTCCAATTACAATTTTTACTTTGCTTGGTCGCATCCATAATGTTCCAGGTTTGTTTAATGGTCTTGTTCCTTGAATATAAATCGGTACAACATCTACTTGACAAATTTGCGCTAAAGAAAATGTCCCCTTTTTGAATGTGCCAATTTCACCAGTTTTACTTCTTGTTCCTTCGGGAAACGAAATAACATTCTTTCCATTTTTTATATCTTTTCCTGCATTTAGCATTGTATTCATCGCTTTGACTCTATCTTTTCTGTCTATCCAAATAGTTCCAACTAAAGTATTGGCCCATCCAAACATAGGTACTTTTTTTAATTCTTGTTTGGCAATAAAATAAAGGAAGAAAGGAAAAACAACATACAAGGCTGGTATATCAAAATGTGAAGAATGATTAGCAACATATATACATGGTCTTTGGGGAATGATATTTTCTGCTCCATATATTTTTGAGGAACCACCAGGAATAGCAAGCATTACCGGAGACCATATTTTTCGAGCCATCCATTGCATTGCATCTTGAGAAATCAAACCAACCAGAATAACAATTGGAAGAAATATTAGATTGAAAATGACTAATAATAAAAGTTGAAATGAATTAAGAATATACCACATAATTGTAATAATTAAAAAACCCGTTCAAAATTATAAATTCTAAACGGGTTCTAAAAAATTCGACAAAAATCTTAAACAGTTACATCTACAATCGCGTCTGCTTTATATTCTCCTGCATCTAACTTTTGTTTGACGACTTTAAAAGTCTCGATTGTGTAAGCTACATCTTCTAAAGAATGTGCTGCTGTAGGGATTAATCTTAACAAAATCATTCCTTTTGGAACTACAGGATATACCACTATAGAAGTAAAGATAGAGTAGTTTTCTCTCAAATCTTTTGTAATCATTGTTGCTTCACCTAATGTACCACTCAGCATAACTGGAGTAACACAAGAATTAGTATTTCCAAGGTTGAATCCTGCTTCCTTCAAACCTGATTGAAGCGCATTAGTAATGGTCCACAATTTCTCTCTTTGAGTTGGAGCTTTTAATAATTCTAATCTTTTTAATGCACCTATGGTTAATGGCATCGGTAGAGATTTAGCAAAAACTTGAGATCTCATATTGTATGTTAAGAAATCAATAACATCTTTCTTGCTACAAACAAATGCTCCAATACTTGCCATTGATTTAGCAAATGTTCCTAATAGTACATCGATTTCATGATGAACACCTTGCGCCTCTCCAGCACCTTGTCCTTTTTCTCCCAAAGTACCAAATCCATGAGCGTCATCTACCATCAATCTGAATTTGTGTCCTTGTTTTCTCAATTCTACAATTTCTTTCAATTTTCCTTGATCACCACTCATTCCAAAAACTCCTTCAGTAATCAATAAGATACCTCCACCTGTTTCTGCTACAATTCTTTCAGCTCTTTCAAGTGCAGTTTTACACTTTTCCATATTGTTATGAGGGTAAACAAATGTTTTCCCTTGATGTAATCTTACGCCATCTACCAAGCATGCATGACACTCACTGTCGTATACAATTACATCATTTCTGTGTGTCAAGGAATCAACTATCGACATAAAACCTTGGTAACCAAAGTTCAATAAATAGGCTGCTTCCATCTCCATGAAATCAGCAATTTCTCTTTCAAATTGCTCGTGGTAGTCAGTTTGACCACTCATCATTCTTGCTCCCATTGGGTACCCTAATCCCCAATCTCTAGCAGCGTCAGCATCAACTTTTCTTACCTCTGGCAAGTTAGACAAGCCTAAGTAGTTGTTAATACTCCAAGTTAAAACTTTTTTACCTCTAAAATACATGTGAGAATCAATTTCTCCTGTTAATTTAGGGAAAGTAAAGTATCCATGTGACGCAGCTTTATGTTGGCCCAAAGGACCTTTATTACTGGCTATTCTATCAAATATATCCATTGCTTGATTTTTTATTACGGTGCAAATTTAGTCAAATTTAGTTCTTCGTAAAAAATAGCATAATTATTTATCAACCGTTTGAGTGTGAATATAAAATAAAGAATTAATAAGCAATAGCTATCATTTAAAAAGCAAAGACTGTAAGTTTGCAAAAAATTAAGAGAGAATGCAAGGACAGAGTAGGAACTTTTTGGTTGTTTTATTGGGCTTTATTGCTGCCATAGGCCCATTTTCGATTGATACTTATTTGCCGGCATTTTCTGCAATTTCCAAAGATTTTTCAACGGATGAAGCTATGGTTACACTTACGCTTACCAGTTACTTTATTGGGATTACTTTGGGGCAATTGTTTTATGGACCGTTAATGGATAAATTTGGTAGGAAAATTCCTTTGTTGGTGGGGATGTTAATTTACGCGTTGGCAACTATAGGATGCGCTTTGAGTACCAATATAAACATGTTGATAATTTCAAGATTTATTATGGCGTTAGGAGGTTGTGCTGGTATAGTCAGTAGTAGTGCAATCATAAGAGATAATTTTGGCCCAAAAGAATTTGCTAAAGTTATGTCTTCCATTATTTTGGTGATGGGAGTTGCGCCTGTTATTGCCCCATCGTTAGGTAGTTGGATAATAACTATTTCGGACTGGCGCAGTATTTTTTATTTTCTTTTCGTATTAGTTTCAATTGTAATATCGATTGTTTTCTTTTATTACAAAGATGTATATCAACCTGACAAAGAACTGTCTTTAAAAATCAAAAATGTCTTTAAATCCTATGGAGAGATTTTAAGCAATAGAACATTTACCTTATATAGTATAGCAAGAGGATTATCAATGTCTGTATTATTTGCCTATCTAGCGGCAGTATCATTTATTTTAATGAACATTTATGGCGTTTCCAAAACGACATTTGGTTGGATGTTTGGATTAAACGCAGTAGGGTTTATTTTAGGAAGTCAGATTAATAAAATTTTGTTGAAATACTATGAACTAGAAAAACTAACTTTCAATGTGGCGTTAATTCAAACATTGGTTGTAGCTGGTGTATTGCTAACCGCAAACGTTATTGAACTACCAATTGCTGTTTTTTCTGGATTTACATTTTCTGTTTTATTTTTTGTTGGAATAATAAATCCTAATGCTACAAGTTTGGCCTTGGAACCTTTTGATAAGAATGCAGGATCTGCTTCTGCATTAACAGGCGCGATGCTAATGGGGATAGGAGCCATTGTTTCAGCTTCTATTGGTAAGTTTTATAACGGTACTATTTTCCCTTTAATCATAGGTTTTTTGATTTTATGTAGTTTGGGATGCTTGGTAATGTATTTTGCAAAAAAGAATTCACAACGTATGGTGGATGAATTAAATCACAAATTATCTTAATTATATACGCATTGGCTAATTTTGACGTTCTAAAGCAGAAAAATAATTTTACCTTTGTCCGCTTATGTTGAAAATGAAACTTATCATACCATTAATTTCTTTGATTTTACTACTGTCTAACTGTAGTGACTATAACAAAATAATCAAAGGAAATGATTATGAATTAAAATATTCTACGGCCATTAAATTATATGAGGAAGGGGATTGTTATAGAGCACTGCCACTTTTTGATGAATTAATGACCTATTATAGAATGACTGACAAAGGAGAAGATGTTTATTATTACTATGCACAAACTCAATATTGTCTTAAAGATTATTACTTAGCATCATATTATTTTAAAAGATTTACTAAAAATTTCCCCTACAGTGATCGAAAAGAAGAATGTGCTTATATGTCTGCAATTTGTACTAAACAAAATTCCCCTGAGTATAATTTAGACCCTACGGAGACTAGAAAAGCAATTGATGATATTCAATTGTTTATGGATCAATATCCGGAATCTGAAAAAATAGACACTTGTAATGCTATGATTAAGGAGTTGAGAGGTAAGTTGGAGCGCAAGAGTTATGAGCAAGGGAAGTTATATTTTAAAATGGATAAGTATAAATCTGCTGTTATTGCATTTAATACTACCATCAAATCTTATCCTGATACAAAGTATAGAGAAGAATTAATGTTCTTGATTGTTAAAGCTAATTATTTATTAGCTGAAAACAGTATTGAATCAAAAAAACAAGAAAGATATCAAGAAACAATTAAATCTTATCGTATCTTTGCAGACCGTTATGCTGAAAGTTCGTATCTTAAAAGTGCGGAAAACTTTCATAAAGCAAGTGTAAAGGCAATTGAAAAACTGAATACTAAATAATAGATATAATATGGCATACAGAGACAGTACAGCTGAAAAAACAACGATTACCCGTAACATGAATGATTTAGATAATGCTACAGGAAATGCTTATGAAGCAGTAGTTGTATTATCTAAAAGAGCAGATCAAATCAATACTGGTTTGAAAGAAGAATTATCTGCTAAATTGGAGGAATTTGCGTCTAGTACAGATAACTTAGAAGAAATTTTTGAAAATAGAGAGCAAATAGAAGTTTCTCGTTTCTACGAAAGATTGCCTAAGCCAACAGCTATTTCAATCCAAGAATATGAAGAAGACAAATTATTTTGGAAATCTTCTGAGAACAAAACTGAACAATAAAATACCTATATGCTTAAAGGAAAGAAAATTCTTTTAGCAGTCACAGGTAGTATTGCTGCTTATAAAGCAGCGTTTATTATAAGACTTTTAAAAAAGAAAGGGGCATTTGTCAGAGTAATCATGACAAAGGCCTCTTCTGATTTTGTTACACCTCTAACTTTGAGTACACTTTCTAAAGAACCTGTGCTCATAGATTTTCTAAAAGATGAAAATACAGGAGAGTGGAATAATCATGTAGATTTGGGACTTTGGGCAGATATAATGCTAGTAGCACCAGCCACTGCCAACTCTATATCTAAAATGATTACGGGAAATGCAGATAATTTTTTGATAGCCACTTATCTTTCTGCGAAGTGTCCTGTTTTCATTGCGCCAGCAATGGATTTGGATATGTATGCTCATGAAAGTACTCAAGACAATCTAGATACCTTGGTCAAAAGAGGTAATCACATTATCTATCCAGGTAGTGGTGAATTGGCAAGTGGTCTCGTAGGAGAAGGTAGATTGGCAGAGCCTGAAGATATTGTTAATCAATTAGATTTATTTCTTAAGGAGTTATTATCATTAAGTGGTAAGAAAATTTTAGTTTCGGCAGGACCAACTCATGAGCCTATTGATCCAGTAAGATATTTAGGAAATAGAAGTTCAGGTAAAATGGGCTATGCTATTGCTGAAGCAGCTATAGCCAGAGGAGCGGAAGTAACTTTGGTTTCAGGACCTAGTTGTTTATCAATTCCAGCAGGTTTAAAGCAATTATTAAAAGTAACTTCGGCTAAGGAGATGTTTGATGCATGTAAAAGTAACTTTGATCAAGATGCAGTTATCATGGCAGCAGCAGTAGCAGATTACACGCCTAAGGTAGTTTCTGATATTAAGGTAAAAAAGAAAGAAGGGGAGTGGAGTATTGAGTTGACCAAAACTCAGGATATTCTTAAGTGGATGGGAGAGAACAAAACGAATCAGAAATTGATAGGTTTTGCTTTGGAAACCAATGATGCAATAGCGCATGCTGCAAGTAAATTAGAGAAAAAGAATTTAGATGCTATTGTTTTGAATACTTTAGAAGATAAAGGTGCAGGCTTTCAAACTGACACGAATAAAGTAACAATCATTGATAAAAACAATAAATCAGTTTCTTTTGAGTTAAAGTCCAAAGCAAAAGTGGCAGAAGATATTTTGAATAAATTGGAAGAATTATTGTAGTAGGTGAAATATGAAAAATTTATTATTAGTTATAGTATTTATTTTGTCCTTTAATGGATGGTCACAGGAAATCATTTGTGATGTTTCTGTTATAGCACCTACACTTAAAAGTGATCCAGCAAATACAGAAATCATCAAAGCTTTAGAGTCGTCAATATTTGAGTTTGTAAGTGAACAAAAATGGACAGATGATAATTTTGCTGATAACGAAAAGATAGACATGAGTATTTTAATTACTATCAATTCTAAAAGCGGTAGTAGTTTTACGGGAAGCATTCAAGTTTCTTCTTCTAGACCAGTGTACAATAGTGATTACAAAACAAGACTTTTCAACTTTAATGATGAGAAATTAACTTTTGAATACGATCGGGGACAAGCACTTATTTACACGCCAGATAGACATCAAAATAATCTTTCAGATGTAATCGTATTTTATATCTATATGGTTTTAGGATATGATTATGATTCGTTCTCTTTGAAAGGAGGTTCAACATATTTTCAAAAAGCGCAACAAATTGTAGGTAGATGTCAAAATGCATCTGAACCAGGTTGGAAACCAACTGAGGGAAAAAAGAATAGATTTAGCATGGTGGATAATGTATTAAATAACGCTTTTGCACCGCTTAGACAATGTTATTATGATTACCACAGAAAAGGTTTTGATCAGTTGTATAGCAATAACAAAGAAGCGGTCCAAGTAATTGTTCAGTCCTTAAAATCTTTAGAAAATATTCATAAAATACAGCCTAATAGTTTGTATGTTCAAATTTTCTTTGCTGCAAAGTCAGATGAAGTAGTAAATATGTTTAAGGACATGGATGATCAAACTAAAAATCAGGTTTATCTAACGGTTACTAAACTAGATCCAGGTAATATTTCGAAGTATAACAAGATGAAAAAGTAGAGTGTTTTTTTATTACAAGTAATAATTAATGTTCCATCTTATGGCAATTGCTCTCTAAGATATCTTCAGTCTATTCATTTCCTTTTATAGTGAAGATTGAGTTCGAAATACATGAAAATTGAAGTTTCAAATAGAAAGAATAAGACACCTTGGCCTACTAAAGATGCTATGGAGCAGGTATATGCTATGAAACTATGGGGCGATAACGAATCGGAGTTTTATTCAGGTGTAGGTTCGCATCACCCTTCACTAGTCAAACCATATGTCACTGCGGTGACTTCATTTCTTAAAACTTTTGATAGTCCTCTTATAGTTTGTGATCTTGGTTGTGGTGACTTTAATGTGGGTAAACATCTAGTGAAACATACAAAGCAATATATTGCTGTAGATATTGTGGAGAAACTTGTTATACACAATCAAGATAATTTTAAATATGATAACCTAAAATTTCATTGTCTTGATATAGCCAAAGATGATTTGCCAATTGGTGATTGTGCAATAGTAAGACAAGTATTGCAACATTTGTCAAATGAAGAAATTCATTGTATTCTGGGTAAATTAAAAGCTTATAAGTATATCATACTTACAGAGCATATTCCGCAAGGTGATTTTGTTCCAAATAAAGACATTATTTCAGGTCAAGGGATTAGAATTAAAAAGCAAAGTGGATTAAATATAATTGAGCCACCATTCAATTTTCAAGTCAAAGATCAAAATGAATTATTGTCAGTGATGCTGGAAGATGGAAAAGGAGTGGTAGTAACAAATCTTTATACAGTTTAACGCATAAAAAAAGCATATCAATCATGATACGCTTTTCTATAAAATTAGTTTGTGGAGTTAGTTATACAACTGTTACACCAACTGCATTTAATCCTTTTTGACCTTCTTCAACTTCGTAAGATACTTTGTCTCCTTCTTTAATTTCATCTGTCAATCCATTTGCATGTACAAATACATCTTTACTTCCGTCTTCTGGTGTGATGAAACCAAATCCTTTAGCTTCGTTGAAAAATTTTACTGTTCCGTTACTCATAATATTGTTTATAAATTTATATGGGCTAAGGTAGGTATATAGAAATGCTAAAGACTAGTTTTTTAGTTTTATAATTGATTTATTTTCAATTAATTAAATTAATAGCTGATTCTTTGTCTATTCAATGAATAGAAATAAAGTGAACAATGAGTGTTATTCAATTTCTGTTTCAATGTTAATGGTGAATTCTTGATTAATACCAATAGTTTTTAAAGAGGTTTTTTTTGTAATGTCATTAGGGTCATTTTCCTTATCTGGTAAGCCTAGCCAGGGTTCTATGCAGACATAGTCCGCTTGAGGTTTAGACCATACTGCTAGGTGAGGGTAGTCTGTAAATCTTACAATAATACCTTTTGTTTCATTTCTTTTTCGAAGTCTTAGCCAATTGAATTTAATGTTTTCAAAAACAAGAGCATCTTTGTTAAATAGTGAGTTTGAAAGTGCAAAAAAACTATTATTACACATTATTGATCTTTTCTTGTCGGAAAGTAAACCATTTTCTCCTAGCGTACTTGCTTGTAGGGATGTTTCAACAGGAAATTCTACTATATAATCAGATAAATGTGTAGTAGTATCAATTGGGCAAGCATAAGCAGTATGTCCACCGCATGCAAAATGAATTGGAATATTGTCTGTGTTTTTTACATTGTATGACATTATCAATGTCTTATTTATAAGTTGATATGATACAGAAAAAATAAACTTGAAAGGGTATTGTTTTAAAGTTTCTATTGAACTTGTGAGGGTAAACGAGCATTTTGATTTATCCTCTTGATTATAAATAAGGTTACTATTGTTTCTAATTATCCCATGTTTAGGCATGAAATAGTCTCTATTGGCAAACGTAATTTTGTCATTTTTTATTTTTCCAATTGCGGGAAACAGAACGGGTGAACTACTTCCCCATACGTTTTTGTCAATTTGCCAGATGTATTCTTGCCCTGTTAACTTGTTTTTCAAAGATCGAATTTCAGCACCATTTGCTGATATGATACAAATGAGATTTTTGTTTTCTATGGTATATTGTATCATATTGCGTTAAATCTTATGCGTAAGTACTCGTAAAGGCAAAACTCTCTCCATCAAATAGTCCTTTGTCGCTTAGTTTTAATTTAGGAATAACCAATAAAGCGCAAAAGGAAAGCGTCATAAATGGAGCAGACAATGTAGCACCCAGTTCTTTAGATCTTAAATCTATTGCTTCGTATAAATCTGCTACTTCATAACCATCTAGTGCCGACATGATTCCTGCTACAGGAAGAGATACCAATTTTTTCTCATCACCATTTGCAAGCGAAACTCCGCCTTGTGATTTGATAATTAGGTTTATAGCCTCAGTAATGTCCTTATCATTGGTCCCAACTGCAATAATATTATGACTATCATGTGCAACACATGAAGCAATGGCTCCTTGTTTTAAACCAAAATTCTTAATAAACGAAACCGCTGGAGGTGCATCAAAATATCTGTTGACAACCACAACTTTTAACACATCTTGACTTATATCTGCATCCAGATAGCCATCCTTTCCCGTAATAGATGCTGTTGCTTTTTTCGTAATTAATTGACCATCCTCTACAACAATTACTTGAACCGGTCTGCCTGTATCTTCAACTAAAATTTGGTTTCGCGTAATTTCTGAACAATCAAAATTATTGATAGGTTCTTCATCAATGCTGTCAATTTTTGTTTTACCATTTTCGGCTACTAACACCCCATCAATATAAGTTGAAGCAACTTCAAAAGATTTTAAATCCTTGACAATACAAAAATCTGCTGGGTCGTTTTCTTGTAATAATCCAACGTCCATTTTGTAATGTTTCATCGTATTTAATGATGCTGCACGTAATACATTGAATACATCACAACCTTTAGCAATGGCCCTTTGTGCTAGTTTATTGATATGACCAACCGCTAAATCATTAGGATGTTTGTCATCAGAACAAAGCATAACCATGTCTGGATATTCATCAATTAAAGTCCACAATTCTTCAAAGTTTTTGGCTGCACTCCCTTCTCTAATAATTATTTTCATTCCGTATTTTAGTTTGTCCAATGCTTCTGCTTTGGTAAAACACTCATGATCTGTAGTTATTCCTGCGGCAATATAGTTTTTAGCATCTTCTCCTCTTAATCCTGGTGCATGACCATCTACTTCTTTTCCTAAGTCATGTGCTAGTTTTATTTTAGCTAACACATCAGGGTCTTTAAAAAGAACACCAGGAAAATTCATCATTTCAGCTAAATAGTTTACTCTTGGTAATTGAAAGATTTCTTTAATATCATCTAAGTCTATGGTAGCACCAGCAGTCTCAAAAATGGTAGCAGGTACGCAAGAAGGGGCACCAAAATGGAATTTAAAAGGAGTTTTTAGTCCATTCTCTACCATAAATTTCACACCATCTTTCCCTAATACATTACCAATTTCGTGCGGGTCAGAAATGGTGGCTACAGAACCATGGCATACAGCAAGTCTTGCAAATTCAGAAGGGATAAGCATAGAGCTTTCAACATGGACGTGGGCGTCAACGAAGCCGGGTATGATGTAATCGTTTACAGAAGTTTCATGTTTTTTGATTTGAACAATTTTACCATTCTCAGTTTGGATAGAACCTTGGTAAATTGTTTTATTTACAACGTCTACAATGTTTCCCTCAATCTTTTTCATGCTATATTTTTCTACTATTAACTTTGCAATAATAGTTAATTGAAATTTATAAGTAGTAATTTTGCAGTATGAAATTCAAACTAGTAGCCGATTTCGAACCGACAGGAGATCAACCACAAGCCATCAAAGAATTGGTGGAAGGGGTAAATAATAATGTTAAAAATCAAACATTATTGGGGGTTACAGGTTCCGGTAAAACCTTTACCATTGCTAACGTTATTCAGCAAACCAATAGACCAACTTTAGTATTGTCTCATAACAAAACTTTAGCGGCACAGTTATATTCAGAATTTAAATCGTTTTTCCCAGAAAATGCTGTAGAGTATTTTGTATCGTATTATGATTATTATCAACCGGAAGCGTATATGCCTACCTCTGATACATTTATAGAGAAAGATATGTCTATCAATGATGAGATAGAAAAGTTGAGATTGAGTTGTAGTTCAGCCTTACTTTCTGGTAGAAAAGACGTTATCGTTATTTCTTCAGTGTCTTGCATTTACGGTATTGGGAATCCAGAGGAGTTTAAGAATGGCGTAACCTTTATTCATAAAGGTGAAAATGTAGGAAGAAATAAGTTTCTTCATAAGTTAGTTGATATTTTATATGCTAGGACTACAGGTGATTTTACAAGGGGAACGTTTCGTGTAAAAGGAGATACGGTTGATATTTATTTGGCTTACTTAGATGTTGCATGTAGAATTGAGTTTTGGGGAGATGAAATAGAGAATATTTCCACTTTTGACCCAATTACCAATGAAGTTTTTGCAACATTTGAAGAATATTCAATTTATCCTGCAAACATTTTTGTTACTAGTAATGATAATGTTCAAAAAGCAGCATTTGAAATTGCTGAAGACTTGGTAAAGCAGGTTGATTATATGAAATCTATAGGGAAGCATTTAGAAGCTAAAAGACTGCAAAGTAGAGTAGAATTGGATCTTGAAATGATGCGAGAATTAGGTTATTGTAGTGGTATTGAAAATTACTCAAGATATTTTGATAGAAGAAAAGAAGGGAGTAGACCTTTCTGTTTGCTAGATTATTTTCCTAAAGATTTTCTTATGGTAATTGACGAAAGTCATGTTACTGTTTCACAAATCAAGGCAATGTATGGGGGAGACAGGGCACGTAAAATTAACTTAGTAGAGTACGGATTTAGACTCCCGTCAGCAATGGATAATAGGCCTTTGAAATTTGAAGAATTTGAGCAAATTATTGACCAAACAATTTTTGTGAGTGCTACACCTGCAGATTACGAATTGGAATTGTCTGAAGGAGTCTTTGTCGAGCAATTGATTCGCCCTACTGGATTGCTGGATCCAGTTATTGAGGTGCGACCTTCTCTAAATCAAATTGATGATTTGATAGGGGAAATAAGTACTGTGGTAGAAAGAGACGAAAGAGTTTTGGTTACGACCTTAACCAAAAGAATGGCAGAAGAAGTAGATGCTTATTTTGCAAAATTAGGTATTAGAAGTAGATATATTCATTCTGATGTGGACACCTTAGAAAGAGTAGAGATATTAGGAGATTTAAGAAATGGCTTGTTTGATGTATTGATTGGTGTGAACTTATTGAGGGAAGGTTTGGATTTGCCTGAAGTTTCTTTAGTCGCAATTCTAGATGCAGATAAAGAAGGTTTTCTGAGGTCAGAAAGAGCATTGGTACAAACCGTAGGACGTGCTGCAAGGAATATAAATGGTTTTGTGATTATGTATGCAGATAGAATGACCAACTCAATGCAGAAAACTATTGATGAGACGAATAGAAGAAGAGCGAAGCAAATTGCATACAACGAGGAGCATAATCAAGTACCTACTGCACTTGCTAAGTCAAAAAGTAACATATTGCGATCTCATAAAGTACATCCTACTGAAGTGCCATATGTTGTGGATCATGAAGTTGGTATAGCTGCAGATCCTGTTGTTGCTTATATGGGTAGAGATGAATTGGAAAAAGCTATTGAAAGTATTAAATCCAAAATGGCTTTTGAGGCTAAGAAAGAGAATTTTATGGAAGCGGCAAATTTAAGAGATGAGATGTTTGCGTTGAAGAAGTTGTTGATTGAAAGGTTTGATGATTAGTTTTGATAGGAATTTTTATTTAACAGTAGAATTCCATTGGAATTGAGAGTTATGCATTTTATTTTTTCCAACTTGTAACTTTTGTTTATTTTTCGAAAATTATTTCAAAACTATAGTTCTTTTGTCTTTTAACTTGTTGTGTTTTCCTTTGTGATAAACTATTATGATAATTGCGACTATAAGATTGGGGACCCAACCTAACCATGCAACAATTCTATAGAGTTCCATTGGTCTCAATTCTAGGTCATAAACAGCTGTAAAAAGATATTTCCAAGCTCTTAACGTAAGTGCGGAAAGTGTCAAGGAATAACTAATAATCATGAGGTTGCGATGTTTGTCGAATTTTCTTAATACTGCATATCGAAAAGCAAGAAATGTTGAAAGTATCCAAAGGATACTTAATAGGATAAAAGAGGCTTGACTATAGATGCCACCATTGGCAAAATACCCCATAATTAAACCTGTGGGACCAGATAAAAAAACAACAACGAGCACGTATAGTTTTCCAAGATTTCTATGAATTTTATATTTATATAAACGTTTTGAAAATTGAGTAAACCCTGCTACTAAAACAAGCATGCTTGTCAATACATGTATGTAAAACGCTGTTAACCAGAACTTAGAAATAAATCCTGGGTATTCTCTATACATCCATTGTTTTATTCTAAGAAATCCAATTTTTGTTGAGAATGGAATATACGAAAGTGTAATCTCTAGCATTAAAAAACTAAAGAAACCTAAAAGAAGTAGTAGGGTTATCTGTCCTAAAAGTTTGACGTGCTTCATTAGTTATTAACGCATTAATATATTATTCTTCTAATTTCCTATATTTGTTGAAATTAGTAAAATTTATCAAATGAAAACAAAACTACTCTCATTCACAATGATTCTAACTTTGATTAGTTGTGGAGAAACAAAAGAAACAGGACCAACAGAAACAGATAGCAGTGAGCAGGCACAAATTGAAAACTTAGATGAGGAAGGTAAAGATGTTTCTGCAAAAGGTGTAAATTTAGATTTAGTTAGTAGTATTGTGCAGAAGGGTGGAGCTAAAGCTGCAGATCAAGAAACAATAGAATTAATGATGTCTTCTTTGGAGGAAGAAAAAGCTATTGAAGGATGGGAGTCTAAAGTTGTAGGGCATTGGGTAGGTGCATTTGGGAAGAATAAAATCAATATTTCAATTACGAAAATAGATGGAGCCAATGCGGAAGGTTTTAGTGTTTGTGCTGGAAATTTTAGAAAAATACAGGGAACTGTTGTAGGAGAAGGGGTAGGATATCGTTTCGTCATGGATGAACCTGGTACAGATAAGTATGATGGGACGTTTGATTTTATTATTGATCATGATTTTAAAAGCCTTTCTGGTGTGTGGGTTCCATTTAAAAAAGAAGGAAATTCGGAGAAAAAATATACGCTTTATCAAAAAGAGTTTAAATACAATCCTGAGGTGGGGGAGCATCCATCAACGTCTACGAAATTATTGAGCTATGAAGATGTTGAGAATTTAAATACCGAAGAATTAGGATACATGAGGAATGAAATATATGCTAGACATGGGTATTCATTTAAGAATAAGGAATGGCGTTATGTATTTGAGGAGAAAGATTGGTATGTCCCAATGGGAGTAGATATTAGACATCAATTAACAGATGTAGAGATTGAGAATATTGGTTTAATCTATGAATATGAATCTTATTTTGATGAGTACTACGATGACTATGGTAGATAGGGTGTTAAGGTGAGGATATCTGTAGATTTTCAATTAATATACTACTGGCAGATAAAAAAATACTATTAACAGATAATTATCAAATTGTTGAAGAATACTTTTGAAAATATTGACTTCAACATTTATATTTGTGTAGAAGAAAAATAATTATATTATAAAACAAAAAAAAACATACAATATGGCTTATTACAAAACAATTGACGGAAAAAAGTATGATGGAGAAATCATTGAATTAGCAGATAAACTTACTGCTGGTGGTGGTGACGGTAGAATCTCTATGGCTGATGCTGAGAAACTTTTTGAAGCAGTAAAAGATGGTGATTCTTATACAGACATTGAAAAAGATACAATGGCTTATGTTAGAGATAACTATAAATGGACTGATGCTGCTGATGAGTGGTTTAGAACTGAAATTAGAAAATGGGCTGCAACTAAGTAATTAGTCATCATTAAATTATAAGAAATGGGGTGTTGGAAACAGCATCCCTTTTTTTGCGCTGTATTTTGATAACATCTAAGTACATTTACTAACATTCATTGGAAAAGTAATCGCCTTTTCAGAATACAAATTATCTTTGTAGAAAATATGAAACT
>JBFHGR010000017.1:0-39603 GCA_041583015.1 Parvicella sp. | reverse complement strand
TAGTTTTAGATTTATTGAAGTCTTCTTCTCCAATGCAACTAGGTGATCTTAAAGAAAAAGCAGCCCTTTCAGGAAAGAAATGGGATAAAGCCATCAAAGGGTTGACAAAGTTGAAATTGGCTAAAGTGGCTAAGGAAGATGATATTTTGATGGTTGAGTTGAGGTAGTTGGATGATAGAGAAATCATTCAATGCTTCTATTCATTAAATAAATGACCTATTAAACGATGATTTGTTTAATAGGTCATTTTGTTGTTGTATTGGTTGCAAATACATTTATTTAAATTGATAATCCTAATTCTCGGCTAAATAATTTTGGTTACTTTTTTCAATTTCATTTATCAAGATTTTTGAATACGATTCGTTGATGTCAAAAAATTCATTTTTCTTACCATCAAAGGAGATGTAGGCTACTGGAAAGTCAAGTAAATCCAAGTCCTCATTTGCAAGATACTGGATGTTTGTAGGTATTAAAGACATTGTTAGATCTAATTCTGGAACGTAGTGAACATGATTGTCAATTTCTGTGTTGATAGCAATTCTCTTCGTGTAGTGTTGACTTGAGGTAAATTCAAACATGAAAACATCATTAATAGGCAGTTCTAAGTTGAACTTCCCATTAGAAGTTTCGTATGTTTTATAAAGAGTCCCGTTATTGTAGACTAGAAGTTTTGCTTCTTTTAATTTTTTATTAAAATCCTTCATAATAAATCGAACCTCAAAATGTTCAACATCATTCTGAGCAAATGAACTGCAAGCAAGCAGTATTAAACTTGAGAGTATAATTAATCTTTTCATATCTTTTTTTTTTACAAATGAATTGTTATTTTTCCATCGGAGACCTCCTTAACTACCTAACGTGATGTTTTAGTTTCCTTGCGAAGTTTATCGTTCTATTAATTGTTGTTCTTTAAGTTTCTGAGTGTTTGTGTTGAACTTTGTAGAGGTGATGTTTGTTCTGGACAAAGGTTTGGTATTAAAATACTGGGCAAGAGATCACTTTATATTTTCTTTGTTTTTTGCCTTTGGTGAAATTCATACTATAGCTGATAGAAATTTCATGTGCGCCACCAGAATGAGACATTAACTTATTTGAGCCAATATCATATGAATAACCAAACTTAAAATTATCTTTTATGGCACCAAGTAAAATTATAAAGGAATCATTTATCCTGTGCCATAGACCTATGGAGAACTGATTGTAAGAAAGGTATGAACCAACTATCGTTTGATTAGTCTTACCTTGTTGTGTGTAGATTATTTGTGGCGAAAGGGTAATAATAGGGGCATTTGGGACAGTTTGTATTGCTATATTTCCACCTAGATGCAATTTATATCTGATTGGAATTATACTTGTCTCATATATAGATAGTAAACCTTCCTGAGGTCTGTTAATGTGTTCTATGGCAAAACCACCTTGTAATTTATCAGAATACATTAGGAAACCAGCACCAGTGTCAAAGTATTGACTGTTTGATGCGCCTTGCTGCTGACTAGTACTGTATACTATACCGTTTCTAGCATCTAACATATCTCCCCAGACTAATCTATCCCATTTTATTGATGTAGAATTGTATGAGCCTTTTAATCCAAACGAACCATAGATGTTTCTAGAAAAACGAATATGTTTAGCAAATTGAAAGGCAATAGATTGTTTTTGAAGTGCTCCTTCACCTGCTATGTCTCCAAGGTAGTAAAGTCCAAAAGCGGCTTGTTTACCTTTTAATCTTCTATCAAAAGAAACAAAATAACTATCATAGGCATTTTTTATACCTGGCCATTGATTTCTATAAGTAGATGTAAAGGATTGATCGTGACTTAGAGCAGTAAATGCAGGATTTAAATAGTTCTTTGATGAGTAGAACTGACTAAACTCAATGTCTTGGGCAACGATTTTATGTGTAAAATAAAAGGCACAGACAAAGATTAGGGTTAAAAGGTGTAGAATAAATTTCATGATAAATTGTGTTTGTGATAGAGGAAGGAAGAGAGTTGGATTGGATTATCGAATTAAAGAAACAGTGCCTTTTAAAGTTGTGTAAGAGGCATCTTCCAGACCTTTGGCGTGGATGACGTATACATAGGCATCTTGTTGACAATCATTGCCTTTGTGTTGTCCGGTCCAAGGTTCTTCAATGTTTTCAGCGTGATAAACCACTTCTCCCCAACGATTATAAATGTCCATTGAAAATTCTTCAACACCATCAGAAATGGCAGTGAATCCATCATTTACACCGTCACCATCTGGTGAAAATGCATTGGGAACTTGAATATGTAGTCTTTTGACGGCAGTGACAACATTAGAAACACTTTCTATAAAGTTATTAGAATTCATATGTGCTACTATTCTATATGCCTCTACATTTTTGTTTGTTCCATTTTTTTGAGATAGGAATGAGGATGCAATTAATGTGAGTAGTAGTGTGATAAAAGTTTTCATTTGCTTGATTTTGAACCAAAAATCTAAATAATGTCTTATATCTTATATTGGCCTCTTCCTTTAGCTTGGTTAAAATTTTCTAACGTATCATTATTAAGTCTTTTCGTACGAATCAGGATAAGGAAAGATTAAATTATATGAAAATTGACTTTGGGAAGTAAAATGACTACGTTAGAAAATTGATTGTGTAATAAAGAATAGGTCAATCATACTTTTGGCTCATTAATTAAGAAAAATGAGACAAATTACCCTTTTATTATCCCTTTTATTGGTTGCGTATTCAAATGCATGGGCGCAGCCAAACTCTCCTTCAGGTTTAGATTTTAGTGCAAGTGATACAGTTGGATGTGGACCACTAGTAGTAACTTTTTATTCTGCCGTTCCTGGAGCAGTGTCATGGAACTGGGACTTTGGCAATGGAAATACTTCAGTGCAGCAGACTCCAGTTGAGGTGTTTTCTACAAGTGGAATTTACACAGTAGGATTAGAGGTAGTCTATCAAGATGGGAGTACTGGATTTTTCGAGAAAACAAATTTTATCGAAGTTTTATTAAGTCCCACAATTGATATATCCGTTAATACATTAATGTCTTGTGTGAATTCTAATAGTTTTCAATTTACAAATAATTCTTTAAATGCGACTCAGTATTTGTGGGATTTTGGTGATGGATCCATATCCACAGACATTAATCCAGATCATCATTATAATGCTGATGGGATTTATAATCTTAATTTTTTTGCAACAAGTATAGATGGGTGTATGACCAATTCAGTGCTTCCCAATTTGCAAGTATTTCCTGTTGTACAGAGTAATATTCAAGTTAATGGCAATTCAAGCGCTTGTGATTCATCAACTTTATTTGCTTTTGAAGCATTCCCTATTGGTATGAATTCTTATTCTTGGGAGTTTTCTGATGGTGCTCAGCTGAATGGTGCAACAATACAACATGGGTTTAATTCCTATGGCCTATTTGATGTGATGTTAGTAACAGCGGATGGAAACGGATGTCTGGATAGTACAAGTGTTTTGGGGGTTGTAGAAATATCAAATGTTTCAGATGATTTTACTGTTTCTGCAAATAATGTTTGCGAAATGACAGATGTGTTTTTTTATGCTAATGCTGTTGGAGCTACATCAGTTTCTTGGGATTTTGGTGATGGCAGTTCGGGAACAGGGTTTTCTCCAAGTCATGCTTATGCTAGTATTGGTCAGTATGATGTTACAATGACAACTAATCGTTTAAATGGCTGTGGGCAAACGATTACTAAATCTAACCATTTGGAGGTTCTGTCTCCTCCCAATATGATGTTTAATTTGTCAGATTCCGTTGTTTGCGTAAATGAATCTGTAATATTTGAGTCTATATCTACAAATGCGCAATCTGTAAAGTGGCTTTTTGGAGATGGTGCAGTTTCTATGCTGCCACAAGTAACGCATCATTATGATACTCCAGGAGTATATACTGCTACTTTGATTTATGGTTCGGGGGGATGTTTTGATACTTTATCAAGGTTAATATCTGTTTCTCAACCTGAGGCTGATTTCCAAAATTCTTCTTTTAGTAATTGTGCGCCTGCTGATGTTCAGTTTAGCAGTCTTTCAAGTGCAGCGGTAAATTGGGAATGGACTTTTAGCAATGGAGTTACTAGTACCATGGAGAACCCTATTGTTACATTTAATTATCCAGGTCAATTTGATGCACAACTTGTCGTGACTGATGGAAATGGATGTAAGGATACAATGTTGGTAAATAATGCATTGGAAATATCCTCTAATACTCCTCCTAATTTTCAAAGTGCCAATTTTGAAGGCTGTGCCCCGCTAGCAATATCATTTTATAACTATTCCGTGGGGCTAGGATTTTGGAATTGGAATTTTGGAGATGGCACTACAGGAAGTGGCCCAGCTCCTTCTCACGTTTATTCTTCTCAAGGAGAATATGTTGTGTCATTAGTTACTATGGATTCATTGGGTTGCAACACCGTTATTGATACTTTTGCGATTATAACTGTTAATTCATTACAAATTGATTCAATTGATTTGCAACTTGACTGTAGTAGTCTTATGGTTGATTTTTCGGTTGATTGTTCTGATTGTCTATTTGGAAATTGGAATTTTGGTGACGGTAATTCTAGTGCAACATCTAATATTCTGTACGAATATACAGGTGCTGGACCTTATGATGTTACTTACACAGGTGTTTCCGATTTGGGATGTGTTGGAAGTAGATTATTTACTTTAGATTTAGAAAGTTGTTTTTATCAAGGTGGACTCAATGGTTTGGAAGCAGTAGCGAGTGACGAAACTGTGGCTTGGGTTTCTGATCCGGATAGTGGCGCAGTAGTAGCAGCCTATGAGTATTGTAATCCTGTTACGATTAATATAGAGAATCCTGTGCCTAACGCAGTGAGTTGGACGTGGTATTATGGAGATGGAGAGGTTGGAAGCGGAGCACAACCTAACCATGCGTATGATAGTATCGGATTATATTCTCTTATGTTGGAGTATTATGATGGAGTGACATATGACACATTGTATTACCCTAACTATATTAATGTAATTGGTCACACCAATAGTATTTTAGTTAATTCAAATAGTAGTTGTAATTATATGGATCTTAACTTAATGTCTCAAGACACCATGTTAATGGATTATTATTGGAGCATAGATAATGTGTTGATTTCTCAAAACTTTCACAGTGTTGACACTATGTTGCTGAATAATAATCAATTACACTCAATTACGCTTACGTCATTAGATTCCAATAATTGTAGTTATTCATCTTCTGTTGGGGTAATCTCTACAGGGCTTGACCCTCAATTTATTTTTGATGCTAATTTGTGCGTGGGAGATAGTTTGATTATACAACATGATTTGCCAAATAACTATCAGTTACATTGGGATTTTGGAACACCTGGTTTTGGATTCTTCCCAAGACATGTTTATACAAGTGAGGGGATATATGACGTTTCTGTTGTTGCGACAGATGCTACGGGTTGTGAGTTGGTATTTGATCTCGGAGAAGTTGAAGTTTCTGAAGCGCGTAGCGATTTTACTGTAACCTCTGCTGGAAATCTATGTGTAGGTGATACTGTCTATGCTGTTGCAAATAATTATACAAATGATGTTTACAATTGGAGTTTTAATAATGTTTCTATGATTGCAAATGGAGTGAATGCATATGGTGTTGTTCAGGCCTCTGGGACGTATGATATTTCTTTAGAAACGACAATAAATGGGTGTTCGTCAATGACAACACAAACTGCTGTATATTCTGTCAATCAAGCGCAAGCAGATTTTACTTTTTCTCAGGATGTTGTATGTTTACCTGTGGAGGGTCAGTTTACAGATTTAAGTGTAAATCCTGTATCTTGGAATTGGAATTTTGGCGATGGTACAACATCGCATGTGCAAAACCCTAGTCATACTTATGTGTCGGATTCATTGGCTCAGATTACGTTATCTATTGTAGATGATAATGGCTGTGCTGCTTCTGTTACTAAAAGTAATATCGAGATATTCTCTATACATATGGGAGTTTCGGCTGTTTCGGGGTGTGCTCCTGTCGAAATAGAATTTTTAGATTATTCTCATACTGCAGTGAAATGGGAGTGGAGTTTTGGTGATGGGGGAACGGATTCAATACAAGATCCCATTCATGATTATACTGTTGAAGGTGTTTACGATGTCTCATTGATTGTGACTAGTGCGGATGGTTGTGTGGATACTATGATTAAACCAGCTATGATTGCAATAGATAAAGTTGTAGCAGATTTTCAGTCAAGTGTGAGTGGGGGATGTGCGCCTCAACCAGCCTATTTTACGGATAATTCATAC
Source organism: Parvicella sp. (assembly GCA_041583015.1). GTDB lineage: Bacteria > Bacteroidota > Bacteroidia > Flavobacteriales_D > Parvicellaceae > Parvicella. Next base: position 33,326 of record JBFHGR010000017.1, on the reverse strand, counting down.
AATGCTTCTTCTTGGCATTGGGACTTTGGTAATGGTGCTGTAAGTACAATGCAAAATCCTATTCAAATTTATTTTGTTGGAGGAAATTACGATGTTGAATTAATCGTGGAAAGTCTAACTGGTTGCACAGACACGGTTTATTCTCCTTCTCCAATGTCGATAGTTGGTCCTGCAGCTGATTTTTCCATTGTAGACTCTATAGTATGTGTAGGAGACAGTATTAGTTTTGTAAATAATTCTCAAAATGCAGATAATTATACATGGCTTTTTGGAGATGGCAATTCTTCAGGTGTTGTAAACCCTTCAGTTGAATACGATAGCTCAGGCTTATATACGATATCTTTGATTGTTTCAGATACGAATGGATGTCAACAAATAACTAGTCAAACTCATCAAATTTCAATTGAACCGTTGCCAGATGCAAGTTTTTCTTTGTCAGACACCATTGGTTGCGCACCACTTTTGATGTCTTTATCTGCTAGTAGCATTGGTATGAGTTATGATTGGCAATTGAATGGTGTAACAATTGGTTCAGGGGCAAGTCAAAATATAACACTGCCTGTGGGAGCGCATACTGTATCATTGTTGGTAGAATCTCCTTATGGTTGTGTAGATAGCATTGTGGTAGAGGATATAGAGGTTTATCCCGTGTATTCGCCACAAATTAGTGGGCTCGACCCTATTTGCGAAACACAGGATTCAGTTGTTGTTAATTCATCTTTGGCTATGGGGAATTGGTATATCGGAGGAGTTTCTAATGTTAGTAATCATTTTGATGTTTCAATTTTAGCCCCAGGAGATTATACAATTAGACAAGAGATTCAGACTTATTGTGGAAGTTCAGATTCTGTAGTTTTACATATTGATTCTTTAGTTACTGCAGCAATGCCTCTGTCGCAAGTCGCTTGCGAAAATGATAGTTTAATATGCTTTGGTTCTGCAACTAATATTGGTTTTTGGACGGGTGTTGGCGTAGTAAATCCATATAGCGGAATTGTGGATCCGGGTAGTGCAAATCATGGTGAGAATATGCTTACATATACCATTATTAATGGAAGTTGCATCTTTATAGATTCTACAGTATTGCTTGTTAATAATCAGCCGGATGCTGAATTTTTAATTGACAATGAAGTACTTTGTCAAGGACAGGAATGGTCTATTGATGCTCCATTTAATGACAGTTTGACTTCATACAATTGGTCTTTTGTAAGTGAAAGTGATACATTGCTTTCGAATGCTATTAATCCTGAATTAATTTTGAATCCAGGTATATGGAGTGTTGGGTTAGAAGTGATAGATGAAGGTTGTTCTAGTAGCTACAGATTGACTGATGTTGTTGTTCATGACACAATAGCACCGCATTCGCCAAGTATTATTAGGTCTACTGTTTTGGATAACGAAGCAGTCCTAACAGAATGGGAAGAACCTAGTTATGGACGCGAAAAGATTTCAAATTTTCAGATTTGGAGGTCTATTGATTCTGTAAATTTCTCTTTGATTGATAATGTAGGGAATATGGATTTGACATATGTTGATTACCATACAAAAGTTGATGCTCAGAATTACTATTATTTGATTATACCAACGAACGTTTGCGATGTGTTGCCTGAAAAAGTCAACATGTCATCCAGTATTTTGCTTCAAAAAAAGGAGATTGAAAATGATTATCTTCAATTTAACTGGACTGAATACTACCAATGGAAGAATGGCGTAGATTATTACGAATTACAAAAACAAAATATTAATGGAGAGTGGGAAACAATCCAAAGGTTGGATTCTACAGTTGTTACAACCACTATTGAACGACCATAGAAGTCTGCAAACTATGGAGGTTTATCAAAGACAACTGAGACTAATTGGTTGTCTTTTTTTATGTCTACGTTGGGAAAGGAAAGGGAGACGTTGGGAAGTTGGGTATAACTAACAGGAGGATATAGTTTTATCATTGTTTATATAAATAAAAACACTATAAATCTATTGTTATGAATATTATTAAACTGATGATCACATTATTTGCAATCTTATTATTCTCGATGACTATGCGTGCGGGAGAGAAAGATACTTTAAACGTAGAAGTAGAAAGAGATATTCAGGTAGACTTGTCTGTAAGAGTAATCGAAGGTAATGTTTATTTTAAATTGTTAATGTTAAATGAATCTAAGTCGGGTTTTTATTCTTTGGTTAAGGAAAATGTAGACGGAACAATGGAGTCAGTAGGTGTTAAAGAAATTGGTGTCAATACAATTAATCAACCATTGATGTATTGTTTTGTAGATAAGAATGTGACTAGTTTAGTTTCGTATAGGTTGGTAAGAATCTCTCAGGAAGTTGAATCTGTGAAAACATGGAATTGTAATGAGATTGGAACTGGTATTTGTCAAGGGGAGGAGCTTTTTGTTAAGAATAAATAATTCGTAACGCTGTTGATGCTAGTTAGTTCGGCTTGGATAAACAAAATAACGTATTAGTAAGTTTTCCTTGTAGGTTAGTTGGTGCTGTTTTTTGAAGACTTGTCCAAAACACAAATAAAAAAGTTAACTTTAGTATCATATTATTAAAATGACTAGCCTAAATAGATGTTAGTTGCCTAATATGAATGTAATTAATCAGAAGTATGATAGATAATGAATTTCGGAATGTCCTAATTGAACAAAGTAAAGATCTTTTTTGGGTGGTGAACCTTGATTTTCAATTGGTTTATGGTAATAAGTCTTACCTGGAATTCATGAAAAAGGAAACTGGCAAGGAAAAAAAGTTTAAAGATTCGGCATTTGTTGAGGCTTTTGGTAGGAAGGATGTGGAGAAATGGGAAGCCTATTATTCAAGAGCGTTTAGAGGGGATAGTTTTGAAATTAGTGAGCATATGTATGGGCAAAGCCCAAATGAGATGCAATATAGTCAAATTACATTTGAGCCGTTGAGAAATGAGGATGATGAAATTTTTGCGGTTGCATGTCAGTCAAAGAATATAACACGTTTAGTCCGAGAAAGATTTGAGGCAAAGCAATTAATGGATTCTTCGCTAGATGTTTTTTGCACTATTGATATAGAGGGTAATTTCGTGTACGTAAGCGAAGCTTCCTCAAAGTTATGGGGTTATTTACCCGAAGAACTAGTGGGAAATCCATTTCGAAAATTGGTTTGGGAGGAAGACTTGACTAAAACTAACGAAATAACTATTGATATTTTTAACGGTAAGGAGGTTAGTACTTTCGAAAATAGATATAAAAAAAAGAAGGGAGATCTTGCTTATAATTTATGGTCAGTGAGATGGGATGCAAGAGATCAATTATATTACTGTGTAGCTAGGGATGGTAGAGAGAAACATGAACAAGAGGAAAAAATACGGCATAGTGAGCAGCGATTTAAGTCGATGGTTCAAGGAGCATTCGAACTGATATCTATATTGGATGAAAAGGGCAATTATATTTATATGAGTCCTTCTTGTATTAATATTACAGGGATGCCACCAGAAGCATTTATTGGAGTAAATGCTTTTGAATTTGTCCATCCTGATGATATTGAAGATACTTTAGTTAGTTTGAAAAGAGCAGTTGTTGAAGATGTTGTGGTAATGGATCCATTTCGCGCTAAAAATGACAAAGGTGAATGGAGATGGGTTGAAGCAGTATTAACAAATATGTTGGATAAACCAGAAGTTAATGGTATTGTGATTAATTCTAGGGATATTACCGAAAGGATAGCACAAGCAGAGAAAATTAAGCACAGCGAACAACGATATAAAGCCTTGATTCAAGGAGGGGGAGATGTGACTGCAATACTGGATATTGAGGGAAATTACAAGTATATGAGTCCTGCAAGTACAGAATTGATTGGAATGACGCCAGAAGAGTTTATAGGGAAAAATGTGGTTGAATTCGTGCATCCAGATGATGTAGAGAAAGGTTTAGCCAGTTTGCAGAAAATAGAAACGCAAAAGCGAGTTGAAGTTGAACCATTCCGTTTTGTGAATCAAAAGAATGAAGTGAAATGGATAGAAGCAGCATTGACTAATATGTTAGACAATCCTGCAGTGAATGGAATTGTAGTTAATTCTAGAGATATAACAGAAAAAGTTGAGAGAGAAGAAAAAAATAAATTAATTCATCAGCGATACGAGTCTCTTGTAGAAAACAGCATGGATTGTATCGTAATAATTTCTCCAGAAGGAAAGACTACCTATGTGTCTGGTTCAGTAAAAAATATTTTGGGATATACACCTGAAGAAGTGATAGATTTAAATATATGGGAAATTTGCCATCCGGATGATATTTCAGGATCGGAAAAAGCGCTGGCGCATTCTATAGATAATCCAGGAGTGCCTGTCCCAGGATATACTTCTCGAATAAAACATAAAGATGGCTCTTGGCGTTGGATTAAGCCCGTAGTTACTAACTTACTTCATGATCCAGCGGTTAGAGGTTTTGTAGATAATTTTAGAGATATAACAGAAGAGGTGGAAGAAGAACAGCAGTTAAAACTTCTAGAAAGCGTCATTACAAACACAAAAGATGCAGTATTAATAACCGATGCTAAGGCAGAAGACGCAACTGGACTTAAAATTATTTATATAAACGAGGCGTTTACAAAAATGACTGGTTTTACCCCTGAAGATGTAATAGGTAAATCACCTCAAATGTTGCAGGGGTCAACCGTTGATGTAAAGGAATTAGAGAAACTAGATAGGGCTGTTAAGAATTGGGAAACATTTGAGATGACCACCACCAATTGCAAGAAAAATGGAGAAGATTTTTGGGTTAACTTCACGATTACTCCTGTTGCCAATGAAAAAGGAGAATATACACACTGGATATCAATAGAGCGTGATGTGACTGAACAGAAAATTAAGGAACTTGAAAAAAACCTTATCAATAGAATAAGCGATATTTTCAATGAGAGTTTTGATCGTAATTTAACGGATTGTTTGACTATTGTTTGCAAGTGTATTGCTGAATTAGTTGGTTTTGATTTTACTGAAATATGGTTGCCTGAAATTGATGCTCAAACAATTAACTACGTGACAAATTATATTGATAGAGAGACTGGGATAATGCTATATAATTCAATGCAAAGTCAAAAGTCGTATAGGTTTGGAGAGGAAATACCTGGTTATGTATGGAAAAACAAAGAATCAACCTTTTGGAAGGAAGTAAATGGGCAATGGATAAAAGTACCTGCAAAAAATGAAGATACTGGCTCTATTATGGGGGTACCTTTAAAACATAAAGATGAGGTTATTGGAGTGTTGTTGATTGGTACAGAAAAAAACAAATCAGCGTTTATTCAAAATGCTGAACTGTTGAAAAAATTAGAGACAACAATTGGAGTTGAATTGAGTAGAAAGAAAACAGAGATTGAACTAGATCAAATGTTCAACTTTACACCAGATATGATTTGTGTAAATGGGTTCGATGGATATATTAAGCGAATCAATCCTGCGGGCTTAGATATTTTGGGGTATTCATTGGAGGAAATACGTTCAAAACCTTTAATGTCGTTTGTTTTAGAGGATGATAGATTGCGAACAACAGAAAAGCAATCGGAGTTGCATAAGGGTGGAAGTTTAAAGAATTTTGAGAATAGATATGTCACAAAAGATGGTAAGGTAGTTTGGTTGAGTTGGACGGCTTCATCAGCGCCTGAGTTAGGAGTGGTATATGCGGTTGCCAAGGATGTGACAGAGGAAAAGAAACTTAGGGAGTTAAATCGCCAAGTAGGTAAACTTGCTAAAATAGGAAGCTGGGAGGTAGATGTTGCTAATGATCGAGTATTTTGGTCTGAGGAGGTTCATTTTATGCATGGAACAGATTCAGAATCATTTATGCCATCTTTACAAAATGGAGTGGATTTTTATCGTGAAGATTATAGAGATTTAGTAAATCGAAAAGTTCAGGAATGTATAGAAACCGGTCACCCTTTTGATTTTGAAGCCGTAATAGTAACGACTCAACAGGAGGAGCGATGGGTGAGGTCTAATGGAAATGCTGAAGTTGTAGATGGGGAATGTTTAAGGGTTTATGGAAGTTTACAAGATATTACGGAGCGTAAAGAAATTGAAAAAAGGTTACAATCTGTAGCTGATAATTTACCTGTCGTTGTATTTCAGTACGTGTATTATCCTGATGGAAGAAGGGAACTAAAGAATGTTACAAAAGGTGCGAAAGAAGTCTGGGGTTTTACTGCAGATGAAGTTGTTCAAAATATTAGTTTGATTTCAGGAGGAGTAATTGCTGGTGGTGAGGTTGCAACCATTCAAAACATTGTTGCAGATGCAGTTCAAAATAAATCAAAGTTTTCAGGTCGTTATAAATATGTCATGCCTTCAGGTGAGCTAAGAATTCATTTAGCTAAAGGAATACCTGTGTATATGACAAATGGTACAATTATATTTAATTCTATTGTGCTAGATATTACCAATGAAGCACAGAACGAGGAGTTGTTAAAACAAACCGCACAAATAGCACGAATAGGAAGTTGGGAAATGGATTTAATTAATCAAGAAGGAGAGGATATGTACTGGTCGCCCATGATGAAAGAGTTGTTTGAAGTAGATGAAAGTTATAATCCAACCTTAAAAAGTGGTATTGAGTTTCATGCTGGTGAAAGTAGAAAACTTATAAAAGATGTATTGAAAACATTAATTAAGGATGAGGTAGAGTTTGACGAAGAGTTTTTATTACATACAGGCAAAGGAAATCAGCGTTGGGTTCGAGCTATTGGTAAATGCGAAACGGTAAACAATCAAATCACCAAAATTTATGGTAGTTATCAAGATATTCATGCGCAAAAATTGATGGAATTACAGTTGTTTGAACTTAATCAAGCGCTTAAGCAATATACACTTGAATTGAGAAGTTCTAATAAAGAATTAGAGAATTTTGCATACATAGCATCGCATGATTTGCAAGAACCATTGAGGGTTATCACCAGTTATCTTCAAATTATAGAAAGTAGATATTCGGACGGGATAGAAGCACGTGGTATTGAATTAATGGAAAGAGTCCGAGGAGCGAGTAAGCGAATGAAAGATCTAATAAATGCGTTGTTGGAATATTCTAGAATAGACCGATTGGGAGATTCTTATGAAAAAACAGACCTTAATGTTATTATGAAGACTGTGCTGGAGGATTCACAGTTGCTTATTGAGGAGAATAATGCTATTGTTGAAGTGAAAGACTTGCCTAGTATTTATTGTGAGCCTAAACAAATTAGACGGGTATTTATGAATTTATTGAATAATGGAATTAAATACCACAAGCCAGGTGAAACGCCAAAGGTTATAATTACTGGGAAAATAATTCATGACAATGCTGTGGAAATTGAGTTCGCTGATAATGGAATTGGTATTAGTTCCGAATTTCATGATCGGATTTTTGAAATATTTCAAAGGTTGCATACACGAGAAGAATATGATGGGACTGGTTTAGGTTTAGCAACTACAAAAAAAACCATTGAACGACATAATGGAAATGTTAGGGTAGAATCAGTTGAAGGTGAAGGTGCTAAATTTATTGTGACTTTACCGATGTATACCAACTAAAATATGGGGAAAATAAATAGGAGAATAGGTACTTTGGATAGAGTGAAATTGATAGTGAATAGATTTTTTAGCCGTTGGTCTAGAATTTAATACTGTTCGTCTAAAATAGAAGTCGGGAATTGTAGAGTTCGTTAAAAATGATTTAAATTAGAACATCTAAATAATCCAAGTTGGTAGATGTGTTCAGATGTTAATGTCGTGTAATCTCTATTGTCTGATAACCAGGTGGCTACCCAAATCTAGAAGTTTATGAAAAATACAAATATTGAAATTTTATTAGCGGAAGATAGTGAAGATGAGATAATTCTTATTGAAGAAGCTATTAAAGATTCAAATATTGAAGGCGTTAAACTAAATTACGTCAAAAATGGTGTGGAGGTAATGAACTACCTAAGGAATATTGGTCGGTATGCAAGTTGTCCATTTCCAGATTTATTATTACTTGATTTAAACATGCCCAAAAAAAACGGACATGAAGTTTTGGAAGAAATAAAAAAAGATGATAAATTAAAATTATTACCCGTTATTGTTTTGTCCACATCACAAAGCGAAGGTGATATTGGTAGAAGTTATGCCAATCATGCCAATAGTTATATTTCAAAACCCAGCGATTATAACGAGTTTAAAGTTGTAATTCGCAGCATAGAAGATTATTGGTTACGAAATGTTATTTTACCAACTAGAGCAACCCTTTTATAAATAGATTTATACCTTTTTGCAATTCTGTAGTTGTTGAAAATTGGTTAAAAAATCTTTATTAATGACTATATGGATTCCAAGGGCTTAAAAATTTTATACATTGAAGATAATCTTGATGATAAAATAATTTTAGAAGAGTATATTTATGATGTTGTTAAGGTAAAATCTTTTTTATCCTGTAGTAAACTTAAAGAAGCAAAAGAATTAATCAAACAACACGTATTTGACATAATATTCTTAGACTTATCCCTTCCTGATGCCAGCGGAATAGATGGAGTGAAACAATTGGTGAAGTTAACACTTTCGGTTATTCCTATCGTGGTTCTTACAGGAAATAGTAATAGCTCTGTAGCAATGGAAACATTAAAAGTTGGGGCTCAAGATTTTCTTGTTAAAGGAGATTACTCTAAAACTATCTTGTACAAAGCAATTAGATATTCTATTGAAAGACACAAAGTTCAACTTGAGTTGATTTTAAAGAACCAAGAAATTTCAATCGCCAAAAATCGCTTGTCGAAAGCAGAGGAAATGGCCGAGTTAGGTAGTTGGGAGATTAATTTGGAAACAAGAAAAGTTAAATTGTCTAATGGTATGAAGCACTTACTGTGTTTAAGTAAAAATACCAAAACAATATCATTAAGTCAATTTGCAAATTATATTTCAAACGATGATAAGTATACTTATATTGATGCGTTACTAGATGCTATAGATGGTTCTAGGTCTTCTGAAATTGAAGCAGATTTTGTCAAAGAAACTGGTGAGGTATTAAGAGCACTTTGCAAAGCAGAAGTTCGTTTTGATGAAAACAATATTCCGTTAGAAATTTATGGGATTACTTTAGATATTTCTAAAACAAAAGAAGTAGAAAAAGTAAAAGAGGAATTTACCAATAGTTTGGCCAATAAAGTAACAGAAAGGACGCTAGAATTAGAAAAAACTAAAATTAAATTAGAGGAGTCTTTACTAAAGGAGAAAGAACTAGGCGAACTGAAATCTAGATTTGTTTCAACAGCGTCTCATCAGTTTAGAACACCACTCACCGTGATACAATCCAATATTGGCTTATTAGAGATGCAAACCAAGAAAATGAATCCTGATTACATTACTATGGTTGAGAAAATTACGGGTAGGGTAAAAAAAGAGGTTCATAGAATGACCAATATCATGAACGAAGTATTGGTGTTGGGGAAAATATCTTCAGGAGTGCTAACTCCAATTCTAGAAGAGATTAGCGTTATTAATGTTTGTGAAAATGTCCTAAACCAGTATAATCATATTCAAGAAGATGGAAGAAAAGCCATTTTACATATAAAAGGACAAGAAAAGAGTGTTAACTTAGATAAAAACTTGTTTGAGCAAGCTATATCTAATATGGTATCAAATGCTTTTAAATATTCTAAAGGAAGTGAGCCTCCTGTATTGATAATTCATTTTGAAGGAGAGGGAGTTGATATTCACGTAAAAGACAAAGGGGTAGGAATTCCTGAGAAAGATCTTAAGAACCTGTTTACTCCTTTTTTCAGAGCATCAAATGTGTTAGATATACCAGGTAATGGATTAGGTACAGCTATTTTAAAAGAGTATGTTGAGTTGAACAATGGCACCTTGACTGTACAAAGCAATGTGAATGAAGGTACCACTTTTAGTATAAATTTTAGAGTCAATTAATATGAAAAAAATACTTATTGTAGAAGATGATACTGGAATAAGAGAATCACTTAATGATATTTTAGAATTTTCTGGATATGAAGTAATCACAGCCACAAATGGTAAGGAAGGTTTTAAAGAAGTGATGGACGCTAATCCTGATTTAGTGGTTTGTGATGTGAATATGCCTGAGTTAAATGGTTATGAATTGCTTGGAGCCTTGAGTCAAAGATTATCCCCTGAATTGCTCCCGATTTTTATTTTTCTTACCGCAAAGGTGGATAATCAGGATATGAGATATGGAATGAATTTAGGGGCGGATGATTATATTACTAAGCCTTTTGATCATAATGAGTTGCTAAGAGTTATTAAAATGAGGTTGGAAAAAAGAGAGAAATTAGTCCAAGTGGCCAATAATAATTCACCTTTAGTAGAAAATGGAGTACAAGCAGATTTAATCCGTACTAATAATTTTGAATTAAATAAATTAGCTATTCCCACTGCTGATGGATTAGAATTGGTTGATTTTAATCAAATTATTCGCTGTGAGGCCGATCGTGCATATTGTAAATTTTTTCTGGCAAATAAATCTAGATTAGTAGTTTCAAAGCCTTTAAAAGAATTTGAAGAAATATTATTGTCGAAAAACTTCCTTAAAACACATAAGTCACATATCATCAATATAAATCATATTGAAAAGTATATTAGAGGTGTTAACGGATATGTAGTCACCTCAGATGGAGCAAGTGTGCCAGTTTCTAGTAGAAAAAAAGAAGAAGTTCTTGGCAAGCTTAAACAAGTTTGAGTTAAGGAAGCTAAATCCCTACTTTAGGAAATTGAGTCAATTTTTAAGCGCACTTCTCACTTAGTTTTGAAGTAAATAATTCAAAACGAGATGTATAAAATATTAGTAATAGAAGATGATGTGGCTTTAAACGAGACTATTTGTGAAATGTTAGAAACAAAAGGCTATTGTGTTGAGTCCGCATCTAATGGACTAGCAGGTCTTGATGTTGCACTTAATATACAAATAGACTTAGTAATTTGTGATGTAAACATGCCTTTGATGAATGGCTATGAAACCGTAAAAAGATTCCGGGAGTCAGACCAACATACGCTTGTTCCGTTTCTGTTTTTAAGTGCTTTATCTTCTATGGGAAATATTAGAACTGGAATGGATTTAGGTGCAGATGATTTTTTAGTTAAACCTTTCGAATATCAAGAGTTGTTTAAAACAGTAGAAAGATTGCTAAGTAAGTATGCAAAACTTAAAACGTTAAATCATCATGAGCAAGAAATTAAAGTTCACAATGCAATAGGAGAGTTTAAAGGTAAAATAAGATCTAAACTGAGGGATTATCAAGATAGTATGGAAAGAGCTAGAATTGTTCAAAACGCTATACTGCCGGTTAGTAAGGATCTAGATAATATGTTTGAAGAATATGGGTTATTTCATTCCTCTAAAGAAATCGTATCAGGAGATTTTTATTGGGCCAAAGAAGTTGATGGTAAAAAATTAATTGCTGTTGGAGATTGTACAGGTCATGGAGTGCCTGCTGCTTTAATGACCATGGTTTGTTCCAATATGTTGTCTATTTGTGTGGATTGGTTTGGGTTGAGAAGACCAAGGGAGATACTGAGTAGGGTTAATGAATTGGTGTCAGATTTTATGTCATCAGGAAATGTCAAATTAAGTGACGGAATGGATATTGCACTTTGTTCAGTTGATACTAAAACAAATACATTACTGTTTTCTGGAGCCAAAAGGCCTCTCTATTTTATGTCTGATAGGTTTATTAAAAACTTGACAATATTTCCAAAGCAGAGTGAAGATGTTATTTCAGGGAAACCTTTTTTATATAGAATTAAAGGAGGCATAGGATCAATTGGGTTTAGTGAATGTGAAAATAACATTGAAGAACATTTACTTGAATTTAAGAAAGGTGATAAAATTTATTTGTCGTCAGATGGCTTTTGTGATCAGTTTGGAGGTGAACGAGACAAAAAATTTAAAATATTAAAATTCGTGGATTTACTAAAAAGGATTAATAAAAAAACGATGAAGGAGCAACAAAAAGAATTTGAAAGATCCTTTTTTAAATGGAAGGGAGACATCGAGCAAACAGATGATGTTACCATCTTTTTCCTTAGGTTTTAATCATGTTTGAACTATAAATGATGATCTAGATAAGTAGCAAATTGAGTTTAACATAAATTAAAAAGTTAATGGCAAAAATTAATCACAATAGTTTCGTGAATACAATTAATAACATTGTAAATCAGGCTAAAACAGAAGGGATTATTCATTTGGATTTTAATGGTGAAACTTGGAAAGGCGCTGAAATGCAAATTGGAGATAGAAGTTTAGTGAATTTTGGCACTTGCGGTTATCTAGGTCTTGAAACAAATCCAAAGTTGATTGAAAATGCTATTGAATACACCAAAAGGTATGGCACTCAATTCTCTATTTCAAGAGCATATGTGTCTTCAAAAGTTAACAATGATTTAGAAGATGTATTAAGTCAAATATTTGACGGGTGTAAAACAATCGTTTTCTCATCTACAACTTTAGCTCATATTGCAATGTTTCCATTAGTTGTTGAGCCCAATGATTTAATCATTTTGGATCAGCAGGCACATGTGAGTATGCAAACCGGAGCACAATTAGTGGCAGCAAAAGGGACTGCTATTGAAATTATTAGACATAATAGCATGGAAATGTTGGAGCGTAAAATCCAACAGTATGATAACAAAATAAATAAAATTTGGTATGTCTTAGATGGGGTATATTCTATGTATGGAGATTTACCACCTTTTGATGAATTAAACGTACTTTCAAAAAAATATCCTAAACTTCATTTTTACGTAGATGACGCGCACGGAATGAGTTGGGCTGGCAATAATGGAAGCGGTTGCGCTTTTGGGAAATTTAAGGATAATGAAAAAACGATTCTTGTGTCTACAATGGCTAAGGGGTTTGGTAGCATTGGAGGTATTGTGGTTTTTCCAAATGACGAGTGGTACGAGAGAGTTAAAATGCATGGAGGCCCATTGGCTTATTCACACCCACTTGCGCCTTCAATAATTGGCGCTTCATTAGCCTCTGCAGAAATTCATCTTTCTAATGATCTAATTTCACTGCAAAATGAGTTAAGAAGTAGAATAGAGTATTGTAATAAACTGCTTGCCCAAACGGATATCCCTGTATTGTCAAATCCATCAACTCCAATCTATTTTTTAGGTACAGGACAGCCTAATGTTGGGTATAATCTAAATAAGAGAATTCTTAAAGAAGGGTTCTATGTTAATATTGGTATGTTTCCTGCCGTTCCCGTTAAGAATACTGGACTTAGATTTACCATGACAAACCATGTTTCCTTGAAGGATGTGGAGAATTTTGTGGCGGCATTATCATATCATTATCCAAAGGCTTTAGAGGACGAGAATAGGACAAATAATCAAGTGAGAAAAGCATTTAAAATGCCTTATTTAGAGGGGAAGAAAGCGCTTGTTCAAAAGAAAGATTCTGAAGACTTAACAATTAGTATATTCCATTCAATCAACGAAATTGATGAGCAAATTTGGAATGAATTATCATCAGAAAATGTAATGTGTACTCATTCTCAATTGAAAATGAACGAAGAAGCGTTTCAAGGAAATGACTTGATAGAGGAGAACATGAAAATGTATTATTTTATTGTAACTAAAGAGGCAACAGACCAAATTGTTTGTGCTACGTTATTTAGTCAAATTTTACTTAAAGATGATGTGTTCTCAGAAGCATCAAAATCAATTTTAGTAGAAAATGTTAGAGAAAAAAATCCTTATTTTTTGACCTCAAACTACCTAATGATGGGTACAATGCTAACAGAAGGAAATCACCTTTTTGTTAAAGATGCTAGATTTCTAGAACAGTCATTGGATTTAATTCTTAAAGAGTTGTCAGGGATTCAGGAAAAAAATGATGTCAACACTATTTTATTAAGAGATTTAGATTCAGAAAATCAACAACTATCAAAATATTTGAATGGTAAAGGATTTGCTAGGTTTGATATGCCTAATGGAAACATCATTCCAGATCTTCCTAAATCTGAATCTGGATTGGTTGAAACATTGAGTAAAAGTAGTAAGCAAAATTTTAAGCGTTACATCAAAAAATTTGAAGATCATTTTTATGTGGAAATTAAAGATACTTTAGACGAGGATGAAATGAAAGTTTTTAAGAAGTCACAAAACGAATTGACAGATAAGAATTTTGCAGTAAATTTATTTAGATACCCTTCTAAGTTTTTTGAATCTTCAAACCGTAATCAGGCTTGGGAATTTATCATTTTGAAAAACAAGGAGTTTGAGATTGTTTCTATTGGCTCGGCATTAAAGGTCGGGAGTAGTTATGTTCCTGTTTTAATAGGCTTGAAAACAATCACCAAAGTAAAAGTGTATCATCAAATGCTTTTTCAAGCAGTTAAAAGAGCTATTTCGTTAGGATGTAATAAGGTACACTTGGGTTTAACCGCTGATTCTGCAAAAAAAGATGTTGGAGCACATCAGGTATCAAGAGTAGGTTTTATTCAATCAAAAGATAATTATAACTTTGAAGTAATTGAAAATTTTAGATTGACTAATGAATAAGAAAATTAAATTTAGTATAGTTAATGGAGTGTTATATGGGCCTTATCCTGAGGGGATAGAGTTAGATTTACCATTTGTTAAACAATTGGTTAAGGATAGACTAGAATTTTTGGAAGGGAAAACGGTTCCAGGAATTATCGATACTTCGGGAATTAAACAAGCTACTAAAGAGGCTAAAGATTATTTTGCAAAAGAGGAATCGGCAGCCGGACTTTCTGCAGTTGCTTTGATTTCAAATTCTGCTTTTTCAAGGGTTGTGAGTAATTTTTTTATCAAAATATCTTTAATAAAAACGCCTATTCCTATTAGGTTATTTTCTAATGAACAAGAGGCATTAGAGTGGTTAGAACAATATAAGTGAAAAAACTTAGCTTGTTTTCTTAACTCGATTAGCTGCAGTGGATGCTGGTTTTAAAATAGTAATTCAATTAAACTTTTTCTCTTAATCTTTCTTACTTTTTTGCCATAGTTCCACTAAGTCATTTTCGAAAACCAATGTCCCATTATTTTGAATGGAATTATAAATGATAATATCCTTTTCGATTTCAGCAGGGTTTTTGCCTATTTTCAGCACATATTCAATTTGAATATCGGTATTCTTAATTTGTAATCCAGGTAAAGTATCAATGTATTTTTCGTAAGGCTGTTTGTATTTCAGAGGAAAATAGTCCTGACGAGCACCATTGTTATCAAGGATAAAGATGTTCTTATCTACACCAACTATATTGCTAAGGTGAAAATGTTCCCAGACGTTGGAAGTGAAGATAGGGTAGACAATGCTTTTTTCATTAATATGAGGTTGTGCTGCTAGGATTTTCTTTGTGTCAAGGTTTAATGGACCCCAAAATGAAATATTTCCACTCAATTGAAAGGAAAGTATAATTATGGTTGTTGTTGCAAGTCCAATTTTTATTTTCACATTGTCAAAATCAATTCTTGAAATCCAGGCAATTAGAAATACCCAAAAAAAGTATTCAATTCTTACACTGAAAACCATAGCAAATCCAACTGAATCTGGCAGCGTAAAGTAAAGAACTAAGATTGTCATTGCTGTCCAAAGTAAATAATCACTTTCATTGAATTTTAGATTTAGTTTTTTCTTTACTCCCAATAAAACACATATAAATAATGAAAGAAGAAAGAATGACTTTATAACAACGCTCCAGTCTCCTTTTGCAAAAATGGATTTGGCAAAAACTAGGTTTTCTAGTAAAACAGAAAAATCTAAAAAACTTAATTCTGATTCTCGTGCAGACATGAAGAACAGACTTAGCAAGAGAGAGGGTATTGCAGCACAAAATAGAATTAGAAGACTAAATATAAATCTTTTGAATTGCGTTTTTTTTATTATTAATAAATTTATTTCATAAATGATTAAAGCCAATCCAGCAAATATAAAGACGATTGAATGAGATAAGTAAAGGGTTAATAGTAAAAAAACAAGTATAATTGTTTTTAATGGTAGTGATAACTTCGTTTTCTCATAAAATGAGATGATCCAGAATAGTAGAATAAATGAAAGTGCGAAGTTGTAAAATCCACTTATAAATAGATATGAAAATATTAATGGGATTATTAAAAATGATAAATTATGTTTAGTGCTTGATGTTTGATTCCATTTATAAAAGGTAATTGCAAATAGGAGTACGTATACAACATGAAAAATTTTTAAAGCTATGACTCCATTAAAAAATATTAGTAAAAATGATAATATGAGTAAAGAAGAGTAGTTGGGAGTTATTTGATTGTTAAATTCAAAAAGTGAACTAGAAAACTCATCACCAGACAAAAGCCTATTATAGATTGCAGAGTTGTATAAATGATTAGGACCATCTAAGGTAATTAGATAGTCCATCATAAAAATTGGACTGATACAGATTATCAATCCAATGGAAAAGACATATACATGCCAATACTTACTTAAGTGCTGCTTTAATCTTAGCACAGATATTAAAATGTCATTTCTGGAATTTCACCTTCTACCAAGAGTTTGGCTTCCGTAGCTGCGACAATTTCTTCCACAGAAACACCTGGGGCTCTTTCGAGAAGTTTTAAACCACCTCCATTGGGAAGAACTTCCATAACAGCAAGATTGGATACAATTTTCTTCACGCAGTTAACACCTGTTAGTGGCAGTGAACATTCTTTAAGAACCTTGCTTGCGCCAGCTTTGTTGGTGTGCATCATTGCTACAATAATATTATCCGCAGAAGCAACCAAGTCCATGGCGCCACCCATTCCTTTTACCATTTTACCAGGAATTTTCCAGTTGGCAATATCTCCATTTTCAGATACTTCCATGGCTCCCAATACTGTTAATTGTACATGCTGTCCCCTGATCATGCCAAAACTCATTGCTGAGTCAAAATAACATGCACCGGGTAGTGCTGTAATAGTTTGCTTCCCAGCATTAATAAGATCTGCATCTTCTTCTCCATCAAAAGGAAATGGCCCCATTCCTAAGATGCCATTTTCAGATTGAAACTCTACATCAATTCCTTCTGGAATATAATTTGCAACTAGTGTAGGAATACCTATTCCAAGATTTACATACCAATTATGTCGTAATTCTTTTGCTATTCTTTGTGCGATTTGTTCTTTATCTAAACTCATAAATTAAAAATTTATAATGTAGCAATGTAACAATAAATCAATGTACTAATTTTTGATTGTCTTTGTTTTGGCACTACTTAGTATTTTGTATAATATTAATCCTATTTCTATAATCTGTTTCTCCAACTTTTGGTCAAAAGGTAATGAATCTGACTTTTGGCATAATGTTAACCAATATTTTGTTTCTTCTAATTCCTTTGTAGCAATTTTAATCTTATGAATAAAATCAGCTTTGCTCTCAGCGTTTTGAGATTCTGCAACATTAGCCCCTATTGATGTCCCTGATCTAATCAGTTGTTTAGCAAAAACATGATATCCTGACTTGTTTAAGGTTTCACAAAATGAGATAATATCCAATGAAAATTGAATTGTCTTATCTACAATTGGATTGCCTTTTTTAATCATTTCATTTTTTTTACTAAAGCTTTTAAGAACGTCAGAATTGTTACAATTGTATTTTGGTAAATTGTTACATTTCTAAAATACTATCTCTTTCTAGTTGTTACCTTTTCAATTCTCTTCTCGTAATTCTGTCCTTTAAAAATCCTATTTACTAGAATTCCAGGAATGTGAATTTCGTTTGGATCTAATTCTCCTGCAGGTACTAACTCTTCTACCTCTGCAATGGTAACCTTACCTGCACCGCACATGTTGGGATTAAAGTTTCTTGCTGTTCCTTTAAAAATTAGGTTTCCAGCAGTATCTCCTTTCCATGCTTTTACAATAGCGAAATCAGCTTTGTAAGCTTCCTCCATAATGTACATTTTCCCATTGAATTCTCTTACTTCTTTTCCTTCGGCTACCTCTGTGCCGTATCCTGCTGGAGTAAAAAATGCCGGTATTCCTGCTTGAGCTGCTCTGCATTTTTCAGCCAATGTTCCTTGAGGAGTAAGTTCTACATCTAATTCTCCACTAAGCATTTGTCTTTCAAATTCATCATTCTCTCCAACATAAGAAGAAATCATTTTTTTTATTTGTTTCCCTTGCAAAAGCAAACCAAGGCCAAAATCATCAACACCAGCATTATTTGAAATGCATGTTAAGTTTGTCGTTTTTTTATTAACCAATTCAGTAATGCTATTTTCAGGAATACCACAGAGTCCGAAGCCTCCAAGCATGATGGTCATTCCGTTTTCGATGCCTTTACAAGCTTCTTTCGCATTTTTTACAACTTTATTCATGTGCTGTTTTTTTATTAAATTAATAAACACTTTTAAGGTGTCCAAGTTGAGTCACTTTCAAAACTATCACTTTCGTTCCAGTCTAAACCATCTCCATCAGTCCCATTAAAATTAAAGTTAAGAGGGGAGGAGTCAAATTCCGAATTACAATCTATAGGATCTTTTATGATACTAGCAGGCCTAGGGAAATCACCTTGAGAAATGTTTAATGTGCTATCTTCATATACCTTGTGCATGTAATATGCCCACATTGGTAATGCCATATTGGTTCCCATTCCTAGTTGAAGGCTTCTAAACCTTACTGACCTATCCTCAGCACCTACCCAAACACCAGTTACAAGATCGGGAGTAAGCCCCATGAACCATCCATCTGATTGATTCTGAGTTGTTCCAGTTTTTGCTGCAATGGGCATTTTAAGACCGGCATATGGTCTTTTCTCTGTTTGCTTTCCTCTTATTCTTAGTGCGGTACCTCCAACCATCCTGTTGCCATTGCTTTTCTTTAAAGTTGGATGTTGAATTCCTGATGTTGTTCTCTTCATTATACTCAGCATAGTATAAGCAATTTCATCGCTCCAAACTCTTGTTACCTTTTGTTCAGGCTCATAAATAATATTACCATTTTTGTCTTCCACACGAATTATGTAAACGGGTTCAATATATATACCTTTGTTTACAAATGAACACATTCCACCAACCATTTCGTAAACACTTAGGTCAAGAACACCTAGAGCCATAGAAGGGACAGGTAAATAACCAGTAGTGTCAATGCCTAGTTGACCAACTCTATCCCAAACTTTACTTGGCATTACTCCATCTTGTAATCCAATAACATAAGCCGTTATGTTGTTCATAGAAGATGCTAATGCATATGGAATAGGTGTCATTGCTCCTGTTAGTTTAGATCCCGCATTTCCAGGGCACCACATTTTATTTCTGTATTTATTGTAAGGAATTTCTACACAATATGAAATATCTGGTACTGATGTGCATGGAGTTATTGCTCCAACAGAAAGTGCTGTTGCATAAACGAATGGTTTAAAAGTAGAGCCAACTTGTCTCCTCCCTTTTTTGACCATGTCATACTTGAAGTGTTGAAAATATGGACCTCCTACCCATGCCTTTACATGTCCGTTGTGAGGATTCATAGAAACCATCGATGCTCTTAACAAACTTTTATAATACCTGATTGAATCCATTGGTGAAAGGATAGTGTCCTTCTCGTAATGCTCCGATTGCCAATCAAAAATTTTCATTGGTTTGGGAGTATCGAAGATTTCATTAATTTGTTCTTCGGTACGAATAGGTTCATCATGATGACAATATTCACAATGATAATGTGTTTCTGTCTTTTTTAGCCAAACTGATGGTCTTTCGCAGTAAGCACAAACTTTGCCTGTCAATTTTTTATACATCTGAGACTGCTTCTTGGCAGTCATCATAATGGTGTCAATTTGACCTTGATTCAAATCATTGGAAAAAGGAGGTTTTTTCCATTTTTTATTATTGGCAAAGAAATCTTCTTGTAACTCAAATTTTAAATGCTCCTGAACTGCCCATTCAGCGTATTCTTGCATTCTAGAGTCAATAGTGGTGTAAATTTTAAGACCATCAGCATAAATGTCATATGCCGATCCATCGGATTTATGAATTTTTAAAGATCCATCTTCGTTTTTCTCTTCTAGTAAGTTGCTTACTTCACCTCTTAATGTTTCTCTAAAATAGGGAGCAAGACCAGTTTGGTGGTCCACTTTAGTATAATTTAAGCCTAAGGGTAAAACTTTTAAAGAGTCATATTCTGCTTGTGTAATGAAATTGCTTTTCTTCATCTGAGAAAATACTACCGATCGTCTTACCAATACGGTGTCAGCTTTTCTAAGGGGATTAAACATTGATGGGTTTTTAGCCATTCCTACAAGCATAGCAGCTTCATGCAAATCTAAATCTATTGGCTTTTTACCAAAGTAAACCATCGCTGCAGAATTAATACCGACAGCATTATTAAGGAAGTCAAACTTATTGAAATACATAGCTATGATTTCTTCTTTTGTATAAGCTCGTTCTAATCTAGTGGCAATAATCCATTCTTTAAATTTTCTTTTTACCAATTCTATTTTAGACATTTTTTCTCTAGGGAAAAGCATTTTTGCCAATTGTTGAGAAATCGTACTACCTCCTCCCTGTGAGTTTCCTGTAACCACTCCTTTTATAACTCTTCCTGTTGCTCTAATATCAACACCGGAATGTTGGTGAAACCTTTCATCTTCAGTAGCTATCAGGGCTTGAATCAAATACGGAGAAAGTTCATTGAAGGATGCGTTAGTTCTATTTTCTCTAAAATATTTACCTAATTCCACACCATCTTCAGAAATTACTACAGATGCTAGATTACTTTGAGGATTCTCCAATTGGTCAAAACCTGGCAAATTACCATCATCGGCAATGAATAACATTCCTCTAATTCCAAGGTATGGAGAGAGTAGTGCTAGCCATAGTAACACTATAAATGACCATTTTACCCAACCTTTTAATTTTCTTTTAGGTTGCTTAACTGGTACTTTGTCTTGTTCTTCTTGATGTTCGTTCATCCTAACTTTTCCTATAAAGCTCAAAAGTAGCAAAAAAAAATATGCTTCAAAGCTGAATTGTTTATCTGTTGAAAAGTGTTGATTATTTGCAAATGTTAACAACTTAGCTAAACTGATAAAAATTATTTTGTTTTAGACTTGTATTGTTTGAACGAAAGCCTACCTTTGCACCCGATTTTGAAAGTTAAGATATAAAAAATACTCAGAAATGAAGTTTGGAACTTATTTTAAGTCATTGATTTTGACATTTTTAGCGACATTTGCTTTTGCAACTGCTAACGCAAGTGATGAGGGGGAGAAGGAGAATGATTTCGATCCTGTTTCTTTTGCAACCCATCACGTTTTGGATGCGCATGAAATTCATATAGTAGGAGAAGGGGAAGATGCGGTTACTATTCCATTGCCAGTAATAGTGTTTGGGTCTCAAGGGATGGCGATTTTTATGTCTTCAGAATTTCATCATGATGATCATGGACATCATGTTGTAGAGAAAAATGGAATGAACTTCGTTAAGTCTCATGAGAAGATTTATGAGTTGAATCCTGGAGAACATCATCTAGAAGTGGATCATTCAATAGGTGAGGTTTTGAATGCTGTTAAGCCTTTTGATATGTCGATTACTAAAAATGTTGCAACACTTTTTTTAGTGGCGATTATTTTGGTGTTGGTGTTTAGAGCAGTTGGTAAATATTATACTAAAAATGGTTCGGTTGCACCAAAAGGTTTGGCGTCATGGATGGAGCCGTTGATTTTATTTGTAAGAGATGACGTGGCTAAGAATAATATTAAAACTGGTCCGGAGAGGTTTATGCCTTTCTTGTTAACAGTGTTTTTCTTTATCTTATGTGGAAATATATTGGGGTTAATTCCAGTGTTGACCAATCCAAACTTAACTGGAAATATTTCTGTAACAATGACTTTAGCATTGTTTATGTTGGTGATTCAATTGATTCATTCTAAAAAGTCATTTTGGAGTCATATCTTTTTGCCTCCTGGTGTGCCAGTAGCATTGTATCCAATTTTGGTTCCTATTGAATTGGCTGGTATTTTTATTAAACCGATTGCATTAATGATTCGTTTGTTTGCGAATATTACTGCGGGACACATTATTATTATTTCATTGATTTCGATTATTTTCGTTAATCAAAGTGCCGCATGGGCAGGTTTGTCTGTTCCTATGGCTTTATTTATCTCTGTGTTGGAGATATTAGTAGCGTTCTTACAAGCGTATATCTTTACGATGCTATCAGCATTGTTTATAGGTATGGCAGTTGAGGAGGCTCACCATTAAATAGCATAATTATAAACTAAAATAAAAAATAAACAATTATGGAAGAAGTAACGTTACATATTGGTCTTGCCGCTCTAGGTGGAGGACTTGCTGTATTAGGTGCTGGTCTTGGTATCGGTAAAATTGGTGGATCTGCAATGGATGCAATTGCTAGACAACCAGAAGCTGCTGACAAGATTCAGACTGCTATGATTATTGCTGCTGCTCTTGTTGAGGGTGCTGCATTATTTGGAATTGTTGTAGCGATGCTACAAAAATAATTCTTAAAAGACAGTGGGTTGGGATTGCCAACTCACTTGTCTTTTTTAATTTTGTTTAAAAGAAATTTATTTTAATTAGAATATAATATGGATTTAGTAACGCCCAGTTTTGGTTTGATGATTTGGACAACACTTGTTTTCTTAGTGTTGTTAGTCCTACTGAAAAAGTTTGCTTGGAAACCTGTTTTAACAGCAGTAAAAGAAAGAGAAAGTAAAATCGATGATGCTTTGAAAGCTGCTGAAATGGCAAAGCTTGATATGGCTAAATTAAAGTCTCAGAATGATGAGATGAAAAAGGAAGCTTTGGCTGCACGTGAGCAATTAATGCGTGAAGCAAAAGAAACAAAAGATAAAATTATTGCAGAAGCAAAAGAATCTGCAAAACTTGAGTCTGAAAAAATCATGGTGTCTGCTAGAGAGGAAATTAAAGCAGAGAAAAATGCTGCTATGTCTGAAATCAAGAATCAAGTGGCTATATTGTCAATTGAAATTGCAGAGAAAGTTGTGAAAGAAAAACTTTCTTCAGATGACAAACAGAAAACTTTGGTAGATAATTTAATAGAAGACGTAACACTCAACTAATTATGGCGAATTCATTAGCAGCGAGAAGATACGCAAAATCACTTATGGCTTTAGCATTGGAAAAAAATGCTATTGACGCTGTCTATACGGATATGCACACAATCGGTGCTACACTTGCTGAAAGTGCTGAATTGGTGGCCGTGTTGAAGAACCCAATTATAAAGTCTGAGAAAAAAGGAGATATTTTAATCGCTATTTTCTCTGGAAAGGTAAATGCTTTAACTAACGATTTTTTGAAGTTAATAGTTGAAAAGAATCGTGTAGGTGTTTTAGGAGATATTGCTTATGCTTATGTCCTTGAATATAAAATGCATAAAAACATTTCACTTGTAGAAGTTACCTCTGCAGTTAAATTGGATGAAGCTCAAAAGGCAAAAATATTAGCAATTGCTGCAAAACAAGGAGCAACAAATGCTGAAGTTGTTGAAACGATAGATCCTAAATTATTAGGAGGGTTTATTCTGAAAATGGGAGATAAGCAAATTGATGCTAGTATCCTTAATCAGTTCAATACACTTAAACAAGAGTTAATAAAAAATTAAGAACAAACATTTAGTTATAGTAAATAATCAAAATTATGGCAGGAATTAAACCGGCAGAAGTATCAGCCATCCTTAGAGAACAACTTTCAGGAGTAAAATCGGCAGCCGAATTAGAAGAAGTTGGTACCGTTCTTCAAGTAGGAGATGGTATTGCTCGTATTTATGGTTTATCTAGCGTTCAATATGGTGAGTTAATCCAATTTGATAGCGGATTACAAGCGATTGCTTTGAACTTAGAAGAAGACAACGTAGGAGCTGTACTTTTAGGAGGTTCTAATGACGTAAAAGAAGGAGATACAGTTAAGAGAACTAATAAAATTGCATCTGTTGAAGTAGGTGAAGGTTTATTAGGAAGAGTTATCAATACTTTAGGTCAACCAATTGATGGAAAAGGGCCAATAGAAGGAACTTTATATCAAATGCCAATCGAAAGAAAAGCACCAGGTGTAATTTACCGTCAACCAGTTACTGAGCCTTTGCAAACAGGTGTTAAATCTGTAGATGCAATGATTCCTGTAGGAAGAGGTCAACGTGAGTTGGTTATTGGAGATAGAGGTACTGGTAAAACTACTGTATGTATTGATACTATAATTAACCAGAAAGAATTTTATGACCGAGGAGAACCTGTTTTCTGTATCTATGTTGCAGTAGGTCAAAAAGGTTCTACTGTTGCTGGAATTGTTAAGAAATTAGAAGATGCTGGTGCCATGGCTTATACAGTTGTTGTAGCGTCAAACGCATCTGATCCTGCTCCAATGCAGTTTTATGCTCCGTTTACTGGTGCTGCTGTTGGAGAGTTCTTTAGAGATACTGGTAGACCAGCTTTAATCGTTTTTGATGATTTATCAAAACAAGCGGTTGCATACCGTGAGGTATCTTTATTATTAAGAAGACCTCCAGGTCGTGAGGCATACCCAGGTGATGTATTTTACCTTCACAGTAGATTATTAGAGAGAGCTGCAAAAATTAACTCTTCTGACACAATTGCTGCTCAGATGAATGATTTACCAGAATCGCTTAAACCAATCGTAAAAGGTGGAGGGTCTTTAACAGCATTGCCAATCATTGAAACACAAGCAGGTGACGTTTCTGCATATATCCCTACTAACGTAATTTCGATTACTGATGGACAGATATTCTTAGAAGCTAACTTGTTTAACTCTGGTGTTCGTCCAGCTATTAACGTAGGTATTTCTGTATCTCGTGTTGGTGGTAACGCTCAGATTAAGTCAATGAAGAAAGTTGCTGGTACTTTGAAATTAGATCAAGCTCAATACAGAGAATTGGAAGCATTTGCTAAATTTGGTTCTGACCTTGATGCTGCCACAAAAGCGGTATTAGAAAAAGGTGCTAGAAATGTTGAGATTTTGAAGCAAAATGAAGGGTCACCTCTACCAGTAGAAGAACAAATTGCTATTATTTACTGTGGTACAAAAGGAATGTTGAATTCTGTACCTGTTAATAAAGTTAAGCAGTTTGAAGAGGATTACCTTAGAACACTTAGAAATTCTCATGCAGATGTATTGTCAACATTAAAAGCAGGTAAACTAACTGATGAAGTTACTGATACCTTAGCAAATGTTGCTAAACAAATGGCTGAGAACTACAATTAATAATTAAGTTAGAAAATTCTTCCATTCATGGCGAATTTAAAAGAAATAAGAAATAGGATAACTTCAGTTAATTCAACGATGCAGATTACTTCAGCAATGAAGATGGTTTCTGCAGCAAAGTTGAAAAGAGCACAAGATGCTATCACTCAGATGCGTCCTTATGCTGAAAAATTGCAAGATATTCTTGGGAATTTGTCTTCATCTTTAGATGCAAACGAAAATCCTTATACGCAAGAAAGAACTGTTAAGAATGTTTTGATTGTGGGTATTAACTCGAATAGAGGTCTTTGTGGTGGGTTTAACAATTACATTGTTAAAGAAGTCAAAAGATTGGTAGCGAACGAATACAAGGATTGTAATGTATCTATTCTTCCAATTGGTAAGAAAATGAACGATGCATTAAAAGGAACTGAATTTGCAATTAGAGGAACACGTTTACCTCACCAAACTGAAAAGGTATGGGATAACTTGAGTTTTGAAAGTTCTTCAGAGATTGCGGAAAACTTGATGGAGAGATTTACGGAACACTCTTTTGATAAGATTGTGTTGGTTTACAATGCATTTAAGAATGCAGCTTCTCAAATCATTACTACTGAGCAGTTTTTGCCAGTTGTACCTTCCCAAGAGGTTGCTGAAGGTTCTTCTAATAATGATTATATTTTTGAGCCATCAAAGAAAGAAATTGTAACTAACTTAGTTCCTAATTCTTTGAAGATTCAGTTTTATAAAGCTTTGTTAGACTCTAATGCTTCGGAACATGGAGCAAGAATGACGGCAATGCATAAAGCAACTGATAACGCAACTTCATTGAAGAAAGATCTGCAATTGTTTTACAACAAAGCAAGACAAGCGGCTATTACTAATGAAATCCTTGAGATCGTTGGTGGTGCAGAAGCTTTGAATGAAGGATAAACGTTATTTCAATAATATTTATGTATGGGACGATTCAATGTTGAATCGTCCCATTTTTTTTGCAAGATTATTTCCATTTTCTCAAATTGAGAGATTCTTGAATTTTGCAATATTTTAAAATGTATTAAGTCATTTCAAATTTGATACCTGAATAATGAGTAGAAATACACTTTTTATTGATGTTCATACCAAATTGTTTAATAATGATGATGCCATGAATATATTAGTTCTAATAAATACAAGACGATATGATAAAGAAATATTTTTATTTAGTAATAGTTGGTGCAATGGCTTTGGCAAGTAACTCATGTAAAAAAGGATGTACTAATCCATTAGCGCATAATTATCAGGAAAAGAAAACTAAAGATAATGGTTCCTGTAAAGTATACTCTTCTGTTAAACTTGCAAGTGTGAATGTAGCATCTTTTACAGAACATAATTATGCAAGTGTGATTTGGGATGGAGGATACGGTGATGACATGGATGATGACAATACGCTTCCTGATTTATTTATTTCCTTTAAAGCAGATGGTGGTAAGTTTTATGAACCAGAAAGTTTTTTTCCTTCTGTCTCCGTTACTGAAACCAATATTACTAAGTCTATACCGTCATTGTCTATTTCAGATTGGCAAACAGGTTCTTTTTGGGTTTTCTTTTATGAAGTTGATCTTGGTGGTGGACATCTTGAGTTTATTGATTCTGTAGAAGTGCAACCTTATGTGTCTACTGATAGTGATCGATTTAAAGATACATTGGTTGTTACAAAGGGTGAAATAAGGTTTACTGCAAATATGGTGTGGCAATAAGTATTGCAAAAAGTAGTATTGGTTTAATAGTTAAAAGGAGCGATTTGTTTTAGGATCGCTCTTTTTGCATTCCCAAAATTCTGGTTTTATGAATTTGAGCAACATGATGGGAGTGAAAATTGAGTATGATTAAAATGTTCAACGGAAAATTCACTTCTATAAACAAAAAAAGCGTCACCATAAAAATGATGACGCTTTTCGAAAATATTGACTGTATTCTTTTATAAGTTAAACTTAATACCTTGCGCTAGCGGTAAATCTGCTCCCCAATTGATTGTATTAGTTTGTCTTCTCATATATACTTTCCAAGCATCAGAACCAGACTCACGTCCACCACCTGTTTCTTTCTCACCGCCAAATGCACCGCCAATTTCAGCACCAGAAGTTCCGATGTTTACATTAGCTATTCCACAGTCAGAACCGCAATGTGCTAAGAATTCTTCTTGCTCTCTCATATTGTTTGTCATGATAGCAGAAGATAAACCTTGAGGAACTGCATTTTGAATTGCAATTGCGTTGCTAACATCTCCAGAATACTTCATCAAGTACAATACTGGCGCAAATGTTTCGTGCTGAACAATTTCAAAGTTATTATCTGCTTCTGCAATTGCCGGCTTAACATAGCAACCACTTTCATAACCAACACCTGTTAGAACACCACCTTCAACTAATAGTTTACCTCCTTCTGCTACAACTCTTTCTAGCGCAGAGTTATACATTGCTACTGCATCTTTGTCAATAAGTGGTCCAACATGATTAGATTGATCCAAAGGATTTCCAATTTTTAATTGACCATAAGCGTTAACAATTGCATCTTTTACTTTGTCGTAGATAGAATCATGGATAATTAATCTTCTAGTAGAAGTACATCTTTGGCCAGCAGTACCTACTGCACCAAATACAGCACCAGGAACGACCATTTTAAGGTCTGCCGTAGGTGTCACAATAATGGCATTATTTCCACCTAGTTCTAATAATGATTTCCCTAATCTTTCAGCAACGGAGACAGCAACTGCTTTTCCCATTCTAGTAGAACCTGTAGCAGATACTAAAGGAACTCTTGTGTCTTTAGATAATTTAATACCAAGTTCAGCACCACCGATTACCAAAGAGTTAATTCCATCCGGTAAATCATTTGCTTCAATAACTTTGTTCATGATATTGTGACAAGCAATTGCACACAAAGGAACTTTTTCAGATGGCTTCCAAATACAAACATCTCCACATATCCAAGCCAAAGCAGTATTCCATGCCCAAACCGCAACAGGGAAATTGAATGCTGAAATGATTCCAACTGTTCCAAGTGGATGATATTGTTCATACATTCTATGATTTGGTCTCTCAGAATGCATTGTAAGACCATGTAATTGTCTTGAAAGACCAACAGCGAAATCACAAATATCAATCATTTCTTGAACTTCACCTAGACCTTCTTGATAAGATTTCCCCATTTCATACGAAACAAGTTTACCTAACTCATCTTTTACTTTTCTTAATTCTTCTCCAAATTGCCTTACATATTCTCCTCTTATAGGAGCAGGAACCATACGCCAAGATTTAAATGCTTCTTGACCCTTAAGAATTGCAGCTTCATATTCTGTAGTAGTAGCACTATTAACTTTTCCAATAAGACTTCCATCTACAGGAGAGTATGATTCAATTACTTCACCTCTTGATGTGAACCAGTGTCTACCGATTGCGGCACCACTATTTATTTCTTTTACACCTAAAGTATCCAAGACATCTTGAATAGCATTGGTTTGTGTTAATGTTTCTGACATAGTTTGTGTGTATTTATAATTTGATAATGTAAAGATACAAAACCCAAACTAACTATGTGAAGAGATTAAGGGCAAACTTGATTGGAGCAGGTGAAAGTGGTGCCAGTGATATTATAATTGCTTGATGGAACAGATGAAGTATTACTGAAGTGTATACCACAAGAAGTAGATACGCCACATTCTATAATGCTATTGGTAACCGTAATAATATTGGAAGCATTAAAGTTGGTAAGTCTAATAGAACCTTGAGATAAGGCTACGTTATTAATTTTTATGTTATTAAAAACATGAGAATAATTCATGTTAGCTGATATTCCTAACCAAAATCCTGCAGGATCTTTAGAAGTCAAAGTTAACTTTCCTCCATTTGGAATTGAACAGTTTGCAGTGTATCCTATGTTCATGTATTTCTCATGAAAGACAAAAGTATTTGCGGCAGTAACAGTTATATTATCAAAGTAAATATTGTCTGAAAAACTTGTGCCAGAAAAATAGATAGGATTGGACAACGAACTTGAAAGTGAGAAGTTAACAATGTAACTATCCGGCATTTCAATGAAATTTTCAGTATTAGAGAAGTTTAGGGAAGCGAGGTTGTTAAGTAAACTTATTGTTGAGTTTGGCAGGATTACACTCTTTGCACAGTTTTCAATAGTGGTATTTTGAAATTGAGAAGTAGTTTTATAATAACTTGCGGATATGCCATAGCCAGGTGAATTCCTAATAGTAACATTGTTACATTTAATCTCTCCGTTCATGCTAAAGTTTATAGAAGAGTTGGATTGTGTGTTATAAGCATCTTCAATATCCGTATAATTCAAAGTGTTAGAATAGTAAGCAGAGTTAGTAAAAGTGATTCCCTTCCAATTCTCCTGATTAACACCTCTTAATGTAATCCTTTCACTAGCCGTTCCATTAGCGAAAATACTACCATTTCCCTGTGTATATAATTCTCCTTCTGGTCCAAATTCAATAACTACACCAGGGGAAATAACTAATTGTTGGTAGATTTTAATTCGACAGTTTACATAGTAATCCACGCTAGCTCCCGGAACTTTTGGCCAAGTAACATTTTGGGTTAAGTCAGAACAAATGATAACCTTTGTTAAATCATTTTGGGAGTCCTCATTGTCATAAATACATAATTCTGGCACATCAATAACTTTACTCCCAAAATCAAAGTTTATTGCTTTAGGGTCTGCACATCCTTCTCTTTTACAACTGACTAGAACTACTATAGCTGTAAATAATATTAAATAATTTTTCATAATTAAAATGTTTTTCCAACGCCAAGTTTTATTTCAAATCTTTGAGACTTGTTAACATAGGTACTGTTGTTATAAGCATCAGAATAAAATAACTCGTATGAGGTTTCTGTATAGTTTCTATTTTTTTTATTCATTTTAAAGGCACTTAAACCTTTACTGAAAATTAAATTTATTTCTGCGGATAAATTTAAATATAGACCATTGGATGCAACAAACTTCTTTCCTATCCTATATGATATTCGAGGTATAACTACTGTGGGTAATGTGTGAACATATACTTCTTTACCAGTTGATATGGCTGCAATGAATTGAGGTCTTGTATAGTTTTCTTCAGATTGATAATCAGAGAAATAACCTTCTATTTTGTTGTCTTTAAAATTAAGTCTTTGGATTCCTGCCCCAAATTGATGATAGACACCTACAGGCGCTATGTGTCTTCGGGAATAGATTCTGAAATAAAAATCAATATTAACAGATGTCGAACTGTTTGAAATTTCGATTGGGTAAAAGAACTCATTGGCAACGCCATATTGATATTGGGTTAGATTTGGATAATATTGAGTAGTTTGATAAAAGGTACCTAAGTAATAGTCATGATTGACGTTTGATTCAAATGTTTGATACCCAACATCTATTCCGATATCAATTCTTTTTCCAATCGTATAGTTTATATTTATTTCGGGGTGTAATTTCCCAACAAAATTCTTATCTGGAGCATAAGTAAAATTAGACGCTCCATAAGCTCTGGAAAATGATCCGCCAATGTTTATTTCAGAAGAGAATCGTTGTCCCATATAACCGAAAACTTGACTGCGAAAATTTTGATTACTCACAATTAAAATTGAAGCTATCAGTAGTGTTTTTATTAAATTCATTATTTCTCCAATTTTAAAGTTGAAAATAAGTAGAACATATCAGATTGAATATTTCCATCAGATGGTTTACTTTTTAATTCAAACAATTTGTCTGCTTCAATTTCTCCTGAAGAAGAGTTGAAAACATAGGTGTAGTATAGTGCTTGATATTTTGGTGTAACAAGTGAATATATGGCAAAAGGCATAGTGTATGGAATGAACAATCCTAAAACTAATAATCCTGTTCTTATTTTCTTTTCTTTGAAGACTATTACACCTGTAAAAGCCATAAGTTCTGTATTGTAATGATTGCTTACACCATTCATATATTCGGACTCTGAAGGGATGATATTCCAGTTGGATCTGATATCAGAAAGTTTGCCAATTTCAGATATCCAGTCATTACATGTAGAAAGATGATTCATTTTTTGAAACTCATCAATAGTACATATTTTAGGTGTAAGTATCTCTGTAGAAAGTCCAGCAGCTTCACCAACTCTTGCAATCTGGTCGTAAAGTTTGTACCTCATGTTTTCTGAGTTTTCCAGCTTTACTCCTTTTCTTTCATCAATGCTAAAGTAGCGAGGGTCAATGAAAACAACTTTTTGAGCTCCTATCCGATTGGAATTTACTGCATCATTTTTAGTTTGCTTTTTATCCTCCTTTTCTTTATAATATTTTTGTCTAGAAGAAAGGTTGTCGTATTTGTTTTCCTCCGCTAGTTTGGTCTCTATTTTTGTTTTAATTAGGTTTAAATTTGTCTCAAAGACTTTTGCTATTCCATCCCTATGCTCATAATCATTGAAGATTGACTTGAAATAAAACTTCTCTATTTCCAATCCACCTTCTGTAAATTCAATATTGGATTGCTTTGACTGAATTTTTCTTAATTTATCATACTTGCTTAATGGCTCATCGGATGAAGTGGAGTCAGAACTGTTTGCAATTTCATTGTCTTCAGTGTCAATCAAATTTTCTTCAATTTTCACTTCTTTTTTTACAAAATACTCTTCAAAATTAAAATGTTCATTGCCATTTTCCCAAATGAAATCTGAAACCAGATTATTTAGCATGTTTTTAAGGTGAGGATTATCCTGCTTTAGTGATTCTTCATAAATTTTTTTGATAGAAAGTAAGGCTAGATAGTCTGTTTCTATTTTTTCAAAGAAATGATAAGCACTGCTAATATTTCCTTCATATTCATCATAGTAATCAAAGACAGTAGTATATGAGTTTGCTAATTTAACTTTGGATAAACCATATAATGCTTTGCACATGCTTTTATCTAAGT
Source organism: Parvicella sp. (assembly GCA_041583015.1). Lineage (GTDB taxonomy): Bacteria > Bacteroidota > Bacteroidia > Flavobacteriales_D > Parvicellaceae > Parvicella. The sequence continues at coordinate 1,226 of JBFHGR010000017.1, read as the reverse complement.
ATTGATTATTAGGAAATTCCTTTTGCAATACTTTTATGTTGTAAAAAGCAGTTATATAATCAAGATTTTTTAGATTAATCCGAATAGATTCGAATCTGCAAATGGATTTTACATCATTAAATTCTTTTTCAGAAACTACATATTTAATTCCTTTATGCTGATTCTCATAGTTTTTAAGTAAAGCGATGGTTTTATCTCGCCTTGTATTTAAGTTTGGATGAGTACTTTTAGAATCGTCTTCATCTACTTCAAAATTGATTGGATTAATTGTATCTAAAATTAAATCATTTGGAATATGGACATTGAAAGTGTTAAATTCACTAAAGTCAATATCTATTTCATTAAATGGCAAGTAGGAAAATTGTAAAACGTCAAAAGAACTTAATATTTCTCGAAGGTCATAACCTGCGTTTTGTACATAGTGAAATCCTGTAGAATCCGACTCAAGTTCCAAAGATTTTGAGTAATTACTAAGTTTAATAATATTATCATCTTGTGAAACTCTGTTGTACTTATCCTTTCTTGAGAAAATTTTATCTGCTTCGAGTACGCTGTTTATTACGTGCTTTCTTTTATAGTGTGTGATTTCATGTCCAATCACAAAAGCCAATTGCGCTTCATTTTCTAATTGTGATATAAGTCCTAGCGTTACGAAAATCATTCCCTGGTTAGTGGTAAAAGCATTGGTGATGTTTGATTTTATGCAATAGAAACGAAGTTCTTTTCTCAATGCTGGCTCATCTTTCAATACTCTGTCTGCAACTCTATTGAGATATTTTGTCACAGGATCTCCAAAAAGAACATTTCCACTCATCAAAAGATCATCTATAAAATAATTTGATTTCAGAATGAATTCTTCCTTTGCTTTTTTAGTTTTTACCCTATCGCTATTGTCTATTTCATTTTCTATATCCTCTGCTACTTTTCTACTAGTTCGCTCAGTGAAATCTGCGGGTAATTCTCCAATACTTTCAATGGGAATGTAATTGGCAAGATCTATGTCTTGAGAAAAAACAACAAGGTTTGAAAGTATAGATATTAGTAGAACAATGTGTTTCATAGAGGAGTGTTTTTTTTAAGTGCTATAATTGTTTATTCAGTGTCTTTCTCTGTTTCAATTTCATCTTCTTCATTGGTGAGAGAGTTTTCAATTTGATCAACTAATGAATTATCATCATTTTTAAAGGTGATAACATCCAATAATACATCTTTAACTTTTTCTCCTC